>DATFRY010000226.1:0-28441 GCA_035262925.1 Kofleriaceae bacterium | reverse complement strand
GGCCAGCCGCGAGCGGCCGTACCTCTACCTCGACGCATCCGGCGCCTTCCGCGTGTTCGTGCCCGACGCCCGGACCGACTCCGCGGGGACGACCTGGGCGAGCGGACCGACGCCGGGCCGCTCCATCCCGCTCAGCCAGTTCTTCGTGGCGAGCCCGTCCGACTCGATCCAGACCATCAACAACCAGCTCTCGCGCGGCAAGCACCTCCTCCTCACGCCGGGCGTCTACGGCGTCGAGCGCTCGATCAAGGTCAAGCGGGCGCACACGATCGTGCTGGGCCTGGGCTTCCCCACCCTCACGGCGGTGAACGGCGCGGTCCCCATGACCGTCGCCGACGTCGCGGGTGTCGATCTGGCCGGCTTCATGTTCGACGCCGGCGACGTCGAGTCGCCGTCGCTGCTCGAGATCGGCACGCGCCACGGCCGCGGCAACTGCCACCCGGGCGACACGCCGACCGGGGTCCAGGACGTCTTCTTCCGCATCGGAGGCCCGGACGTGGGCAAGGCCCGCGTGAGCCTCGAGGTCAACAGCGGCAACGTCATCCTCGACGACATCTGGGCCTGGCGCGCCGATCACGGAAGCGGGGTGGGCTGGACCGTCAACACGGCGGACACCGGCCTGGTCGTCAACGGCGACGACGTGACCGCCACGGGCCTCTTCGTCGAGCACTACCAGAAGTACAACGTCATCTGGAACGGCGAGCGCGGCAGGACCATCTTCTTCCAGAACGAGCTGCCCTACGACCCGCCGGACCAGGCCGCGTGGCAGCACGACGGCAGCCTGGGCTGGGCCGCGTACAAGGTGGCGAGCTCGGTCAGGACGCACACGCTGTGGGGCGGGGGCAGCTACGTCTTCACCAACGTCAACCCGAGCCTCCACGCCAGCAGGGGCTTCGAGGTGCCGGTCACGCCGGGGGTCAGGGCGTTCGACGTGCTGACCGTCGAGCTCGGCGCCGGCACGATCGACCACGTCATCAACGACACCGGCGACCCGGTGACGGACGGCGCGATCGGCGTGCCCAGCACCGTGCTCGCGTTCCCGTGAACCGGGGCGTCCGGGCGGCCAGATGCCCTGCCGGCCGGGCGGCAGGGCGCGGATGGCATGTTCGGAGCCGACCGGGCTGATCTGATCCGGTCAGTTCGCAGGAGCGGCGGGGCGCCGGCTCGGCAACAATTGGCGTTGCTGCCATGCCGGTCGTCGACCTCATCCTCATCTTCGCCGCCGGCCTCGCCGCCGGCACCATCAACACGGTCGTCGGCTCCGGGTCGCTGATCACGTTTCCGACCCTGCTCGCGCTCGGCTACCCGCCGGTGGTCGCGAACGTGTCCAACACCATCGGCCTGGTCCCCGGTTCGGTCAGCGGGGCGATCGGCTACCGCGAGCAGCTGGCCGGACAGTCGCGCGCGATCATGCGGCTGGTCCCCTGGTGCGCGAGCGGCGCGCTGGTGGGCGGCGTGCTCCTCCTGGCCCTGCCCGACGCCGTCTTCGAGGGCATCGTCATCGTGCTGGTCGCGCTCGCGATGGTCCTGGTCCTGCTCCAGCCGCGCATCATCCGCGCGCGGCTCGAGCGCGGCGGCGGCGTGTCGCCTCACGCCCGCTGGCTGCTGCCGGTCGCGCTGTTCGGCGCCAGCATCTACGGCGGCTACTTCGGCGCCGCGCAGGGCGTCATCTACATCTCCATCCTCGGCATCTTGATGACCCACGACCTGCAGCGGGCCAACGCCATCAAGAACGTGCTGGCCGCCATCGTGAACGGCGCCGCCGCGGTGCTGTTCATCGCGGCCGCGGATCCGGACTGGACCGTCGTCGCCCTCATCGCCGTCGGGTCGGTCATCGGCGGCCAGATCGGTGCCATGGCGGGCAAGAGGCTGCCTCCGGCCGCCCTGCGGCTGATCATCATCGCCATCGGCATCGTCGCGATCGTGCGCGTGGTGACCCGGTGACCGCGCGACCGCCGCGCGATCGTCAGAGCCAGCGCAGGAGGCGCGAGTGGATGAAGCCCCACACCACCATGACCGCCAGGAACGCGACCACGATCAGGAAGCCGAACCGCCACTCGCGCGGCGGGAACAGGTGCTCGAAGTTCATGCCGTAGATGCTGGCCACGAAGTTCGGCACCATGATGATGACCGTCACCGCGGTCAGCCGCTTCATGATGTGGCCGAGCCGGGTGAACGAGTAGAAGACCTGCACGTCGAGCGCGGTGGCCAGGAGGTCGCGGTACGTGTCCATCTCGGCCAGGACGTGCAGCGAGTGGTCCTGGACGTCGTCGAAGTAGGGGCGCAGCGCCTCCGGGATCGCGCGCCCGCGCCGCAGCACCTCGGCCAGCACGTGACTGGTCGGCGCGAGGAGGCGCGGCACCTGCAGGAGCTCCTTGCGCAGCCGGAACAGCGCCGCCGCGGCCTCGTCCTCCCCCTTGAAGATGGCCTCCTCGATCCGCTCGATGCGCTCGCGCATCGTGTCCTGCACCGCGAAGTAGCCGTCGACCAGGCTCTCGAACAGGGTGTAGGCCAGGCAGGACACGCCGTGCGCGCAGCGCCCCTCGTGCTGCTCCCAGCGCCGGCGCGCCTCGGCCAGGAGGGCCACCACCGCGGTCGGCTGGCGGTGGATGGTGACCAGGTAGTTGGGGCCCCAGAACATGTTGAGCTCGCGCGGCCGGAACTCGTCGCCGACCTGCTCGGCCGCATAGACCACGATGAAGTAGTAGTCGCGGTGGGCGTCGCAGCGGGGCCGCTCGTGCGGCCGGGTCATCTCGTCGAGCGTGAGCTCGTGGAAGGCGAACTGGCTGCGCAGCATCGCCACCTCGTCCGGCCCCGGGTCGCAGACGTCCAGCCACAGCCGGTTGTCGCGCCCGGGCAGGAGCTCGCCGAGCCGCTCGATGTCCACCTCGGTCGGCAGGCCCTCGTCACCAACGTCCACCACCAGTCGCGTCGTTCCCATGGTCCGAGCTCCCAGGCTGGTCACGCTTCGAGGCTTTCCGGGACTCTATCCCGGGTGGCCGCCCCGCCACTACTCTTGCGGCGCCGCCGGCCCTACGGGATGCCGGGGAAGTCCGAGTACTCGATCGAGAAGTCCTCGAAGCTGGTCACGATCTCGACCGTGAAGTCGGGGAAGTTGTCGACCACCTCCCACTCCCCGCAGCTGTCGGCGAAGGAGCCCTCGCGCACTCTCAGATCGGGGAACGGGCTCTCGCTGACCTGGATGTCGGGGAAGCCGAGCTCGTCGACGTACTGGACCTTGCCGAAGAGCGGGATGCCGTTGAAGGTGCAGTCGCACTTGATGCGGCCGCAGTCCCCGACCGCCGCATCGGGGGTCGGCTCGGCGTCGGCCAGCGGGCCGGCGTCGGGCGGCACCGCGGCGTCCGCCGGCCGAGAGGCGTCGGCGGGCGCGCCGTCGGAGGCGGGCGCGCCGTCGCGGCTGCCTCCCGCGTCGGAGCCGGCGCCGTCGTCGTCGTCGGACGAGCAGGCGGCGAGCCCGAGGGTGGCAGCGAGGAGCGAGGATGCCAGGAGACGGCCGAGGTTCACGGCCCGCGATGTTGCCCCGCCGGGCGACCGCGGTTCAAGCGCAATTCAAGACATGCTCGGCCCCGGCGAGGTCGTGCATGCTCGTCCACGTGAGCAAGGCCTTCACCAGGGAGGAGCCGGCGGAGGCCGCCGTGGTGGTGCCGCCCCGGGCGCCCCTGCCGGCCGGCACGCCGAACTACGTGACGCCGCGCGGGCTCGAGCTCCTGCGCGCGGAGTCGCACGACCTCGCCCGCGAGCGGGCCGAGGCCGAGCGCGCGGTCGACGGCGCGGACCGACCGCGCGCCCTGGAGCGGCTCAACCGGCGCAAGGCCGACCTGGACCAGCGGCTGACCGGCGCGGTCGTCGTGAGCGCACCGGACGCGCCTTGCCGCGAGGTGCGGTTCGGCGCCGTCGTGACCGTGCGCGGCGAGAGCGGGGTCGAGCGGCGCTACCAGATCGTCGGCGTCGACGAGGCGCATCCGTCGGACGGGCGCGTCGCCTTCGTGTCGCCGCTGGCGCGCGCGCTGCTCGGCCGCGGCGTGGGCGACACGGCCACGCTGCGGACCACGCGCGGCGACGAGGAGCTGGAGGTGCTCGCGGTCGACTACCCGGCGGCCGGCGACCCGCCGGGCGGCGCGAGCGAGAGGTGAACCGTGGACGGCGTGCCGACGAGGTCGGCGGGGTTCCCCGTCGGGATCGACCGGCCGAGCGCGCAGGCGCTCTCGATCACTTCTTGCCGGCCTTCTCGACCAGCTCCTTGAAGCTGAAGAGGTAGCTCTCGGACGCCTTGGGCTTGTGGCACGCGAGGCAGATGGTCTGCGGGACGTCGGCCTTCGGCGCCTTCTCGGGCGTGAACACGGCGTAGTTCCAGTTGGCGTTGCGCAGGAGCTCGGGGACGCCCGCGCCCCAGCCGGCGTGCGCCTCCATCCCGACGTAGGCGACGACCTTGTCGGTGGCCCAGCTGCCGTCCTTGTCCAGCACGGGCTTCTTGTCGGGCCCGAGCCTGGCGGCGGACTTGACGACGACGATCATGCTGCCGTCGGGCAGCTGCTTGTGCGCGCGCGCGGCCTGGAGCCCGACCGTGTTGACGTAGGTCTTGCTGACGACGTTCTCCTTGGCGTCGTTGGCCGTGAGATAGAGCGTGAAGCCCTTCGGGAAGCTGCGCGGAAAGGTCATGTGCGACTTCTTGATCGCCGCGACCGCGCTCGACACCGTCGTGTCGCTGCCCGGCGGCTGGCCGCTCCAGTACGCCGCCAGGTTGTCGATGTCGGCGTCGCTGAGCTGCGCGGCGATGGCGTTCATCATCGGGTCCTTGCGATCGCCGGCCTTGAACGCCTTGAGCTGCTTCGCGATGTACGCGTCGCGCTGGCCGGCGAGGTGCGGCGCGCCCGGGGCGCCGGCCGGCGAGACGTGGCAGGTCTGACAGGCCAGGCTCTTCCCCTTGCCGGCGGCGGCGTCGCCGGCTGCGCTGGCAGCAGTGGGCACACCGAGCGAGATCAGTAGAACGCCGACGAGGCCGATGAGGTGACTCGAGCGCATGCGCGACTCCTGGAGGCGGGGAGTACTTCTGATCCGATGGCTCGCGAGTGTGCCACCGCGCCCAGCCGGCGTGGCGACGCCTCTGCGAGGCCTCTGGCCTTGCACCTGAATGAATGTTCAGGTACGGTTCTCGGCGAGCTCTCATGGCGACGGCGTCCACACTCGCGTCGTCGGGGCCGCTGCCCCTGCCCCGGATCTGCTGTCTGGATCTGGACACCTTCTTCGTGTCGGTCGAGCGCGTGCTCGACCCGACGCTCGAGGGCGTGCCCGTCGTCGTCGGCGGCAAGCCCGGCAGCCGCGGCGTGGTGACGGCCGCGAGCTACGAGGTGCGCCGCCTCGGCGTGAAGTCCGGCATGTCGCTGGTCGAGGCCGGCAGGCTGGCGCCACACGCGATCTATCTGCCCACCCGCGGCGACACATACAGCGACCAGGCCGAGCGCGTCCGCGAGATCGCGCGGCGCTACTCGCCCGTCGTCGTCATCGCCAGCATCGACGAGATGTTCCTCGACCTGTCGGGCTGCGAGCGGCTGTACGGGCTGCCCGGCGACGAGAACGCCGACGTCGCGATCGAGCGCGCGGTCCTCGACCTCACGCGGGCGATCGCCGACGAGCTCGGCCTGCCGTCGAGCGCCGGCCTCGCCACCAGCACGGTCATGGCGAAGGTGGCCTCGAGCCTGGCCAAGCCGCGCGGCGTGATGCTGGTGCCGGCCGGGGTCGAGCGCGCGGTCCTGGCCCCCTTGCCGGTGCGCTCCTTCCCGGGCATCGGGCCGGTCGCCGAGGGCAAGCTGCGCGCGGCCGGGTACGAGACCCTCGGCGCCGTCGCCGACGCGCCGCTCGCCGCGCTCGAGGAGATCTTCGGCGCCTGGGCGCGCTCGATCCTGCGCGGCGTCCAGGGGCGCGGCTCCGGCGCGCTCGGTCGCGAGCGCCCGGCCTTCGCCGAGCACGATCCCGAGGGCGAGACGGTCGGCAGCATCTCCAACGAGCGCACCTTCCGCGAGGACGTGTCCGATCCCGCCTCGATCGAGTCGGTCCTGTGCGGGCTGTGCGAGCGCGTGTGCTGGCGGGCGCGCGTGCGCGGCGTCAAGGCGCGCACGGTGACGCTCAAGCTGCGCTACTCCGATTTTCACACGCTCACCCGCTCGCGCACGCTGTCGCCGACCAGCTCGGAGCTCGAGCTCTACCCGGTGGTCAAGGAGATGCTGACCCTGGCGCGGACGCGCCCCTTGCCGGTGCGCCTCCTGGGCATGCAGCTGTCCAACCTCGGCGTGTTCGAGCAGCAGCTCTCGCTGTTCGACGAGCACGAGAAGATCGCCGCCGTGGTCGACCACATCCGCGAGCGCTACGGGTTCTCGATGGTCACCCTCGCCACCCAGCTGGGCGGCGCGGGCGCGACGCTGGTCGGCCGACCGTCGGTGGGGCGGAGCCGGTAGCTCGCCGGTGCGGACGGCGGCGGCGGCGCGGTGAGCCCCGCCTCCTGAGCTATCGCTTGCGCGCGAGGGTCATCCCGTCGCGGACGGTCAGCATGACCTTGTCGACGCGCGAATCGGCGGCCACGTGGTCGTTGAAGCGGGCGATGGCGCGCGCCGAATCGGTGTCGGGGTCGAGGACCTTCCCGCTCCAGAGCGTGTTGTCCGCGACGACGAGGCCACCTGGCCGGAGGAGCGCGAGCACCGCCTCGTAGTACGGCTGGTAGTTTTCCTTGTCGGCGTCGATGAAGGCGAGGTCGAGCGGGCCGGCCAGCGACGCGAGCGTCTCCAGGGCCGGCCCCATGCGGACCTGGATCTTCGCGCCGGCGGGGTGCCGGGCGAAGTAGCGCCGCGCGATCGCCTCGGCCGCCGGATCGATGTCGCAGGTGATGACCTCGCCGCCGTCGGGCAGCGCCGAGGCCATCATCAGCGCGGAGTATCCGGTGAACATGCCGATCTCGAGGACGCGGCGCGCGCCGGTCAGCCCGACCAGCAGGTGGAGGAAGCGCCCCTCGAGCCTCCCCACCTGCATCTGCGGGCTCGACATCTTTGCGATCGTCTCCTCGCGCAGCTCGTCGAACAGCGCGTCGACCTCGTCGCTGTGCTGCTCGGCGTAGTTCTCGACCGCTTGCGAGATCATCCTGTCGGGCATCTGGTCCTCTTCTGCTCGGCGCCCGGAGCGGGCCCGGCCCGGGGATCCTGATCCGCCCGGGGCGCCGATTCAACCGGAACTCGACTGTCGTAGGATGGAGCGGTGCGCCGGCTTGCCTTCCTGACCATCGAGGACCGCGGTGACTTCGTCATGGACGATGAGCTCGCCATCGCCGAGCTCGCCAGGCGAGACGTGCAGGTGGAGCAGGTCCCGTGGCGGCGACCCGCCACCAACTGGCGCGCCTACGACGGCGTCGTCATCCGCACCACGTGGGACTACCAGCGCGATCTGGCCGGCTTCCTCGCGCTGATCGAGGAGATCGAGCGGCTCGGCGTGCCGCTCGCCAACCCGGCCTCTCTGGTCCGCTGGAACGCGCGCAAGACCTACCTCGCCGATCTCGCCGCGCGCGGGGTCCCGACCGTCCCGACTCGACGCGGTCGCGGGCTCTCGGCAGGGGAGCTGCGCGGCCTCCCCTCGGCGCTGGCGATGGACGAGCTCGTGCTCAAGCCGGTCGTCGGGGCCAACGCCGACGACACCTACCGCGTGAGCGACCGCGTCGGCGACGACGCGCTGGCGGAGATCGCCGCCCGCTACGCGGACCGCGAGTGGATGGCGCAGCCGTTCCTGTCGTCCATCCTCGACGAGGGAGAGGTTTCGACCTTCCACTTCCACGGCCGCCTCAGCCACGCCGTCACCAAGCGGCCCCGGCAGGGCGACTTCCGCGTCCAGGAGGAGCACGGCGGACACATCGAGCCCTGCGCGCCCGACGCGGAGACCCGGCGGGTCGCCGATGCGGTCCTGGCCGCGCTCGACCGGCCGCCCCTTCAGGCCCGCGTCGACCTCGTGCGCCTGGAGGGCGGCTCGCTCGCCGTGATGGAGCTCGAGCTCATCGAGCCCGCGCTCTACTTCCGCATGGACGAGGAGGCGCCGCGAAACTTCGCCCGCGCCGCCCTGGACTGGCTCGCCGCCGCGGGGCCGGCGCCGCGCGGCTGAGCGCCTGTCGCCCTCGGGACGGCGACGCTGGAACAACCAGTTTGATCGAGCCAGCGGATCGGCCGAGCTGATGGGCCGGCCCTGCGATTCGCATGTGAATGCCAGTCGACTCTCCAGGAGTCGAGCATCGTGCGCCAATTGGCAGTCTGCAGGCAGAGGCCAGCAATCTATCCCACACCGCAACACGCGAAGAACCAAAGGCGAAGTAAGATCAACTTCCGGGCGTCCTTCAGTGAGGGGTGTTAGCGTGTCGTCAAGTTCACATCCGCGTCGGATGCCAGATCATCGCCGTCTGCCGCGGACCCGTCGCGTGGAACCCACCAGGAGGAGTACACGATGAAACTGGGACGCATCATCGCCCTGCTCGCAGCAGCTGCATCCGTCTCGGCGGTCGGCTGCTCTAACGAAGATGACACCGTCGACGCGCGCGAAGCTGTTCCGTCGGTGGAGGCGTTTCACATCGCCGACACCCAGCGGCCACAGGTTGCCGGCGACGTGAAGAGCGCCGCGCTCTCGTACGTGCGCAACTTCAACGGTGAGCTCGGCCTGTCGCCGCAGGACGACTTCGAGGTCCGACAGGTGCACCAGGGGAGCGGCCAGCAGCTCCACGTGCGCATGCGGCAGATCCACGACGGGCTGCCGGTCTGGGGCTCAGGCATCGTGGTGCACGCCAGCGCCGCCGACAACCGCTTCATCGGCATGAGCGGCACGCTGGTCAAGGGATTGAAAGTGGTCCAGCCCGCCGCGTCGATCTCGGCGCAGAACGCGCTCGCCATCGGCAAGTCGGCCTACTCGTCCGGGCTCGACAAGAGCGCGGCCGCCGGTCTGGCCTTCTCGCGCGCGACCACCGAGCTGGTCGCGTACCCGGGCAAGGCGAGCACCCGCGCCGCCTGGCACGTCGTCTTCTTCACCGAGCTGCAGGCGGGCATCAAGCCGGGTCTGTGGAACTACTTCGTCGACGCCGCGACCGGCGACATCCTGTACCAGTTCAACGGCATCGACACCCTCGAGCAGGCGTCGGGCCCGGGCGGCAACCCGAAGGTCTCGCGCACCTGGGACGCCGAGCTCGACGTCGAGCCGTCGGGCGGCCAGTTCGCGATGAACACCTCGCGGCTGATCACGACCAACATGAACGGCGGCACGTCGGGCACGGGCACCGTCGTGACGGGCCCGCTCAACCCGATCGGCGACGCCCCGATCAACGACGCCCACGGCTTCGCCGAGCAGGTGCTCAACATGATGCAGGAGTGGTACGGGCACAACTCGATCGACGACAACGGCTTCGTGATCCTCAGCCGCGTGCACTACAGCGTGAACTACGAGAACGCGTTCTGGGACGGGCAGCAGATGACCTACGGCGACGGCGCCAGCCTGTTCTTCCCGCTGTCGGGCGACATCGACGTGGTCGGCCACGAGATCAACCACGGCTTCACCACGTTCCACTCGAACCTGATCTACGCGTCGCAGTCGGGCGGCATGAACGAGTCGTTCTCGGACATCGCCGGCACGATCACCGAGTTCTTCGACGAGGGTGACGCGGCCGACTTCGACCTCGGGCGCGACATCTTCCAGCAGGACGCGGCGCTCCGCTTCATGTGCGACCCGACCGCCGACGGCGCGTCGATCGACAACATCGCCGACTTCTTCGAGGGGCTGGACGTCCACTTCTCGAGCGGCATCATGAACAAGGCGTTCTGCCGCACCGCCAAGCGTCTGGCCAGCGGCGATCCGGACGGCGTCGCGACCCAGGCCAGCGTGCGCCGCGCGGGCGAGGCGTGGTACGAGGCCAACGCCAGCTTCTGGACCGAGGGCTCCACGTTCGACCAGGGCTGCCAGGGCGTCGTGGCGGCCGCCACCGCGCTCGGCTTCTCGCCCGACGAGATCGCCGCGATCGATCAGTCGTGGGAGGACGTCGGTATCTCGTGCGACGGCGGCGGCGGCAACCCGGGCGGCAGCTGCGAGGGTCGCTGCGGCCAGTTCGATCCGAACGCGTCCTGCCAGTGCGACGACGCGTGCGTGCAGTTCGGCGACTGCTGCGGTGACATCGACCAGGTCTGCGGCGGTCAGGCGGATCCGGCCAGCTGCGTGCAGAACAACACGTGCGGCGGCCAGGCCCCGGCCGGCTGCTTCTGCGACACGGTGTGCCAGCAGTTCGGCGACTGCTGCCCCGACGGCCCCTGCTGACAGGCAGGAAGCCCGGCAGGCCTCGAGACGGGGCCTGAGCGGGAGCCCGACGAGATGAAGAGCCCGGGTCCGGAAGCGGACCCGGGCCGTTTCGTTTTCGGCCCGGCCTGGAATCGCGGGCGGGCGGCCGCCCGCGCGCCGCGGGATGGCGAACCCGACCGGTCAGCGGACGACGAGATCGGCGTCGAGGATGGCGCCGAGGAAGAGGGCGCGCACGCGCAGCTTGTAGCGGCCGCGCGGCACCGCCCCCTTGCCGCGATGGGTCTCGCAGCGATCGTCCCACGCGCGGACCGAGGTCGCCGCCTCGAACGGAAAGCGCGCCGTCCCGCCGGGCGGCATGCGGATCTGGTGCACCGTGGCCAGGCAGCGCTTTTGAAGATCGGCGCTGGCGGACCCGCCCTCGCAGTCCGGCTTGTTGGTGTCGACCGGCTTGCCGCTCGCGGGATCCTCGATCCACGTTCGAACCTGATCCTCGAGCTCGCAGGGAAGCGACAGGAAGACGTCGGCAGGCCGCGAGCCGGTGTTCTCGAGGCGGATGGCTGCGCGCGCCGGCCTGCCCGCGCTCACCTCGATCACGGCCGGCTCGATCGAGCGCCTGATGCTGGGCGGGATCCGGTCGCCCTTGCCCTCCACCTGGCACACGCCCACGTCGAACACGTCGTGCAGATCGATCGCGGCGCCCTCGCACGCGTCCGCCAGCGCCGCCGGCGCAGCCGCTGCCGGCGCCGCGGGAGCAGGCTCCTCGGGTTCGGCGACGGCGCCGGGCTCGGGTGGCGGCGTCGGGTCGGCGCGGCGGACCGTGGGACCCGGCGCGGCGGACCGCGGCCCGGGCGACGGGCCGCATGCCGGGACGGAGGCGAGGATGGCGAGGGCGATCGGCAGGAGGCGCTGCACCATGGACGTCGTACCACGACGCGGCGCGACGTGACGCGGCTCGTTTCCATACACGGGCGCACAGACGTGTTCGCTTGAGCAGCGTGCCCTGGATCGCATCTACTGGAGTGAGCCACTGCAGCGGAGGCGAGACCGCGAATGCGTCCTGACCCGAGATGTTCGACGACATCGAGCCGCGGGACGTGCGCGTGGGCTCTGACGGCGTTCCTCCTGGCGGCGACGGGGGGCTGCGCCGAGACCGAGACGGTCGACTCGATCGCCGCGGCTCTGACGGCCAGCGTGCCGGCCGATCGGGCCGCGCTCGCGCTCCACTGGGCCCCCATCCACTACCAGGACGTGGACCAGACAGGCAGTCACGCGCTGGGCGGCCGCGCCGACTACATCACCCGGTTCGACTTCGACAACAACCTCGTCGGCAACGACAACTGGGACCACGCCGGCAACTCGAGCTTTCCGCTGGCGGCGCATGTGTACTTCTCGGTCGTCGAGACCGAGACGCACTGGTTCATCATCTACATGTTCTTCCACCCGCGCGACTGGTCGGACAACGTCGTCGACGCCGAGCACGAGAACGACTCCGAGGGCGTGCTCATCACCGTGGCCCGCAACGGATCCGTCTACGGCGTCCTCAAGTCCGCGGTCACCGTCGCGCACCGGGACTTCTTCTCGTACCTGCCGGCCGGCGGGGACTGGGAGGAGGGAGCCGAGGACCTCGACGGAACCCTGTCCATGGAGAGCTGGAGCGGCAACCCGCACCCGGTCACCGCGCAGCAGGCCAAGGGCCACGGCCTCAAGGCTCGCCCCTACTACAACATCGACGGAGACGGCGTCTCGTACTATCCGACGCTCAACCTGGCCGAGGTGCCCGTCGGACCCAACGACCGCGGCGTGCGCTACAAGCTGGTGGACATCTTCGAGCACCTCGGGCTGTGGGGCCAGCGCGGCACCCGCTCGCTGTTCTCGAGCTTCGGGACCTTCTCGGGCAACAGCTCGGGCGGCTGCGGCGCGGGGCCGACCGCGTGCGAGACCAACGCCGCCAATGCGCCGTGGGGCTGGGACGACCACGACGACGTCCCCCGCCGCGGCGCGATGGCGACCGATCCGGCCGGGCTGGTCACCGAGTACTTCACCATCCCGGAAGAGGTCAGCTTCGACTACACGTTCAACCCGTACCGGCTGTGATCGCCACGCGGGCGAGGCTGTCGAGCGCGGCCCCGCCGGCCGCGAGTTGCATGCGCCGCACGATCGGGGCCGCGAGGCGCGCCAGGCGGGTGCCGGGCCGGCTCCACGACCGGAGCTCGACGCTCACGGTCCCGGTCTCGAGCCGCTTGCCGGCGGAGAAGGTCTCCTCGCCGAGCTCGGGATGCCCGACCAGCGTGCGGTAGGTGAAGCCCTCGCTCAGGACTCCGCCGGCCACCCGCCGGAATCGATCCACGACGCGAGCCGCGAAGAAGACGTGGGCGATCCGGAAGCCCTTGTAGCGGATGCCGACCGTGTCGCCGCTCTCGAGCGGCGCGCGGCGCAGGACTCCCTCGACCAGCGCCGGCGGGAACACCTCGTAGCGCAGGATGGCGGCGGCGACCCGCTCGAACGGCCCGCCCGCGACCGGCTGGCCCGGCGCCTCCACCGCCACGTCGCGCCGAAAGCAGTCGCGCGCGTCCCGCTCGCGCGGGCCGGCGGCGATCGCCGGCCAGAGGTCGCGGCCCTCCCAGCGCGCCAGATCGGGCGCTCGACGGATGAGGATGTCCACTCGCCCAGTCTACGCGCGGGCGAGCGGAGGACGAAATGACCCACGGTGCGGCGCCGCGCGGCCTGATAGAGACGAGTCATGGCGGTGTCCAGCGACCTGGATGTGACCTGCGCGTGGCAGCACGCGTTCAACGTGGCGCCCAACCGGAGAGGGCCCTTCGGCTACCTGCTGGAGTGGTCGGGGCTGGGCGGCCTCGTGCTGGGCAAGGACATCGTCGTGTGGAATCCGCTCGGCGGCGCCGGGCAGTCGCTGCTGGGCGGCGCGACGGTGAGCTGCGTCGGGATCATCGAGCGCTTCCAGTTCGGCGGTGACGTCACCGACCCGATCCGCGTCTCGTGCTTCCTCAGCCAGGAGAACCAGACCAACCTGCGCGCGAAGCTGGCGCGCCCGCTGGTCAACACCAAGGTGCGCATGAGCTGGAGCGTGGTCGGCTACGACGATGCGGCCAAGGCCTGGTTCGAGAGCATCGACCTCCTCGACCCGAAATGGCTCGACGGGCTGGTCAACACCGTCGACGGCGCGCTGCAGATCGACGTCGACGGCGCGCCCACCTCGATCGGCGAGGACGAGCACCTTCAGGTCTATCGCTTCGAGGTCGAGGTCGTACCGCCGCCCAACAAGCTCACCACCCTGCAGTTCGCGCTCGGCCAGAACCAGCGCATCGTCGCCGCCTGGGGCGAGGCGGCCTGAGACGAGATGAATCCTGTCAGGGCGCGGGGCGCACCAGCAGGGCGTCGCGCTCGCGGTCGACGTCGACCCGCGCGCCGGCGCCCTCGACCAGCTCGCCGCGGATGAGCAGATCCGCGATCGCGTCCTGGACCGAATCTTGAAGGAGCCGGCGCAGCGGGCGCGCGCCGTAGTCGGGGTGATGCCCGCGCTCGGCCAGCCAGGCGACCGCGTCGGCGGAGACCTCGAGCCCGACGCGCTGCTCGGCCATGAGGCGGCGCAGCGCGGCCAGCTGCAGCTCGACGATCGGCACCAGCGCCGCGCGGTCGAGCGAGCGGAACACGAGCACGTCGTCGAGGCGGTTGACGAACTCGGGCCGGAAGTGGCGGCGCACGGCCGCCAGCACCCGTTCGCGCGCGTCCTCGGTGCCGGCGCGCCCTGGCTCGCCGGTGCCCAGGTTGGAGGTCAGCATGACGAGCGTGTTCTTGAAGTCGACGCGCCGCCCGGAGCTGTCGGTCAGGTGGCCCTCGTCGAGCACCTGGAGCAGCAGGTGGAAGACGTCGGCGTGCGCCTTCTCCACCTCGTCGAGCAGGATCACGCAGTAGGGCCGGCGCCGCACCCGGTTGGTGAGCTCTCCCCCCTCGTCGTATCCGACGTAGCCGGGCGGCGCGCCGACCAGGCGCGAGACCGCGTGCTTCTCCATGTACTCGCTCATGTCGATGCGGACGAGCGCGCGCTCGTCGCCGAACAGGAAGTCGGCCAGCGCCTTGCACAGCTCGGTCTTGCCCACGCCGGTCGGACCGGCGAGCAGGAACGACGCGATCGGGCGGCGCGGATCGCGCAGGTGGGCGCGGGCGCGCCGGACCGCCCGGCTCACCCGCTCCACCGCCTCGGGCTGGCCGACCACGCGCGCGGCGAGCAGGCGCTCCATCTCGATCAGGCGCCGGCTCTCGTCGTCGACCAGCTTGGCGGCGGGGATGCCGGTCATGCGCGAGACGACGCGGGCGACCAGCGGCTCGTCGACCTCCAGCGCGCTCGCGCCGGCGCGCCCCGCGGCGTCCGGAAGCGCGCCGAGCCCGCGCTCGAGCTCGGGGATGCGCTCGAGCTGGAGATGGGCGACCTCGTCGTAGCGGCGCTCGCGCACCGCCGCGTCCATGCGCCGGCGCGATTCGGCCAGCTCGCGTCCGAGCCGGGTGCGCTCCAGCACGACCTCGCGCACCGCCAGCCACTCCGCCGTCTCCGCGCGCAGCCGCTCGCGCAGGGTCGCCGCCTCCGCGCGCGCCTCCGCGCCGCGCGCCGCCGCCTCGCCGGCCGCCTCGCCGGCGGGCTCGAGCGCGGCGGCCTCGATGTCGAGGGCGAGGATGCGGTCCTCGAGCGCCTCGAGCGCCTCGGGCCGCGAGGCCAGCTCGGCGCGCAGCGAGGCGGCCGCCTGATCGATGAGGTCGACCGCCTTGTCGGGGAGGTGGCGGTCGGGGAGATGGCGCCCGCCCAGGCGCACCGCCGCGTGCACCGCCGCGTCGGTGATGCGCACGCCGTGGTGGAGCTCGAAGGTCGGCACCAGCCCGCGCAGGATGGTCGTGGCCAGCGCGGGATCCGGCTCCTCGATCGCGACCAGCTCGAAGCGGCGGCTCAGCCCCGCGTCGCGCTCGATGCGCCGGCGGTGCTCGGCCGTGGTGGTGGCGCCGATGCAGCGCAGGTCGCCGCGCGCCAGCGCCGGCTTCATCAAGTTGGCCGCGTCGCTGCCGCCCGCCTCGCCGCCCGCGCCCACCAGCATGTGGATCTCGTCGATGAAGAGGATGACGCGGCCGCGCCGGGCGATGTCCTCGAGCAGGCTCTTGATGCGCTCCTCCAGCTCGCCGCGGTAGCGCGTGCCGGCCAGCAGGCGGCCCATGTCGAGCGACTGCACGGCGTGGTCGGCCAGGTGCTCCGGCACGTGGCCGGCGGCGATGCGCCGGGCCAGGCCCTCGACGATGGCGGTCTTGCCCACGCCGGCCTCGCCGACCAGGAGCGGGTTGTTCTTGCGCCGCCGCGTGAGCACGTGGACCAGCTGGCGGATCTCGGGGTCGCGTCCGATGACCGGATCGAGCTTGCCGTCGCGAGCCAGCGCGGTCAGGTCGACGGTGTACTCGGCGAGCGGGCCGGATGCCCCGGCCGCGGCCGGACGCGCCGCCAGCGCGCGCCGCAGCGCCGCCGCGTCGGTGCCGCTCTCGCGCACCACGCCCGCCACGGCCGGCGCGGCCAGGACCGCGTCGATGACGTCGAGCGCGCGCACCGGCCCCGCGCCGCGGCTGCCCGCGCTCTCGCCGGCGGCGCGCAGGATCGGGCGCAGCTCGTCGGCCAGCTCGATCGCGTCGTCGGCCGGCGCGCCGCCCGGCACATCGGCCAGCCGGCGCTCCACGCGCTCGCGCAGGTCGGCGGCGGTCACGCGCGCGCTGGCCAGCGCCGCCCGGAGCTGGTCCGGCGGCGGCTCGAGCGCGGCCAGGAGCACGTGCCCGGCACCGACGCGCCCGTGCCCGAGCCGCCTCGCCACCCGGCGCGCGCCGCGGAACAGCTCCTCGACCTCGTCGGCCGGCTCTACCCCGGAGCTCACTTCGGTTCACCTCCGTGAGCTCCGATGTAGAGGCTTCGCGCTTTCGCGCGCAGCCGGTCGATTTCGACGGGGAGCCCCGCCGACTCCGTCGGCACCCCGTCTGACCCACAGTTCGCCCGGTCAGGTTCGACACTGGCGAACTGTGGCTCTAGCTCTGACGCCATCTCTCTCTCACCAGCAGCGCCTCGAGGAAGTCCTCGAGCCGGACCAGCAGCTGGGCCGCGTCGCGCGCGCCGTCGGGCGCGGCCAGCGCGCGGCCCAGCTCGTCGAAGAACGGCCGCAGCGTGGCCGCGTCGCCGGGGAAGCGCGCGCCGGCCAGCGCGTCGAGCTCGGCCAGGCGGGCCTTGACGCTCATGGCGCGCCGACGCCGCCGCCCTCCCCCCGCTCGTCGCCGACGCGGTAGGCGCAGTAGTCGGCCAGCTTGGAGCGGGACACCTCGCGGCTGGACGTGATCCGCAGTCCGACGAACAGCGCGATGACCGCCGCCAGCGCGCCCAGGTAGTAGCGCAGCGGGAAGCCCATGAACCCCACGCGGCGGCCCGCGGGGGCCGGCGCGGGCGACGGCGGCGCGGGCGGGCGGCGGCCCTGGCCTCCGACCACCCGCTCGGCGACGCGCGCCTGCAGGCGCTCGAGGTCGTGGCGGCGGTCGCGGAAGCGCCCGACGAAGCCGGCGCGCAGGCAGTAGAGGTGCATCTCGAAGATGAGCGCGTGCACGTCGGCGCGCCGGAGCAGCTCCTCGAGCTGGGCGAACGTGCGGTCGCCGCCGTCGTCGATCTCGACCAGCTCGGACTGGAGGAGCGGGAGCCGCCACGCGTCGGCCAGCGGGCCCAGCGCGCACCGCTCGCGCTCGTCGGCGAACGAGGTGATCGCGATCATGGCCAGGTGCTTCTGCCACAGCCCCAGCGCCTCGGTGAGCTCCGGGTCGAGGCGCCCCTCGAGCGCCTCGCGCAGCGCGGTTCGCCGGCGCATGTACGCCGCGGGCGGCGCCGGCGGCGGCGCGCCCGCGACCCCGGTCGGCTCGTCCTCGCTCGCCTCGCGCAGCCGCGCCGCCTCCTCGAACAGCGCGTCGGCGGCCTCGAGGACCTCGCGGACCGGCCGCCACATCTGCACCCGCACCCAGCGCGGATCATCGGTCATGGGTCGCCTCCTCGTCGCGATAGGTCGTCACGGTGTCCTCCTCGTCGCCCTCGAGCCGCACGCGCACGATCGGCGGCTCGTCGCCGGTCCAGGCGGCGAGCAGGGCCGGCAGGCGCGAGAGCAGGAGATCGGCGGCCGGCACCAGCGCCAGCGGCAGGCGCCGCAGCCGCACCGACATGGTGGTGCGCATGCCTGACGGAGAGCTGGCGTCGGGCTGGCGCTCGGTCGTCACCTCGGCGATCGCGCGCGCGACCCGCTGGAACAGCTCCCTGTCGGCCGCGCCCAGCATCTCGAGCAGGAAGGTCAGCGCGGCCGCGTCGAGGTCGCTCTGCCCGGCCAGCGCGAGCAGCCGCCCGAGCCGCTCGCGGCGACCGGCCAGCGGGCTCTCCACCGCGTCCTCGACCGGCGTCACCACGCGCCAGCGCGCGGCCTCCAGGTGGCGCGCGGTGAGGCGCGCCTCGAGCGGCCCGCGCAGGAGTCGCCCGGCCGACGGCTGATACCACTCGGCGTCGACCACCACGGCGGCCCGCGCCTCGAAGGCGTCGGGCGCGTGCACGTCGAGCCACACCTGGCGGCTCGTGTGGCGGCCGCTGATCTCGACCGCGTACCAGTCGGCGTCGCCGGCGGCCAGCGCCTCGGGCAGGAGCGGAGTGAGCCCGCTCTGCGACGAGCGGTAGACTCCGAGGAGCTCGCGCGGGCAGAGCTCGAGCGCCGGCTCGGGGTGGGCGACCAGGAGTCGGGCCTTGGTGCCGTCGAGCGGCGCCGGATCGGCCAGCTCGCGGCGAAGGTTGATGAGCGGCGCGGCGTGGAGGAGGAACGCGCCCGGCGGCACGCCGAGCTCGCGCGGCCAGCCGGGGCCCAGGCGGAAGCGGAGCTCCAGCCGCTGCCATTCGGCCGGCGTCTGCTCGATGGGCACGCGCACGACCAGCGCGCCCTGCGGGAAGTGGAGGAGCTCGCGAAAGCGCTCGAGCGGGCCGGCGAAGGCGTCGGCCTCGCCCGGTGCCGGCGCGAACGCGACGCGGCGCGCGGGCCGCTCGGGCTGGCGCGTGTCGGGGAACGAGTAGCGCACCCCCTCGAGGTGGTGGCCGAGCGCGTGGTGCAGGCGCAGCGCCGCGAGCAGATCGCCGTGCGGGTCGATGTGGAGCTCGATCGCGCCGACCGCCTCGACGCGGGGCGTGGCGCTGCGGATCGGGACGACCAGCTCCCAGCCGTCGTCGCCCAGGCGCGACATCTCGATGCGCGAGCGATCGAGGTCGAACGGGCGCACGACCAGCTCGCGGACGGTGCGGTAGAGGACGGCGGGCGGCTCGCCGGTGCCGGTGCCGGCGCGCCCGTGCGCGTGCGGCGAGACCGCGACCTCGGTGCCGGCCGGCAGGGTGCGAGCCTCGACCATGCGCTCCGCCCCCAGGGCGGTCAGGAGGGCCATGCTGGGCAGGGGCGTGCACAGGTGCGGGAACACCTGCTCCAGCGCGCGGCGCTCGTAGGCGGCGAGCGCGTGCTCGCCGGCCCGCCGCGTGCGCGCGGTGAAGAAGGCGAGCGACTCGATCAGGCGCTGCACGTCGGGGTCGTCGCGGTCGAGGCCGGCGAACGGGTAGAGGTGGCGGTAGCGCTCGCGGAAGGTCTCGAGCGCCTCCAGCTCGCGCTGGTAGTCCTCGAACAGCCCCGCATCGATGCCAGTCGCTGATTCCATGTTCCCTCGCGGCTCAGCCGAGCTTCACCAGCGCTCCGCTGACCTCGACGATCTGTCCCTTCACGCTGGTCATGTTCTTGCCGATGGACGTGATGGGCGCCTCGGCGGAGAGCTGGGTCTGGCCCTCGAGCGCCACGGTCATGCCCTTGAGCTCGGCGGTGCCGCTCGACTTGAGCGCCAGCGTGGTGTCGCCCGCGAGCTCGGCCTGCGCGCCCGAGAGCGCCAGCTTGGCGGTGGCGTCGACGCTGACGCTCTCCTGCGCCGACACGGCGAGCTTCTGCACGCTCTTGAGGGTCAGCTTGGCGGCCGAGTCGATGGTCGCATCGCCGGTGGTCTTGAGCGTGCAGGTACCGTCGGTGGTGAGGCTTCCGTTCTGGGTCGCCTTGAGGCTGAAGGTCTCGGCCTCGACCTTGAACGTCTTGCAGGTGAAGGCGATCGTCTCGCCGTCCTGGTCGATGGTGGTGGTGCCCTTCTCGGTGGTCACCTCGGTCTTGATCGAGCCGTCCTTCTGGGTCACGACCGAGGTCACCGCGCCGTCCACGCAGGTCAGGGTGATCGACGCCGGCCCGAGCGCGATGCGGCGCAGGAACTGGTCCTTCTTGACGCTGTCCTTGATGACGACGGTGATGCCGTCCGCCTTCGACAGCTCGATGCGGCAGGAGAACTGCTGCGCGGTCGGATCGAGGCCCATCAGTCGTCGTCCTCGTCGCCCAGCAGGCGGCGTCCCTGGCGCTCGAGCCGGCGCCGGTGGCGCGCCCGGGCCACCGCCAGCGCCAGCTCGCGATCGCTGTCGATGCAGGGGAGGCACAGGTGGAAGCCGCTCGTCGTGCGCAGCGCGCCGGCGCTCACCTCGCGGCGGCACGCGTCGCAGGCCTCGACGCCGCCGGCGGCCGCACCCGGTCGGCGGACGACAGGGCGCGCGGCCACGCAGTCGGGACAGTGCGGCCGGCCCTCGAGCAGGCGATAGCTGCCCGGGCCGGGAAGCGCGCGGCCGCAACCCGCGCACCACTCGATCGGGGCGGCCGGCGCGCCGGCGTGGCTCGACTCGCCGTTGCCGTGGTGGTCGCGCTCGCGATCCGGCGTGAACGCCGCCGGCGCGGGCGTCTCGCCGCCGGCGGTCGCGGCGCTCTCGCCGTCGGCGCTCTCGCCGCCCTCGCCGGCGGGATCGCCGGCGAAGGCGCGCGAGCAGCCGGCGCAGATGGCGAAGCCGCGCAGGCGCACGAACGCCTCGCCCTCGAGCGGCTCACCGCACAGGAAGCAGGGCGCGTCGGCGGCGGGCGCGCTCACCGCGCCGGCCGCGCCGGCCTGGGCCCGTGGGGCCGCCCGGTCCGCACCGTCGCGCTCCTCCACGCGGCGAAGCAGCCGGCCGACGCACAGCCGGCAGAACAGCGCGTCGCCCACCTCCTCGACGAGGGCGCGGTCGAAGCGGCCGCCGCAGCCGAAGCACACGACGGTCATGGCCGATCCGGCTCCCGCCGCGCCGCCCGCGCGGTGCCCCGCCGCCGGCCCGACCGCGCCCCTGGGACAGATCGTCCGCTTGGCGGGAACCCGGCGCGCCGCCACCCTGGAGCCTGACGCGCCGGCCCGGCGCGCAGGGAGGCCCGATGTTCCTCGAGCGCAAGTTCATGAGCCCCGGCGAGCGCGCGTCGCTGCTGGCCGACGCGGGCGGACTGGCCGCGATGCCCGAGTGCCTGCAGGACGTGATCAGGAACCTGGTCCGCCTGCTCGCGGCCGAGCGCGGTGTCGGCCACCTGCTGCCCGACTTCGGCTTCAGCCGCTCCGGGCACTGGAGCGCCGAGGGCGTCATCGCCCACTTCAGCCGCGAGCTGCGCGAGAACCTGCCCCGCTACGAGCAGCGCTTCGATCTGGTCGACATCGAGGCCGAGCTCGAGGACGGCGGCCGCCCCACCCTGCTCGTGTTCGGGCGCGTCCAGGGCATGAGCGGCCTGGTCACGCTCACGGTCGATCCGGTCGCGCGACGCCTGCGCTCGGTCCGCCTCGGCTGACCGGGCGGAGCGGCCGGGCATCGCCGCGCTCGCCGCGCTCGCCGCGCTCGCCGCGCTCACCGGATGCCTCGCGCGCCGGCGCGCAGCACTGCGTTCTCCCAGCCCGACGGGCCGCTGTCGCCGAGCGGCTCGCGCCCGAGCTGGCCGCGCCGATCGATCTCCGCGCGGCCGGCGTAGCTGGCGAAGCGCAGCCGCAGCTCGACCGGGCGGACGGCCTTGCGGAGGAGCGGCACCAGGTGGCGCTCGCAGCGCGCGCGCACCACGTCGATCCATGCCCGCCCGCGCTCGTCGGTCTCGCTCTCCGCATGCCACCTGACCACGAAGCCCGCCGCGCTCGTGACCTGGGTGAAGCCGACCAGCGCGGTGCCGTCGAGCAGGGCGGCGCCCAGGCGGGCCGCGACGTTCGGGTCGCGGCGGCGCAGGACCGCGGCGAACACCTCGAGCGGCAGCTCGGGCACGATGGCGCGCGCGAGCGCGTGGAGCCGCGCGGGCGAGCGCGCCCCGGCGATGGTCTGGTAGGCGCGCGGCAGGAGCGAGCCCTGCGCCACGCCGTCGACCGGGTGCGCGACGTAGCTCAGGTTGCCCGACACCACGTGGTCGAAGAAGCGCAGGAAGGCGAGCAGCGGCCGCGGATCGGAGACCTCCTCGGCGAAGCGGCGGAAGTAGTTCGGCAGCGGCCCGTCGGGTGCCAGCAGGCCGGCGTTGAGGCGCACGGTCACCCGCCGCGGAGCGTCGTGGAAGCGCAGCGAGTCGACCATCCCGGGCGAGGCGGGCGCGCCGCGCACGCTCTCGAAGAACACCGCCTCGGGGCCGAAGCCTCGCCGGCGCAGGAGGCGAAGGAGGGCCGGCAGCTCGAACCGGCGCGCCGCGTCGGCGAGCGGCTGGTCGAGGGCGGTCGGGGCGGCGGCGGCGGCGTTCGTGGTCATCGCGGCACCTCGTCACAAGTAGCGCCGCGCGGCGGGCGGGCGAAGAGGACATTTCGTCCGCGCCGGCGCGCGCGGCCCGGCGGCGCGCCCCCTCGTCACACGACCACGGTGGTGAACTGCCCCGGCATGGTCACCGAGATGAGACCGCCCCACGCGCACATCAGCACCGAGTCGCTGGTGAGGGCGGGCAGCCCGCCGATGAGCACCTTGGGGTTGCCCGGCGTCCAGGTGCCGGCCGGCACCGGGATGCACGGCGCCGGGGTGAGCACGCCTAGGGCCGCCGCGGTCAGCGCCGCCACCATCGGGTTCGCGATGAGCTGGCACATCCCGAAGGGCGGCACGTTCATCACCGGCGCGACGTCGCCGATGTTGGCCGCCGGGCCGCCGGCCAGCGGCCGGCCCAGCGGCACGACGCTCAGCGCCGACGGCGCGACGCCGCCCGTGCACATCAGCATTCCCCCCGCGCAGACCTGGAGCCCCATGTCATCCTCCTCCGCCGATCGAGCCGCCGCCGTCGCGCTCCTCCAGCGCCTGGCGCAGGAGCGCCAGCGCGGTGAACACCGGCTCGACCTGCTTGCCCTGGAGCCGCCCGCTCGCGTGCTGCCCGTGGCACCAGTCGCGGTCGAGCGGATCGAGCGGGTCGGGCTCGTCGGCGGCGCGCGGCGCGAGCGTGTAGACGTCGATCCGATCGGGCGCCAGATCGGGGGCGAGCTCGGCCTCGATGGTTCCGGCGAGCGCGCGGGCCAGCGCGTCGCGGGCGGGCAGGTCCGGCGCGACCCGATCGGGCCGCGCGAACACGACCAGCGCGGCGCCCGCGCGCACGTCGTCGACAAGCCGGCACGCCCACACCAGCGCCGCGTGCGACCGCATGACCAGCGCCTCGATCTCCTCGGCCGGGAGCCGGCGGCCCTCGCGATGCGCGCCCAGCGTCGCGACCCACAGCGACTCGCCCGCGGCCTGCGCGTCCGCTCCGGCGGTCGCGCGCCCGGCCGCGCGGGCGCCGCCCGCGAGCGCGCCGAGCAGCGGCCGCCCCAGCGCCTCGGGAGGCGCGGCCGGATCGGAGCAGGCCAGCACGCCGGTCCCGTCGGTGCTCGGCGCGCCGCCGCGCCCCGGATCGACCAGCTGCCACGGCAGGCCCGGCGCCGGCAGCGCGACGTTGAGCTCGGGCGAGCGCCGCCACGGCGACCAGGTGATCGCCCCGCCCGCGACCGGGCTGGGGAAGTAGCAGGCCCCGCGGGCGCGGGAGAACGGCCGCGACGCGGCCAGCCGGCCCCACGCCGCCGGCTCGTGCGCCGCCGCCGGATTGCGAAACCAGCGCGCCGGTCCGGGGCCGCCGGCGTCGGCGGCGAGCACCGCGTCGCGAAGCCGCGCGTCGACCCCGAGAACGTGCACCTGCCCGCCCAGCACCAGCTCCGGGCGCCGGCACGCGTCCTCGATCCCGACGGCGATGTAGTGCGCGCCGGTGGCGAGACACGCGAACAGGAGCGCCGGCACGACGTGCGCCTCGCAGGCGCCGGGCGCGGCCAGGCCCAGCCCGGCGCCGAGGCCGAAGAAGAGCGCGCCGTCGCGCACCGCACCGAGGTAGAGCCGCTCGGCGGACACGTCGAACGGCTGGAGCGGCGCGTCGCCGAGCGGCGAGAACACGCGCAGCGCGGCCTCGTCGGGCGCGTAGGCGTGAGCCGCGCCCGGATCGGGCTCGTTGCCGGTCGCCGCGACCGGCAGCCGCTGCTCGGCCGGGACCTCGAGCCACAGCGCGTGGCCCTTGCTCGACGCCACGGCGTCGGGGCCGAGCGCCGCCAGCCGGTCGCGGAGGTACGTGCGACCGCGCACCGGGATCGGGGCCGGCACCGCTCCCAGCTGCCATGCCGCCAGCAGGCCGGCCACCAGCTCGGGCGACGGCGGCGCGACCAGCGCCACGACCATGCCGGCCCGGGCGCCGCGCGCGCGCCACCCGCCGGCCAGCGCGCGCGCCGTCTCGACGACGCGCGCGTAGCTCGAGGCGCGCGCGCCGACGCTGTCGTCGTGAGTCACCAGGGCAGGAGCGCGCCCGCTCGCGTGGCGCGCGCCGAGCTCGTGCGCGAGCTGGTAGCGCTCGAACAGCGTGCTGCGCGACGAGCCGGCCGGCGCCGCGACCAGCGCCGGGCCCAGCGCGCGCCAGAAGCCGGCCGGGTCGGAGGCCGCGTCGCTCAGCCACGCGGGCGCGGCGAACGAACACCCATCGCCGGCGAGCAGGCTCCTGCGCAGGGGCTCGAGGTCGGTCCAGCCCGCGCGCGCCGGCGCCGCCCGCGTCACTTGCGCTTCTCCACCGACTTGCGCTTCTCCACCGACGCGATGCCCGACGCGCCCAGGCGCACGCGCACGCCGGGCACGCTGACGTCGCCGACGGCCAGCCGCCAGCGGTCGCCGGGCGTCGAGAACAGGAAGTAGAGGCCGAGCACCTCGCCCTGGGCGAGCGCGCGCGGCACGTCGAGCGTCACCTCGTGACCCGGCTGCACGATGGCGACGCGCAGCACCGCCGGATCGCGCGGCTCGGCGAAGACGCCGTCGGCGATGGCGTCGTAGTCCTCGGCCAGGAAGCCGGCCCGATCGGTCTTGCGCACGACCACGACCAGCGAGCCGCCCTGGTTGGAGTCGCGGGCCGCGGTGACCTCGATGCGGAGCGGCGGGGTGGCGGGCGCGCGCGCCGGCTGCTTGCCGCCCTTGCCGCCCCAGCATCCGGCGACCAGGAGCGCGGCGGCCAGCGCGAGGAACGGCGCGGGGCCCGGTCGGCTCACCGGTCCGCCCCCGCCGCGACCGCGCTCGTCCCGCCGAGCACCTCGTCGGACGGATCGACGACGTCGTAGCTGACGGCGAGCACGCGCGAGTCGTCGAGCGGCACCTTGAAGGTGTGCGTGGAGCCGCGCCGGTCCGCCTGCTGCATGAGCCGGAGCAGGCTCCACGGCGACCCGCCCACCACCAGCGCCGGCGGCGTGAGCGACAGGCTGCCCTTCTGCTCGAGCTGCACGCTGAGCGACGCGACCTGATCGCGCGTCCAGTCGATCTCGACGCGCGAGCGCCTGGGCCGCTGGTTGAAGTAGAACACGCTGGCGGCGCCCGCGCTCAGCCGCACCAGCTCCGGCACCGGCCCACCGCGCGGCAGGGCGGTGAACGGGCGCGGCGTCACCTCCAGCGCGAGCGCGCGCGGCTTGCCGGCCTCGTCCCAGAAGACGTCGGCCGCGCTGGCCAGGCGGTCCAGCGTGTCGAGCAGGCGCGGCGGCACCTCCACGCACACGCCCCCGCCGCCGCACGGGTGAGCCGAGGCGTGATGCCAGCGGCCGTCGCCGGTGCGCGTGCGCTGGACCAGGCCGGCGACCAGCGGGTCGATCTCGAGCGCCAGCTTGCCGCTCTTCGGATGGAGCCAGGCGACGATGGCCTCCGGATCGACGTCGTCGCCGGCGCGGCGGTCGAAGGGGAAGCGCGAGAACAGGTCGGCGCCGGCGGCGCGCTCGAGCTCCTTGTTCCAGGTCGCCAGCGCGCGCTCGATGTCGCGCGCTCCCAGCGCCAGCACGGCGCGCAGCGGCGCGCGGAACGGCGCCGCCTGCTCGTCGGTGAGCCCCGTCTCGCCCTCCCACGCGGCCAGCCCGTCGAGCGCGCTGCCCTTGGCGCCCGCGAGCACGCCGAGGGTCAGCGCGCCGGCGCGCGATACCCGCGCCGCCAGCGCGTCGGCGCCGCCCGGCGCGGCCGCCGGCGCCGGGGCGGCCAGCTTCTCGCCGACGTCGCGCAGGAGATCCTGGTAGGCGACGAACGCGTCGCCGCCCTTGCCGGCCTGGAACAGCGCGGTCAGGCCGCCGAAGCGCTCCTCGACGTCGAGCATCGGGTCGAAGCGGCTGTTCGCGTCGTCGGCGAGGCCGAGCGCCGCGTCCTGGGCGACCCCGCGCACGAGCTCGCGCAGGGGAGAGCGCTTCCCGGCCAGGGACGCCAGCACGCGCCGCGCTCCCACCTCCGACGTGACGTCGACGGCGAACGAGGAGAACTGGCGCTCGAGCTCCTGGTCGTAGGCGACCGCGTAGGCGTCCAGCGCATCGTCGAGCAGCTCGCCCAGGCGCTGCGCGAGCGCGGGCCGCGCCGCCAGCTCGCCCTGCAGCTTGACGGTCGCGAGCACCGCCGGCTTGACCGTCTGGTCGAACGCGTCGCGCGAGCACATCCGCACGCGCGTCCGCGCGCCCGAGGTCCCGCTCGGCCAGCTCAGCCGCAGCCCCACGTCCCGGCGCGCGGCGCCGTCGGGGAAGAAGAGGAGCGTGGCGTCATCGGGGGCGCCGGCCAGGAAGTCGCCCAGCACGCGCTCGGCCTCGGCGCCGCGCAGCGCGCGCACGAACCCGCCGGCATCGACGACGTACTCGTTGCTGTCCATGACGAGCGTGCTCGGCGCCGCCCCGGCCGCGCCGCCCAGCATCGGCGAGACCGCCGCGGCCAGCTCGGCGAACGTGTGCGGGGCGCGTCCCGTCGCCGGCGGCGGCGCCTCGAGCACGACCTGCAGGATGGCCTCCAGCGCGCGCTGGTTCTGCCACAGCTCGGCGAGCATTCCGAAGCGAGCCGCGTGGATCTTGAAGACCGGCGCCAGCCGATCGAGCGGCTGCGTGACCAGGATGCGCTGGGCGGCGCCGTAGCGGGCGCGCGCGCGCAGCTCCGGGCGCAGGCGCCCGGCCAGCTCCGTCGCCTCGGCCAGCTCGCCGTCCTGCCAGGCGCGGCCGGCGGTCAGGAGGCGGAGGAGCCGGTCCAGCTCGCCGTCGAAGCCGTCGTCGGGCGGCGCCTGGGTCGCCTGGCGCAGCCGCTCGATCCAGCTCTCGTCCCGGTACGGTCCCGCCAGGCGCAGGTAGTCGACCACCAGAGATGGCTCGAGCCCGACCGCGACGGCCCACTCGTCGAGGCGATCGCTGATCAGATGGCCGAGGTCGTTGTCGCGGCTGGCGTAGAGCAGCGCGGCGTCGTACAGCAGCTCCTCGGGTCGGCGGCGCTCGGGCGGCATCGCCAGACCGTCGGCCAGGTGGTCGAGGAGGTGGTCCTGGCGCACCTGCTCCACGAACGAGCAGGCCACCATGGGCGGCCCGGCGGTGAAGAAGCCGGGCCCGAGCCGGTCGAGCAGGTTGCCCTGCACCCCGCTGGTGTAGGCCCGGATGGCGAGGCGCAGGTGGATCTCGTGCTCGCTCTCGAGCTCGTACGACCAGGCCGCGGCGGCGGCCTTGTCCCAGGCGCGCGCGTCGCGCCGATAGGCGGCGAGCAGCGCCACCACCGCGACGAGCGTCATGGTCAGCGCGACCAGGCGGTGCTTGAGCAGCGGGCTCGGACCCGGCCGGCGCAGCGCGTCCGGCACGGCGAGCGGGTTGGGGCCGCCGCGCGCCGGCACCAGGTAGAGGCCGTCCGGCCGGGGGGTGAGGTCGCCGCCGGGCGCGAACAGCTCGCCCAGCACCATCGAGAGCGCGCCGGACAGGTGGGGCAGCGCGTCGAGGAAGCCGACCAGGTCGAGCGTCTCGCGCGGCGACAGCTCGGTGAGCGCGGTGCCGAGCTCGTCGGCGTAGGCGAGCAGCGACGCGCGCACCGCGTCGTCGCCCGGATCGTCGATCGGCAGCACCGCCGGGATGCCGGGCAGCTCGAGCAGGCGGAACAGGGCGTCGAAGCGCGCGACGCCGGGCACATCGCTCACCACCACGCGCACCGCGAGCGGCTCGTCGCGCAGCCCGGCCAGCACGTCGAGCTTGGCGCGCAGCGCGCCGCCCAGCTCGGCCAGCTGCTGCTCCGACTGGCGGTCCAGGGCCTCGGGCGACAGGCAGACCACGACCACCGGCGCGCGGCGGCGCAGGCTGGGCGCCAGCGAGCGGCGAAGCCCCGCGTCGACCAGCTCGCGCGGCGCGCGCACCACCTCCTCGGACAGATCGAGCAGGAGGACGTCGCCGCCCAGGAGGCAGCGCAGCTGGCCGCCCGTCTGCGCGGCGCTGGAGCCCAGCTCGACTCTTCTCTGCCCCACGCCGCCGAAGCGCTCGATGATCTGGGCCTTGCCGGCCGACTCGGTGCCGAGCACCACCACGGGGTGAAACTGGTCGAGGCAGCGCCGGGCCGGCGGGGGCAGGCCGCGGCGGAAGCGGCGCCAGTCGCCCTTCAGCTGCTGGTTGAGGTCGGGACCGCGCTCGGGCGGCGGGGGCTCGGCGGCGCGCGCGCCGCCCGCGGCCTTGCGGCGCCGCATTCGCCGCCAGACCAGCAGGGCGACGACGAGGAGCAGCAGCACCACCAGGCCGAGGACGATCCAGCCGGCCGTCGACAGACCGGCGAGCCGCGCCGTGGTCGCGTCCATCAGGGAAGAGGGCTTCATGGGACCTCGCAGCGCCATCTATGAGCCGCGCGACGCCGGCGGGACAGATGACAAAGGGTCCTATCGCGGGGGCGTGCGCCGCGCCGCGCCGCGCCGCGCCG
>DATFRY010000225.1:0-19378 GCA_035262925.1 Kofleriaceae bacterium | reverse complement strand
CGCATCGCCGGCGCGGAAGTGACCGCTCTTCGTGATGGCGTCGGTGTACGCGAAGTACTCGGCGCCGAATGCTTGCTGCTCCGCCGGCGACATCGCGTCGAGCACCTTTTCCTCGTCGTAGATGAGCAGAAGGTATTGCATCGTCCTCTCCTGGGTCGATCGCCGGGTCGCCCGGCGGGTTGGTCGCTCCTGGAGTGGTCGAACGGACCCGCGGCGATCGACAGCCGGCCGCGAGTTTTCGCCGGCCACCATGGCGCCACCGAAACTACCGCGGCGGCCCCCGCCGGCGGCGCGCGAAGCGCCCGGAATCAGCAGGCCCGCCCGGTCACAGGACCGGAACGGGGCCCGAGATCACCAGGCGCAGCGGCACGGACAGGAAGCCGCCGTCCACGTCGATGGGCTCGCTGGAGGCAGGCGGCGGACCCTGATGCAGCGCGAACAGGGTGTAGTGGCCGGGCGGCAGGACCGGCAGGGAGAAGCGACCATCCTCGTCGGTCGTGGCCGAGAAGAGGGGGCCCGCGGCAACAGGATGTGCCGCGAGCGCGGGCGCGGTCTCGCTCGCGGAAGCCCGCCGGTCACGGTCGGCGGTGGCGCCCCCCGCGGCGCGAGTGCCGGCCGCGCCCACGCTCGCGGCCAGTGGAACCGAGATGACGGCGACGGCGACGACCAGGGCGCCGGCCAGCGGCCGGTCCCCCGCGTCGACCACGCGGCCGGCGAAGCCGACCTTCACGTCCGCCAGCCACGCAGGCTGGTCGTCGGGCGCGGTGCTCGCGTCGCGCGCCGTCTGCGCGCCGCGAGCCCGCCCCGCGCCGACCGTGCGGGCCGGCATCATTCAGCGTCGTCCGGAATCGGACGGAGTGTCCGCGTTCGCGTCGGGCGCGGCCCCGTAGGCGCCAGCGCTGTCGGCGACCAGGGTCGCGCTCGGGCGCGACTCCGGCGACGGCCTGAGCTTCGGCACCTGGGATCCGAAGGCGAGCCCCGAGAACAGGAGCGCCATCAGAAAGAACGCCGCGAGCGCGACGTCGAGGACCAGGTGCTTGCGGTTGCGAGTGAGAACTGCGTCGAGTCGGTTCGTCTTCATGACCACCCTCCGGCGCCCTCGCACTGCAGCCGGCGTGCCGACTCGATCGACCACTCAAGCGCGTGGAATGCCGACCTGACAGACGATCTCCGTGTCCGCGCGACAAGCGTCGCACCCGCTGTCGCAGGCCTGTCGCATGTCGCACTGCCGGCGGCGCGGCGCCGCCGCGACCTGTCAGCGGAAGCTCTGCGGATCGAGATCGAAGCGCTTCACCCAGCGCTGTATCTGCTTGCGGTCCTTGCCCATCGCGCGCGCGACGGCGCTGATGTTGCCCGCGTGGGCGCGCAGGCTGGCGATGACCTCCTCGCGCAGCCGGCGGTCTTCCTCGGTGAGAGGGCCGTTGACCGCCGTGGTCCCGCGATCGAACAGGTCCTCCTCCAGGTCCTCGCGATCTGCCGGATCCGCCGGATCGAAGGTGGCGCCGACCGGCGGAGCGGTCGCCCGCATTCCGTCCGCGGACACTCGCTCGGACACTCGCTCGCCCGAGAGCGAGTCTCCCTGGCCGGACATGCGGTCCGATATCGAGCGGGCGCGCGCCGCCCCGAGGCGCACCTCGGCCGGCAGGTGGTCGAGCTGGATGGGCTCCGCGGCGGCCAGGATCGCCGCCGCCATGAGACAGCTGTCCAGCTCGCGCACGTTGCGCGGCCACGAGTAGAGGAACAGGGCGCGGGCCGCCGTCGCGTCGATGGCGGGCAGCCCGGTGCGGGCGCCGGCGTGGCGCGCGAGCAGCGCGCCGACCAGGAGGCCGAGGTCCTCGCCGCGCTGGCGGAGCGGCGGCAGCAGCACCGAGTAGCCGGCCAGGCGCGCGTACAGGTCCTGGCGGAACTCGCCGCGGTCGACCATCGCGCCCAGATCGCGGTGGGTCGCGGCCACCACGCGGATGTCGACCTCGATGGGCCGGTTGGCGCCGACCGGCATCACCTCGCGCTCCTGCAGGACGCGGAGCAGCGCCGCCTGCGAGGCCATCGGCAGGTCGCCGATCTCGTCGAGGAACAGGGTGCCCCGGTTGGCGCTGCGCACCAGCCCGGGGCGGTCCTCGCTGGCGCCGGAGAAGGCGCCGCGCCGGTGTCCGAACAGCTCGCTCTCGATGAGCGTGTCGGGCACCGCGCCGCAGTTGACCGCGACCAGGTCGCCCCCGCGCCCCGACAGCGCATGGATGGCGCGGGCGAGGAGCTCCTTGCCGGTGCCCGACTCGCCGAAAAGGACGATGGGCAGGAGCGAGCGCGCCACGCGCTCGAGCTCGCCGAGCGCGCGGGCGTAGACCGGCGCCAGGGTGACGAGCCCGGGCGGCCGCTCGCACAGCTCGTCGAGCGTGACGTGCAGATCGACGGCGTCGTCGAGGGCGAGCGGCACGCGCTCGCGGAACCAGAACAGCGTGTGGCCGAGCTCGATCAGATCGCCGTCGCGCAGGACCGCGCGGTCGACCGCGGCGCCGTTGACCACGGTGCCGTTCTTGGAGCCGGCGTCGTACAGGATCCAGCGGCCGAAGCTGGACTCGACGCGCGCGTGCTGCGACGACATCCAGCGGTCGGGCACGCGCACGAGGAGCTCCTCGCCGCCCGGTCCCGAGCGGCGCTCCACCTGGCGCTCGCGGCCGCGGCCGAGCAGCACCTGCGTGACCCCGCCGAGCGCGTGACGCGACGAGCCGGCCGCCAGGCGATCGCACTCGAGGCCGACCACCAGCACCGGCTGTGGCGCGGGCGCGCCGCTGGCGGCGCTCTGCTGCCCGTGCATGCTGAGAGTGAGGTCTGCCGGACCCGGCACTCCCCGCAATTTACTGCCATTCGCCCTGCACGACCAGCGCCAGGGCGCGGCCGGGCGAGGCTCGCCGGCGCGCTATCCGTGGCGGGTGGCGGCCGCGTCGTCGACGTGCAGCGAGGCCGTCAGGCTCGCCGGGGATCGCCCACGCGCTCGCGTCGCGCGGGGGCGCGCGCGGGCAGCGCGGTCTGGCGATCGATGCGAGTCGATCCCGGTCGATCGACCGATCTGGCCGTCGGCCCCGCGAGGTTCGAGCGCGCCGAGGTTGACAAGGCGGCGCCTCTCCGGTCCAGGACGCGAGTCGGCCGCTCGATCGCCGCGCACGCACGCACGCACGCACACGCGCGGCGCGCCTCGGTGGCGACCGGGCACGCACGCACGCGCGCACACGCGCGCGCGGCGATGACCCGGTCAGCCCCGTCGGCTCGACGCGGTTCGCTTCTCCGCCTTGCCGTCGGCCTTGTCGGCCTTGCCGTCCGCCTTCTCGGCCTTGGCCCCCTTGCGCGCGGCCGCCTTGCGAGGCGCCCGCCGGCCCTCCTCGGCGTCCTCGTCGGCCTCGGCCTCCTCCGGCTCCTCGGCGCCGCCCTCGTCGCCGCCGCCGGCCATGCCCAGGCTCTTGCGCAGCGCCTCCATGAGGTCGATGACCTGGGCCTGCGGGGCCGGCTCGGGCGCGGCCGTGATCTCCTCGCCCTGCACCTTCTTCTCGATGAGGGCGATCATCCGCTCCTTCACCTCGTCCTCGTACTTGTCCGGGACGAACTTCTTCTCCGCGATCTGCTCGATGAGCTGGACCGCGAGCTTCACCTCGGCGGTGGTGGCCGGCTTGCCCTCCTTGATCGGCACCTCGGCGAAGCTCTTGATCTCGTCGGAGTAGTGCAGCTGGTGGAGGATGAGGCCCTCCTTGCCGAACGGGCGCACCAGCACCAGGTACTGCTTGCCGCGCGCGGCGTACTTGGCGAGCCCGACCAGGCCGGTCTCGTTCATCGCGTCGATGAGCAGGCGATAGGCGCGCTCGCCGCCCTTGTCGGGACCCATGTAGTAGCTGCGCTCGAAGTAGACCGGGTCCACCTCCTTGGCCGGCACGAACTCGGTCAGCGCGATGGTGTTGTCCGCGACCTCCTGCAGCGCCCTGTACTCGTCGTCGGACAGCATGACGTACTGCCCCTTGGCGAACTCGTACCCCCGCGCGGTCTCGTCGCGCGAGATGGTGCGCTCGTGGAGCGGGCAGATGTACTGCTGCTTGAGCCGGGTGCCGCACTCCGCGTGCAGCATGTTGAAGTGGATGTCGTTGGCGGTCTCGTGGGCGGAGTAGAGCTTGATGGGGATCGAGACCAGGCCGAAGGACACGGTGGCCGAGCTGATGGCGCGGGCGGGCATGCGTCGAGGCTCCTCGTTTGCCGCTATGATACCAACGCAAATCTCATGCCCGCGAATTCTGGTTCGGACGACCGCCTCGCCCGCTATCGCGCCAAGCGCTCTGCGGGCCGGACACCTGAACCTTTTGGCAGTGGCAGCGCCGCCCCGACGGCACCGGCGCCCGCCGGGCGCGCCCGCTTCGTGGTCCAGAAGCACGCCGCCCGCCGCCTCCACTACGACTTCCGGCTGGAGATGGGCGGCGTCCTCACCAGCTGGGCGATCCCGCGCGGCCCCTCGCTCGACCCGAAGGAGAAGCGCATGGCGGTCATGGTCGAGAACCACCCGCTCGAGTACGCCGACTTCGAGGGCATCATCCCCGAGGGCAACTACGGGGCCGGCGCGGTCATCGTGTGGGACCGCGGCGCGTGGGAGGAGATCGCGGAGCCGGGCGCGAGCCTCGAGAGCGGCAAGCTCCTCTTCGACCTCCACGGCCACAAGCTGCGCGGGCGCTGGACCCTGGTGCGCACCAAGCGCAGCGCCAGCGGTGGCGGGTGGAACGACTCGAGCGAGAAGGCGAAGGGGCAGGAGTGGCTGCTCATCAAGAAGCCCGACGGCTTCGCCGATCCGGCCGGGACGCGTCCGCCCGGTGAGCACTCGGTGCTGTCGGGCCAGACCATCGAGGAGCTGCGCTCGGGCGCCGATCGCGTGGACGAGGTCCGGCGCGCGCTGGTCGCCGGCGGCGCGCCCGAGCGGCGCATCGATCCGGACGCGCTGCGGCTCATGCTGTGCGAGACCCGCGAGCAGGCGTTCTCCGGCAAGGGCTGGCTGTTCGAGCTCAAGCACGACGGCTTCCGCCTGCTGGGCGGGAAAGCGGAGGGCGGCCGCCCGTTCCTGCGCTACCGCGGCGGGCGCGACGCCACCCAGGTCTATCCCGAGATCGATCTCGCGCTGCGCTCCCTGCCGGTCGACTCGATCCTCCTCGACGGCGAGGTGGTGGTGTGCGACGCGACCGGGCGCCCCGACTTCGGCCGCCTGCAGGGCCGCGCCATGCTGACCCGGCCGCGCGACATCGCGCGCGCCGCGCCGGGCGATCCGGCGACGTACATGGTGTTCGACCTGCTCGCGGTCGATGGGCTGGACGCGCGCGAGCTGCCGCTCGGCGAGCGCAAGCGGCTCCTGCGCCTGCTCCTGCCCGGGGCCGGCGTGCTGCGCTATGTCGACCACATCGAGGAGCGCGGCGAGGACTTCTACGCCGGCGTGCTCTCGCTCGGCCTCGAGGGCATGGTCGGCAAGCGCGCCGACTCGCCCTACCGCCCGGGCCGCCAGCCGACCTGGGTCAAGGTGCGCTCCACCCTCGAGGACGACTTCGCCGTGGTGGGCTACACGCCCCCGTCGGGCGCGGGCCGCGTCGGCTTCGGCGGGCTCCACCTCGCGGCCCGGGTGCGGGCCGGCTGGGTCTACGCCGGCAAGGTGGGCGGGGGCTTCGCCGAGGCGGAGCTGGTGTCGGTGCACGAGGCGCTCGAGGCGTCGCCGCGCGCCCGCTACGACTTCGTGGTGCCGACCGGGGCGGCCGGAAGCGTCTGGGTCGAGCCCCGACTGGTGGTGACCGTCCGCTACAAGGAGTGGCCCGAGGGGCGCCTCCTGCGCCAGCCGACCTTCATCGCGCTGCGCGACGACAAGCGGCCCGAGGAGTGCGCGGTGCCCGCGCGGCGCGCCGCGTCCGACGGCGACGACGAGCCGAGCGGCCTCCCACCCGAGCCCGGGCCGGGCGAGGCCGCCGCCCCGGCGCCGGCGGTCGAGCGCACGATCGCGTTCAGCAACCTTGGCAAGGTGTTCTGGCCGGCCGAGCGCTACACCAAGGGCGACCTCATCGAGTACTACCGCGAGGTCTCGCCCTGGCTCTTGCCCTACCTGGCCGACCGCCCGCTGGTGCTGACCCGCTACCCGGACGGCATCGACGGAAAGTCGTTCTACCAGAAGGACGCGCCGGAGTGGGCGCCGGAGTGGGTGCGCACCGAGTCGGTGTGGAGCGAGCACTCGCAGCGCGACATCCACTACTTCGTGTGCGACGACCCGGAGTCGCTGCTCTACACGGTCAACCTCGGCACCATCCCGCTCCACATCTGGTGCAGCCGGGTGTCCGACCTGGCGCGGCCCGACTGGTGCATCCTCGATCTCGATCCCAAGGGGGCGCCGTTCGCCGACGTGGTCGAGGTCGCGCTGACCATCCGCCGCGTGTGCGAGGACATCGAGCTCGACACCTTCGTCAAGACCAGCGGCTCGACCGGGCTCCACATCCTCATCCCGCTCGGGGGGCAGTGCACCTACGAGCAGAGCCGCACCCTCGCCGGCCTGGTGTCGCGCATCGTGGAGCAGGAGCGGCCCGACATCGCGACCATGATGCGGGTCATCGACGCGCGCGGCGGCAAGGTCTACCTCGACTGGCTGCAGAACCGGCACGGCCAGCTCCTGGTCTCACCGCTCAGCGCGCGGCCGTTGCCGGGCGCGCCGGTGTCGATGCCGCTCCGCTGGAACGAGGTGGGCCGCAAGCTCGACCCGTCGCGCTTCACGCTGAAGACCGCGCGCCGGCGGCTGGAGCGCCTCGGCGAAGACCCGGTGCGCCCCGTCCTCGACCGCCGGCCCGATCTCCTGGCCGCGCTGGGGCGCCTGGGCGAGCGACTGCAGGCCGAGCCCCGCTCGCGTGCGCCCTCGGCGCCCGTGCGCCGGGTCCGGCGGGATCGGCCCAAAGTGCGGTAGCATCACGGCCGTCATGGACCTGTTCGCCGGGACCAGCGGTCTGCCTTACCCGGAGCGGCGCGGCCCCCAGCCGGCGCCCTCCGCCGCTCCCGCTCACCCGTCCACGGAAGCGACGCCCCTGTGGCGGTGAGCCTCCAGATCATCCCCGGCAAGGTGGTCTCGCGCGCGGAGTTCGTCGCCACCCACCCGCCGTACTCGATCGCGCTCGACGGCTACGCGCGCGGCGAGCCGTTCCTCGAGATCACCGCGCGCGGCCCCTACCGCAACTTCAACCACCACGAGTCGGTCGACCGCAGCTGCACCTCGGCCACCTGCGAGCAGGTCAGGCGCGCGGTCATCCTGGGCCTGTTCGACCTCTACCACGGCAAGCACGGGCCGCGCGCCACGGTGTGGGTCAACGACTGCGACCAGGACGTCTGCCTGGCCACCTGGATCCTGTTCCATCCCCAGCGCGCCGGCGAGCCGTGGGTCCGCACGCTGGCCTACGTCGAGGACCTGCTCGACATGTCGGCCGGCGGCTTCCCGCTGCCCGACCAGCGCGACCTGCTCGGCGAGGTGCGCTGGGTGTTCGAGCCCTACACCGCGCGGCGGCCGGAGATGTCGAGCCTCGACGCCGACGCCATGGCTCGCATCCTCGACGAGGTGCACCACCGCATCGAGCGCTTCCTGCGCGGGCAGGGCGAGACCTTGCCGCTCCTGGGCGACTACCGGGCGGTGGGAGGCGGCGACGGCTGGGTGCTGGTCCACATCGATCACCAGCACGCGCGCCAGAAGATGGTCGAGGCCGGGGTCAAGGCGGCGGTCGAGGTCTACTCGCAGGCGGGCGACCGCTACCTCTACTCGGTGTGGCGGCGCTCCGAGTACATCGTCGACTTCCCCGTGGCCGACATCCTGCGCGAGCTCAACCGCACCGAGGGCTACGCCGCCGACGACGTGCGCGGCTGGGGCGGCTCCGAGAACGTGGGCGGCTCGCCGCGCGGGCGCGGCAGCCGGCTCACGCCCGCGGAGGTCGAGGTGGTGGTCAATCGCGTGGTGGCCCGCTCGCACAGCGCGCGCATGGCCGCCGAGGCGCAGGCCGAGGACCTCGGCGCCTGACGGGCCGGGCGGCGGTCGCGAGACAGGGGGCGGAAAGGCGTGCGCATCATCAGCGTGGGGGGCGGGCCGGCCGGGATGTACCTGGGCATCTTGATGAAGCGGGCCGACCCGCGCCATGAGGTCACCGTCCTCGAGCGCAACCGCCCCGACGACACCTTCGGGTTCGGCGTGGTGTTCTCCGACGCGACCCTCGAGAACCTGGGCCGCGCCGACCCGGAGAGCTTCGCCGCCATCCAGGGCTCGTTCGCCCACTGGGACGACATCGACATCCACTGGCGCGGCCAGGTGCTGCGCTCGACCGGGCACGGCTTCTGCGGCATGGAGCGGCGCCTCCTGCTCCAGATCCTGCAGCGGCGCTGCCGCGAGCTCGGCGTCGAGCTCCAGTTCGAGCGCGAGGTGAGGGACGTGCGCGAGCTGGCGGCAGGCGCCGACGTCGTGCTCGGGGCCGACGGGGTGGCGAGCACCGTGCGCGCCCAGCTGGCGGGCGGCCTGGGCCCCGAGATCGACGTCAGGCCCAACCGATTCGTCTGGCTGGGCACGACGTTTCCCTTCAAGGCCTTCACGTTTTACTTCAAGGAGAACCAGCACGGTCTGTGGCGGGTCCACGCCTATCGCTACACCCACGAGGGGTCGACCTTCATCGTCGAGACCACGGCCGATGCGTTCGCGGCCGCCGGGCTCTCCGCCGAGGACGAGGACGCCAGCATCGCCTACCTCGAGGCCCTGTTCGCCGACGAGCTGGACGGCCACCGGCTCATCAAGAACCGATCGATCTGGCGCAACTTCCCGACCGTCCGCAATCGCGCGTGGCACGACAAGAACGTGGTGCTCCTGGGCGACGCCGCCCACACGGCCCACTTCTCGATCGGGTCGGGCACCAAGCTCGCGATGGAGGACTCCATCGCGCTGGCCCAGGCCCTCCTCGCCGGCCAGCCGGGCGATGGCGGCGTCGAGGCCGCGCTGGCCGCCTACGAGCGGGCCCGGCGCCCCTCGGTGGAGTCGCTGCAGCGGGCCGCCCAGGTCAGCCTCGAGTGGTTCGAGGGCACCGAGCGCTATCGCAAGATGGAGGCCATCCAGTTCACCTTCAGCCTGCTCACCCGCTCGCTGCGGGTCTCGCACGACAACCTGGCGCGGCGCGATCCGTCGCTGGTGGCCGAGGTCGACCGCTGGTTCGCGGCGCGCGAGGGGGTGGAGGCGCGGCCGCCGGCCCTGGTGCCGCTGCAGCTGGGCGGGGCGCCGCTCGCCAATCGCCTCGCGGTCGACGGTGGCGAGCGGGCCGCGGCGGCGCTCCAGGCGGCGCACGGCGCCCGGCCCGCGCTGCTGCTGGCCCCGGAGGGCGGCCCGACGCTGCGCATCGCGCGGGTGCCGGCGGGGGACGGCGCGCGGGCCGTGGCCCTGGCGGCCGACGCGATCGCGTCCGGGGCCGACGCGGTCCTGGTCGGCGAGAGCCGCCCGGGCGCGCCGCGTCAGGCGAACGTGGCGGTGGCGGACCGGGTGCGCAACGAGGCGGGTGTGCCGACCATCGTGGCCGGCGGGATCGCATCGCTCGACGACGTCTCCACCATCGTCGCGGCCGGCCGCGCCGATCTGTGCGTGCTCGACGCCGGTGGGTAGGCACGCGTCTGGCGTGACCGCGAGCACTGGCTGGCCGACGGCGGAATTCCGGGCCACGCTTGACTGTTTCGTCCGTCGTGCCCGAGGTGGTCCCGACGATGAAGACCACACGCCAGCGCCTGTTCACCCTCGTCTGCGTCGCCGCCATGCTCCTCGGCCTCGCCGCGGCCGCGTGGGCGTAGAGCACGGGTGCGACGCAGGGTTGACATGGTCGCCGCGCCATTCGACGCTCTTCTCCGATGACAGCGCAGGGGGTCGCGTCGCGCATCGACGCGGTGACCGTGTATCGCCGGGGCGCGCGGGTCACGCGGGTCGCCGAGATCGCGGCTGAAGGTGATGGATTTCCGCGGGCGATCAAGCTGGGCGGCCTGCCGCTCGGCCTGGACGACGGCAGCGTGCGCGCCCGCATCGAGCCGGTGCCCGGGGCCGAGCGCGCCGGCGACGGGCTGCCGGCCGCGGTCGACCTGCGCGTGGTCCTCGACGTGCCGGACCCCGATCCGTCGCTCCGCCCGGCCGACGACGCCGAGCTGGAGGGGGCGCGGATGGAGGAGCGCCAGCTCGAGCGCGAGGTGGGTCACATCGAGCACCAGCTGGGCCAGCTCGAGCGGCTCGGGCTGGTGCCCCGGCCGCGCGGCAAGACCGGCTCGGCCCCGCCTCCGTCGCCGACCGCCGCGCGCCTGTCGCTCATCCACTTCAAGAGCGAGCGCGGGCGCGTCCTGAGCGACAAGCTGCGCGAGACCCGCGAGCAGCTCGACGCGGCCACCCGCCGGCGCGAGCGGCTCGAGGACCTGGCCCGCAGGGCCACGAGCGCGCGCCAGGCGCACGAGCACGAGCTGCGCAAGGCGGTGCTGGTCTCGCTGCGCGCCGGCCGCGGGGCCGAGGGCGGCGCCCGGGCGTGCCTGCTCCACCTCGACTACGAGGTGCCGGGCGCGCGCTGGGCCCCGGCCTACTCGCTCCGCCTCGACGAGTCGATGACCGGGGCGTCGCTCGCGCTGCGCGCGATCGTCGCGCAGGACACCGGCGAGGACTGGCGCCAGGTCGCGCTGATCCTGTCCACCGCGGAGTCGCAGGCGTGGACCGAGCTGCCCGAGCTCGCCTCCATCCGGATCGGCCGGCGCCAGCCGCCGCCGCAGCGCGTGGGCTGGCGGCCTCCCCCCACGGGGGTCGACGACCTCTACCGCGACTGGGATCGCGTGTTCGGCGGGCGCGTGCCGCGGCCGACGCCGAGCGTGTACGGCGCCTTCGACGACCTGGCCGACGAGCCGACCCGGGTCGGCATCGTGCCGCCCGCCGATCCCAACGCCATCACCGGGATCATGCCGCCCTCGGTCACCGCGCAGCTGGGCGCGCGCGGGCGCGGCGACGACTTCGACGAGGACACGGCCGTGCGCGGACCGCTGCCGCCGCCGATGACGCTGGCGGCATCGCCCGGCCAGGCCGCTCCGGCGGCGCGCGGCCGGCGCATCACCGGGGCGGTGGCGGCGGTGGCCGGGGCGCCGGCGGCGCTGGCGCGCAGCCTGGCCCGCTCCGAGTCGCGCAGGCCGTCGTCGGGGCCGCCGCCCATGCCGGCAGGCGGCGCGGGCGGAGCCGGGATGGACTCCGAGATGACCACCCCGATGGCGCGGCCGGCGCCGCCAGAGCAGGCCCAGACCCCGGTGCCGTCGCTCGAGGTCGAGGCCAGCGCCGCCATGTTGCGCTACCACGACCTGCGCATGTCGCCGCCGTCGTCGCGCCGGCGCGGCCGCCTCGTCCTGGCCGGCCAGGTCGAGCTGTACCTGTCGCTGCTCATCGAGCAGCGCGTCGAGGTCCGCTTCGACGTGCTGAGCGCGGTCGACGGCGCCCGCCAGCGCGCGCAGTCGGTGTCCCTGCCGCCCGGGTGCGTGCTGGCCTGGGCCGAGGGCTACGACTACGCCTACCGGGCCGAGAGCCGGGTCGATGTGCCGTCGGACGGAGACTCGCACTCGCTGCCGCTGGCCGTGCGGCGCGCGACCAGCGAGCCGCTCTACGTCGTGGTGCCGCGCGAGTCGACCGAGGTGTTCCGCACCGCCACCGTCGAGAACCCGCTCGGCTCGCCGCTCCTGCCCGGGCCGGTCGACGTCTATCTGGATGGCGACTTCCTCCTGACCAGCCGGGTCGAGCTGACCCCGCCGCGCGGCAAGCTGTCGGTCGGGCTGGGGGTGGAGCAGGGGATCAAGGTCGCGCGCAACACGCGCTACCGGGAGGAGAGCGCGGGCCTGATGGGCGGCGCGCTGCTCCTGCGCCATCAGATCCACATCGACGTCAGGAGCAACCTGGGCCGGCCCGCGCCGCTCGAGGTGCGCGAGCGCATCCCGGTCTCGCGCGAGGACGACGACGACGTCCAGGTGGCGGAGCACTCGGTGCGGCCGCAGTGGGAGGAGTGGCAGCAGGAGCCGGCGCGACCGAGCGAGCCGCTCCTGCGCGGCGGCTATCGCTGGAAGCTGACCCTGGCCGCCGGCGCGCGCGAGGAGCTGCGCGCCGACTACGACATCCGCATCCCGGCCAAGCAGGAGCTGGTCGGCGGCAACCGGCGGGAGGAGTAGACATGCCGCGCAAGCAGCCGATGCCGGAGGAACGCGACGCGGGTCGAGCGGCGGGGAGCGACGCCGGCGAGGGCGGGCGCGCGGACGGGCGGTCACCGGCGGGCGGGGCGCCGGACGGGCGCTCGCCAGAGGGACGCGCGCCAGAGGGACGCGCGATCGCCCTGCCGGTCGCCACCGTCACGCTGCTCGAGGATCGGGCCCACGTGGTGCGACGGGGCAGCGTGGCGCTGGGCGCGGCCGTCGAGCGCGTGCGGGTCGCGTCGATCGCGCCGGTGGCCAGCGACCGGACGCTGGCGGTGACCCTCGTCGAGGGCACGGGCGTGTCGGTGCTCGACGCGCGCATCCGCCGGCGCGCGGTCGTGCGCCTGAAGGGCGGCACCGCCGAGGAGTCGGACGTGCGCCCGGAGCGAGAGGAGCTGGAGCGCGAGCGCGACCAGCTCATGCAGACGATGGCCGGGCTGCGCGGCGAGCGCGACGCGGCCACGCGCCAGGCGGCCGCGCTCGATCGCGCCGCAGGGCTCGCCATGGCCGAGCTGTCGGAGGACGTGGCCTGGGGCGCGCCGGTCGACGACGCGTGGAGCCATCGCCTGGATGAGCTCGCCCGCGAGCACGGCGCGCTCGGCCAGCGCTCGGTCGAGCTCGACCGCGAGATCGAGCGCCTCGAGGCGACCGTCGCGCGGGTGACCGCGCGCATCGACGTCCTCGAGGGACCGGCCGAGGAGGAGCGGGCCGATCTGGAGATCGATCTGCAGGGCCCGGCGGGAGCCGCGTGCGTCCTGCGCGTCGACTACGTCGTGCCGGGCGCGTGCTGGCGTCCGTGCCACACCGCGCGCCTGTCGGGCGGCGAGGGCGGCGCGCCGGCCCAGGTCGAGCTCGAGACCGACGCCTGCGTGTGGCAGAACACCGGCGAGGACTGGCGCGACGTCGAGCTGGTGCTGTCCACCGAGCGCGCGTCGCTCGGGGTCGAGCCGCCCCGCCTGGGCAGCGACGTGCTGATGGCGACCCGGCGAAGCGAGACGGTGGTGGTCGAGGCGCGCGAGCAGGACATCGAGACCACGGGGCTGGGCCAGGGGGCGCAGGGGGCAGGGCGGGCGGTGGTGGCCGAGCTGCCCGGCATCGACGACGCCGGTGAGGTGCAGACCTTGCGCGCGCCCGAGCGCGCGTCGATCCCGTCGGACGGGCGGCCCTACCGCGTGCGGCTGGGCTCGTTCCGCGGCGACGCCGAGCTGGAGCTGGTCACCTATCCGGAGCTCCTGTCGTCGGTGCTGCTCAAGAGCACGCAGGACAACCGCGGCGGCGGCCCGATCCTGGCCGGTCCGGTCGACCTGGTCCGCGCGAGCGGGCTGTGCGGCCACACGTCGATCCGCTACGTGGCCCCGGGCGAGCGCTTCGAGCTGGGCTGGGGCCCGGACGCCGATCTGCGCGTGTCGCGCGAGGTCGAGGGGCTCGACGAGAAGACGCGCATGCTGAGCGCCTGGTCGGTGCGCCGCACCCTGGTGCGGGTCAAGCTGTCCAACCTCGGCGACCAGGCGGTGCGGGTCTCGGTGACCGAGCGGCTGCCGGTCTCGGAGATCGAGAAGGTGCGCGTCTCGGTCGACGCCGAGCGCGTCACCGGCCACCGCCGGCCGGACGAGAACGGCTTCGTGCGCTGGCAGGTCGGCCTCGAGCCCTTCGGCCACGAGGAGCTGGAGCTGGTCTGGGAGCTGCGCCGCCACGAGGACGTGGTCGGCGTCTGACCGCGGGCGGGCGCGCGGCGCTCGCCATCGCGACCGCGCCGCGGCCTACGGCAGCTTGCCGGCGAACAGCGGGGCCAGCTTGTCGACCACGGCCTGGTGGACCCGGCCGTTCGAGGCCAGGAGGCCGCGCATGTGGTGGATGACCTCGGTGTCGTAGCGCAGGAGCTCGCCCTGGATGTCGCTGACCCGGCCGCCCGCCTCGACCAGCAGCGCCTCGGGCGCGCAGGTGTCCCAGCTCGACGTCTTCGACGACGGATTGACGTACAGGTCGCGCTCGCCCAGGGCGATGGTGCCGAGCTTGAGCCCGACCGAGCCGATGTTGAGCTCGTTCGAGATGCCGAGCGCGCTCTTGACCTGGTCGATGCTCGATCCGCGGTGCGACCTGGAGGCGACCAGGCGCACGTCGGGCAGCTCGGTCACCCCCGAGACCACGCCCCGGAGCGGGGCGGCGTCCTGCCCCGCCAGCCAGGTGCCCGCGCCGCGCGCGGCCGCGAACAGGCGATCGTGCACCGGCTGATAGATGACGCCCAGCCCGGGCCGGTGGTCCAGGCACAGGCCGATCATCACGCAGAAGCCGTCCTCGCCCCGGATGAAGTCCTTGGTCCCGTCGATCGGATCGATGTACCAGACCCGCTCGGCGCGGAGCCGGCGCAGGTCGTCGGCGTTCTCCTCGGAGATGATGACGTCGTCGGGGAACGCGCGCGCCAGGCCGCCCACGATCAGCTCCGAGGCCTGGCGATCGGCGACCGTGACCGGCTCGTCACCCGCCTTGCGCTCCACCTCGAGCTTCGAGCCGTGGAACTTCATCACCAGGAGGCCGGCCTCGCGGGCCAGCTCCTCGGCGACGGCCACCTCGCGGGCCAGCGCGTGGGCGGTGAGCGGCGTGCCCTCCATCAGCCTGCCACCTCGGCGACCGCGTGGGACAGGACCACCTTGCCCTCCTGCGTGGTCGTCTGCACGATCCAGCGGCCCTCGCCGATCTGCCAGCCCGACGTGGTCAGCGCGTCGCCGGGGAAGACCACGCCGCTGAAGCGGCCGGCGAAGCTGTGCAGGCGCGCCGGGTCGCCGCCGCACGCGCCCGCCAGCAGCGCGCGGCCGGCGAAGCCGTAGGTGCACAGGCCGTGCAGGATGGGCCGGTCGAAGCCGCCCACCCGCGCCGCCTCGGGCGCGATGTGGAGCGGGTTGATGTCGCCCGACAGGCGGTAGAGCGCGGCCTGCTCGGGCGCCGTCGCCTGCGTGGTCGCGAAGTCGGGCGCGCGATCGGGCGGCGCGGCCGGGCGCGACTCGGGCCCGCGCGGACCGCCGAAGCCGCCCTCGCCGCGCACGAACAGCGAGAACTCGTTCTCGAACAGCGGGCCGCTGGCGTCGCTGGTGCGGGCCACGACCACGACCAGCGCGCCCTTGCCCTTGTCGAAGATGCCGGTCACCTCGGCGCGCGTGACCAGCTCGCCGCTCGGCGGGATCGGCCGGGTCAGGCGGATGGTCTGCTCGCCGTGCAGGATGGACATCGGGCTGGCGCCCAGCGCGCCCACCACCTGGCCCAGCGAGCGGAACGACGGCACCACCGCGAAGGTGGGCAGCACCTTCGGCCCGCGCCCCTCGTAGATGTAGTCGAGCTCGTCGATGCGGGCCCCGACGCCGAGCGCATAGATGACGGTGTCGCGCCAGGAGTAGGTGTGTCGCACCGGCTCGAGCGGCGCGCCCACGACATCGAGCTTGAGGGCCATGGGGAGGCACCTTAGCACGCCGCGCCGGCGCCCCGGCGTGGGCCGCCGTGACCGTGGCCGTGGCGGCGGCCGCGTCTCAGCCTTCGCCGGTGCCGTCGGGGTCGCAGTGGCGCGACACGATTCGCAGGAGCGAGTCGAGGCGCAGCGGCTTGATGAGATAGCCGGCGGTCTTGAGCGCCAGCGCGTGGCGCGCGACGTCGCCCGCGCCCGACAAGAGCACCACCGGGATGGCGGTCAGCTCCGGCTCCTCCAGCTGGTGGGCGCGGAAGTCCCAGCCGTTCATGATCGGCATCATCAGGTCGAGCAGGATCAGGCTCACCTTGTGGCTGTGGTCACGCAGCCACGCGAGCGCCTCCTGCCCGTTGGACGCGGTCGCCACCTCGTACCCCTCGCCGCGCAGAAGATCGGCCAGGTCGACCCGGATGTCGTCGTCGTCTTCCACGAGCAGGATGGACCGCACGTCTCGGAGCTCCTTCCGGGACGAGGCTGCCCCCTGGCCGCCCCCCACGGACGCCATCTCAGCTAATGATGACGGCGGCGACGTGTCAAGGAGCCTCGAGAGAGGACTGGCCCGCCCGGTGTCACACTGCCGGGGCGCGGCTCACGGGTTGGCGCCGCCGCGCGGCCACAGGAGCTGGCGTGCCTCGTCCACCGTCGCGACCTCGCGCCCGGCCAGGCGGACCATCTGCGCGGCGGCCTGGCACAGATCGCCATTGGATCGCGCCATGGCGCCGTCGGGCAGATAGAAGTTGTCCTCGAGGCCGACGCGCACGTCGCCGCCGAGCGACAGCGCCGCCATGCAGAGCGACCACTGGTCGCGGCTGATGCCGATCACCTTCCAGCGCGACCCGGGCGGCGCGCAGCTGGCCTGGAACGCCAGGTGGCGCGCGGTGGCCGGGATTCCGCCCAGCACGCCCATGATGAAGGAGAAGTGATACGGCGGCTCGAGCAGGCCGAGGTCCTCGAGCACCGTGTAGGAGTGCGTGTGTCCGGTGTCGAAGCACTCCATCTCCGGCTTGGCGCCCGACTCGCGGATGGCGCGCGCGAACCCGAGGATGTCGTCGAACGAGTTCTGGAACACGAACTGGAACGCGAACTCCTTCTTGTCGCCCTTCCACTTGGCGTAGTTCATGGAGCCCATGTTGAGGGCGGCGATGTGCGGCCGCGTCTTCAGGTGCTCGAGGCGCGAGCTCATCGGGCCCGCCCCGCCGGTCGACCAGTTGATGAGCACCGGGCAGCGCGCCTGGATCTCCTCCTTGATGCGGCGGAACGTGTCCGCCTCCCAGGTGGGGGCCCCCTCGTCGGTGCGGGCGTGCACGTGCACGATGGCGGCGCCGGCCTCGTGGGCGCGGCGCGCCTCCTCGGCGATCTCCACCGGCGTGTAGGGGATGGCCGGGCAGTGCTTCTTCGTGGTGACCGCGCCGGTCAAGGCGCAGGACAGGACCACCTTGTTGCCGCTACTGGACATCGCTGCTCCTTGGCTGCCGGCGGGCGTGGCGTCGGCGTGGCCGGTCACTTTACCAGCTGATCGAACACCCCGTCCCACTCGCCGGTCTGCGGGCGCGCGCGCAGCGCTTCGACCCGCTCGAGCAGGACCGCCGCCGGCCCGTCGTCGGGGTGGCGGGCCAGAAACGCGCGCAGCGCCTCGCCCGCGGCCGGCCAGCGCGCACCCCGGTAGTCGGCCAGCGCGCCGCCGAACAGCGCCAGATCGTCGGCGGTGAAGCGCACCGCGCCGACCGGCCCGCACAGCTCGTGGATGCGGCCGACGCCGGCGCGCCCCTTGACCCTGACGGTGTCGAGCTCGCGGAAGGCGAACTCGCCGCGCGCCAGCTCGGCGGTCTGCTCGCCGACCAGGACGTCGACCCGGTAGTCGCGGGTCAGCGCCTCCAGGCGCGCGCCCAGGTTCACCGCGTCGCCCAGCACGGTGTAGTCGAAGCGGGCCTGCGAGCCCATGTTGCCGACCGACATCGGGCCGCTGTTGATGCCGATGCCGAGCGCCACGCCGGGCAGTCCGCGGCGCGCGAACCCGGCGTTGAGCGAGGCCAGCGCGGCCTGCATGGCCAGCGCGGTGCGGCAGGCGCGCGACGCGTGATCGGCCGCCTCGAGCGGCGCGCCGTAGACCGCCATGATGGCGTCGCCGATGTACTTGTCGAGCATCCCGCCGTCGTCGAGGACCAGGCTGGTCATCGGGGTCAGGAACTCGTTCAGGTACTCGGACAGGACCTCGGGCTCCAGGTTCTCGGCCGAGCGCGAGAAGCCGCGGATGTCGGAGAAGAGGACCGTGAGCTCGCGGCGCTCTCCGCCCAGCCGCACGCGCGACGGGTCGGCGATGATGCGCTCGACCACGCCGGGCGGCACGTAGCGGGAGAATGCCGAGCGCAGCCGCGCCTTCTCGCGCCCCTCGGTGGCCAGCGCGGTGGACAGGGCGGCGGCGGCGGCGACGATGGCGGCCACGACCGGCGGCACCACCGGGACGAGCGTCGCGCGGGCGGTGAAGAGATACTGACTGGCCGCGAAGCAGGCGACGACGGCGACGAGCGCGCCGACCCCGACCGCCCACGCGCCGCGCTGGCGCACGCGCCGCAGCTGGAGGAGGGCGATGACGGCGCCGAGCGCGGCGACCAGGAGCAGCTCGGCGAGCGGACCGGCGCGGCGCAGGAGCTCGCCGTGCAGGATGTTGTGGACCAGGGTGGCGTGGCCCTCGATGCCGGTGGTGACGCTGTCGAACGGCTGGACGATGGTGTCGCGGGCCGCGTCGGTGTAGCCGATGAGCGCGATCTTCCCGGTCAGCGCGCCCGCCGCCGCGCCGCTCACCACGTCGGCGGCCGACACGTGCGGGAACGTGCGGGCTGGCCCGAGATAGGACAGCGACGCGCGGCCGCGCCGATCGATCGGGATGCGCTCGCCCCCGCCCAGCTCGACGAAATCGTCGCCGGTCACGTAGGTGACGTCGTCGGCGCCGCTGCCCGACGCGGCCAGCGCGATGGCCAGGCCGAACGCCGCGTAGCAGGCGCCGCCGTACTCGATGACCAGCGGCACGCGGCGCAGCCCGCCGTCCGGATCGGGCGTGATGTTGACGAAGCCGGCCCCGGCCGCGCCCCCGCCGATCGCAGGCAGCGACGCGGTGACGGCCGCGGCGCGGGCCGGCCGCCGCCCGGTCGGCTGATCGGTGATCACCGCCTCGCCCAGCCGCGCGCGCGCGATCCCGGCCGGCGGGGCGATGCGGCGCCGCGGCGCCTCCTCGTCCAGGTGGAGCAGGAAGGCCAGGTGAAGGTGCGCCGCGCGCGCGACCGCGGCGGCGAGGAGCTCGTCGCCGCGCAGCTCGTCCTTCACCGCGGCCAGCGCGCCGCCCGCGGCCTGCGCGGCAGGGGAGGGCGCCGCCTCCGCCGCGAGGGCGGCCAGCGCCTGGTCCACCTTCGCAACGACGGCCGGGTCGAGCCGCTCCTCGGGGCTGGCGAAGAACATGTCGAGCCCGACCACGGCCGGCCGCTGCGCCGCGACCGCGTCGAGCAGGCGGGCCACTCCGCGCCGCGTCTGGAACAGATCCGGCATCTCGCGGTGCGTGCGGTCGTCGAGCCCGACGATGACGATGCGATCGTCGGCCGGCGCGCGCGCGCCGGCCAGGCGGGCGCGCGCGTCCTCGGTGGCCGCCTCCCACGCATCGAGCCCCGGGAGCGACACGATGTGGGCGAG
>DATFRY010000224.1:0-9318 GCA_035262925.1 Kofleriaceae bacterium | reverse complement strand
ACCTGCACGCCGGCCGGGGCCAGCCGCTCCTGGGTGTCGCGCTTGAGCTGCTCGGCCACCAGCTCGCCGTGGCTGCGGAGCGACGCGTGCTCCGGGTCGTGCGCGTCGTACGGGAAGCGCGTGGCCAGCCCGCGCAGCGCGGCCTCGGCCTGCACCTGCACGAAGTTGCGGTAGTCATCGACCTGGAACACCGCCTCGGCGGTGTCGACCACGCGCCAGACCACCACCGCGGCGATCTCGATCGGGTTGCCGTCGAGGTCGTTCACCTTGAGCGCGGCGCTCTCGAAGTTGCGCACGCGCAAGGACACCCGCCTCCGGCTGCACAGGGGGATCGTCCAGCGCAGGCCCGGCTCGCGCACGGTCCCGACGTAGCGCCCGAAGAACTGCAGCACCACCCCCTCGTTCGGGTTGAGGATCACCAGGCCGCGCAGCGCGATGAGCTCGAGCAGACCGGCCAGGCACAGGCCGACGGTGGCCGGCACCGGCAACATCGTGTGGGTCAGGGCGGCCTGCTGCGCCAGGCTCACCAGCCCCCAGATCGTCACACCGATCAGGATCAGGAGCAGCGCGAGCAGGGTGAACCCGGGAAACGAGACAGCTGCCTTTTCACGCATCATCGAGCATCCCTCCACGCGATGTGCATCGCGGTGATGTCAGGATGATATCACTTTGATGTCAGCGCAAGTGGAGGCCGGCGGCCCCACCCGACCCGCCGGCCATCTCCGCGCAGGGCCAGGTGTTCTCAGTGCGCCATGGCCGCGATGACGCCGTCGGTGAAGGCGCGCGTGTCGGCCTGGCCGCCCAGGTCGCGGGTGCGCGTGCGGTCGCCGGCCAGGGCGGCGTAGACGCCGCGGCGCAGGCGGTCGCCGGCCGCGCGCTGGCCGACGTGGTCGAGCAGCATCGCGGCCGACATCATGAGCGCGCTCGGGTTGGCGATGCCCTGCCCCGCGATGTCCGGCGCGGTGCCGTGCACCGCCTCGAAGATGGCGCAGCCGCCCTCGCCGAAGTTGGCCGCCGGCGCCACGCCCAGGCCGCCGACCAGCCCCGCGGCCAGGTCGCTCAGGATGTCGCCGAACAGGTTCATGGTCACGATGACGTCGAACTGGGACGGCCGCGTCACCATCTTCATCGCGGTGGCGTCGACGATCATGTCGCCGAACTCGATCTCCGGGTAGCGCGCCGCCACCTGGCGGCCGATGTCGAGGAACAGCCCGTTCGACATCTTGAGGATGTTGGCCTTGTGGACCAGCGTGATCTTCTTGCGCCCGAAGCGCCGCGCGTACTCGAAGGCGTAGGTGACGACGCGCTCCGAGCCGAACCGGGTGATGACCGCGATCGACTCGGCCGCCGTGCGGCGCGGGTCGACGTAGTGCTCGATGCCGGCGTAGATGTCCTCGGTGTTCTCGCGCACGATCACCATGTCGACGTCGTCGAAGTGGCTGGGCACGCCGGCCAGGGTGCGCGCCGGCCGGACGTTGGCGTAGAGGTCGAAGTGCTGGCGCAGGGTCACGTTGACCGAGCGGAAGCCGCCGCCGACCGGTGTGCCGAGCGGCCCCTTCAGCGCCAGGCCGTTGGCCGCGATGGAGTCGATGGTGCGCTGCGGCAGCGGGTCCTTCTCGGACTCGACCGCCGACATGCCGGCCGGCATCGGCTGCCACTCCAGCTGTCCGCCGGCCGCCTCGACCGCGCGCAGCGTCGCCCGCGTGATCTCCGGCCCGATGCCGTCTCCCTCGATGAGCGACACCGACGGCCGCGCCGGCCACTCGGTCGGCGCCCTGCTCTTGCCGGGCTCGGGGGTCGGCGCGCTCACCGCGGCACCTCCGCGCGCCGGATCGGCGTCGTGTCGATCATGATCTCGTCACCCTCGACCCATGCCCGGTACGTGACCAGGCAGTTCTCGCTCGACATTTCATGCACCCCTGTCTCGGCGTCGAAGCGCCATCCATGCTGCGCGCAGACGATGGAGCCGCGCAGGATCATCCCGTCGGCCAGGTCGGCACCCTGATGCAGGCAGCGGCGCTGGGCCGCGTACACGCGCGCTCCCAGCCGGTAGACGATCATCTCGATGCCGTCGACCTGGACCGGCAGGAGCTGACCGGGAGCCAGCTCCGACATCCTGGCTGCCGCGCGGTGTGGATTCACGATGAGCTGCTCGATCGTCGTTTCGTTCGTCGTTCGGTTCGATCTGTTGTAGATCGCCACGCGGCCGCTGCCCAGACGGGTCCCGCCTTTATGGTGGCGTGCCACCTTCATGGTGGGTCAGGTCTGGATCTCGTATTCCCTGATCTTGTTGTAGATGGAGGCCCGGCTCATGCGCAGCATGGCCGCGGCTTTGGTCGGCGAGCCGCCGGCGCGGTCGAGCGCGTCGAGGATGGCCTGGCGCTCGACGGCGCGCACCGCGTCATCGACCATCTCGCGCAGCGCGCGACCCTCGCCGGGTGAACCTGCCGCGAGCGCCTCCGCCGACACCGACGAGCCGCCCGCCGCGCGCGCGCCCTCGCCGGCGGCGCTGGGAGCGGCCAGGCCGGCCAGGTCGAGGTCCTCGCTGCGGATCACCTCGCCGTCGCACAGGATGGCGGCGCGCGACAGCACGTTCTCGAGCTCGCGGATGTTGCCCGGCCACGCGTAGACGCAGAGGCGCGCCATGGCGCCGGGCGAGATGCGCGTCGGGTAGCGCCCCGCGTCGCCGGCCGAGGTCTTGGCCGCGCCCGCCCGCCGGGCCAGGATGTGCGCGGCGAGCAGCGGGATGTCCTCGCGCCGCTCGCGCAGAGGCGGCACCTGGATCGGCACCACCGCCAGCCGCCAGTAGAGGTCCTCACGGAACTCCCCGCGCCCGACCATGGCCTTGAGGTCCTTGTTGGTCGCGGCCACCACGCGGACGTCGACCTTCACCACCTGGTCGCCGCCGACGGGCTTGATCTCGCGCTCCTGCAGCACGCGCAGGAGCTTGTTCTGCACCGCGGGCGCGATGTCGCCGATCTCGTCGAGGAAGATGGTGCCGCCGTGGGCCTCGCGGAACAGGCCGCGCCGCGCCTTGACCGCGCCGGTGAACGCCCCCTTCTCGTGGCCGAACAGCTCCGCCTCGAGCAGCGACGGCGCCAGCGCCGAGCAGTCGAAGGCGACGAACGGCCGCTCCGAGCGCGGCCCCAGCCGGTGCAAGGTGCGCGACAGGAGCTCCTTGCCGGTGCCGCTCTCGCCCACGATCAGCACGGTCGCGTCGGAGGCCGCCACCCGCTCGACCAGGGAGATGAGCTGCTTCATCGGCGACGAGTCGCCGACCAGCTGGCCGAGGCCGCGCGCGCGCTCCACCTCGGAGCGCAGGCGGCGCACCTCGCGCGTGAGGCTGCCGCGCTCGGCCGCGCGGTCGACGGCGGCGCGCAGCTCGGCCGCGCTCACCGTCTTGCGCAGGTAGTCGTGGGCGCCCGAGCGCATGGCGGCGACCGCCTTCTCGACCCGCGCGTCGGCGGAGAACAGGATGACCGAGAGGTCGGGCGCGATGCGACGGATGCGCGCCATGAGCTCGGCGCCGCCGCCGTCGGGCAGGTCCTCGTCGATCAGCACGGCGTCGTAGGGCGTGCCGTGGATGAGCGCCAGCGCCTCGCCGGCGTCGCGCGCGCCGTCCACCTGGTACTCCTCGCCGAGCAGGAGCGCGATGAGCCGGTGGATCTGCGGCTCGTGGTCGACCATGAGCACGCGGCGCAGCGGGGCCTGCGCGCCGTCCGCCCCGGCCCGGGACGCGGGCCTGGTCTCCGCCGGAGCCGGCGGCGGCGCCTTGCCGGCGGTCACGCCGCCTCCGCCGGGCTCTTGCCCCGTCCGCCGCCCTCGAGCTGGGGCAGCCGCACGCGTGCGCGGGTGCCGACGCCCTCCTCCGACGCGTAGGTGAGCGAGCCGCCGTGCTCCTCGACGATGCGCATGCAGATGCCGACCCCCAGGCCCGACCCGCGATCGCCCCGGGTGGTGAAGAAGGGCTGCCCGAGCCGGGCCAGCACCGCCGGCGACATGCCGACGCCGTGATCCGACACCGACAGGACCAGCTCGCCCGACGCGGCGTCGACCTCCAGCTCGACGTCGATGGTGTCGCCCGGTCGGGTGGCCAGGACCGCGTTGCTCACCAGATTGATGACGACCTGGGAGAACTTCTCCCGGTTGAGGGCGGCCAGCGGCCGCGCGCGGTAGCTCTTGACCAGGTTGCGCGCGCGCACGTCGCGGTCGTAGCGCAGGATGGCGAGCGCCTCGTCGACCACCGCCATCACGTCGGCCGGCTCGCGGGTGAGCCGGGCCGACTCCGATCCGCGCGTGTCGCCGCGCGCGCGGCGCGGCTCGGTCACGAACTCGCGGATCTGATCGACCATCGCGCACAGCCGCTTGTGCGCGGTGACGATCACGTCGCACAGCTCGACCAGCTCCGGGTCGGACCCGACCCGGCTGCGGATCGCCTCGGCGTACCCGACCAGGGCCAGCTGGCTGGTGATCTCGTGCGCGATGCCGGTCAGCACGCGGCCGACCGCGGCCAGCTGCTCGGCCTCGACCAGGCGCTCGGTCGCGGTGGCCAGCTCGCTCGACGTCACCTCCAGCTCGGCGGTCGTGCGCTCGACCTGCGCGCGCGATGCGCGCAGCGCCTGGCTCTGCTGCTCGATCGCGGACCGCGCTCCGGCCAGGGCGCGCGACAGCCCCCGCCGCTCCAGGCCGGCGCGCAGCTTGGGCAGGAGGTCGCGCGGCTCGAACGGCTTGTGCACGTGGCGCAGCGGCCCCACCCGGCTGAGCGCCACCGCGGTGGCGTCCGGATCGCTCGCGCTCGTCACCGAGATCGCAACCAGGTCCGGGTCGTCGCGCGTCATCGCCTCCACGACATCGATGCCGTCGCCCTGGGCCAGGGTCGCCTCGACCAGGACCGCGTCGGGTGCGCGCGCGGAGGCGGCGGCGCGCAGCTCGGCCAGGCGGGTGAAGGCCGACACCTCGAAGTCGCTCTCCTGTCCGAGCAGCGTCGACGCGCTCTGCGCGGTCAGCGGGTCGTCGTCGAGCACATAGATGAGGGAGGTGCTCATGACCAGGTCTCTACCATCCACGACGCTGGACGTCCACGTCTCTGGACTGCGTCCACGCAGCTGTACGGTGAATGGCTCAATTATCCGATATTACGCGACTCAGTCGTCGGAACACCCCTTGCTCATCCAGACCAGTGGACGAACCAGGAGGAGATCATGGCCATGGCGAGCAAGACCGTCCTGTCCCCCGAGCTCGGCGAGAGGGAGCGCCAGTATGTCTTCTCGGTCGCCATGAAGTACCTCAAGGACGAGGACGCGGCCGAGGACGTGACCCAGGACGCGATGCTCCTGGCCCATCGCCACCGCGACGGTTTTCGCGGCGACTCTCGCTTCTCGACCTGGCTCTACCGCGTCGCCGCCACCACGGCCCTCATGTACCTGCGCAGCAAGCGGCGCAAGGCGCGCGAGGTGCTGTCGGGCGCGCGCGCCGACGAGGAACGCGACGCGCCGGCCGCCGCGCGCGATCACGCCGACCCCGCCTCCGGCGCCGACGCGCGGGTCGCCGCCTGCGAGGGAGTCGCCCTGCTCGACCGGCGCCTGCGCGCGATGGGCGACCGCTACCGCGACGTCTTCTGGCTGCGCTTCGCCGGCGGCTACAGCGAGGCGGAGATCGCCGAGCTCCTCGGCGTGCAGGTCTCGACGGTGAAGACCCGCACTCATCGCGCGCGCAAGGCGATCCACGAGGCGCTCGACCCCGAGCTCGCTCGCGCCGCCGCCTGAGCCGGCCGGCGCCCGCGCCCGCCCGGCGCCGCGCCGCGTCGCGCGCCCGCGGGCCCGTGGAGGGCGCGGGTCTTGCTAGACTAGGGCCCATGGCGCCTCTCAAGAAGCCGGACAGCATGACGCCCGAGGTCCGCACGATGTCGGGCATCCCACTCAAGGCGCTCTACCGCCCCGAGGACCTCGAGCAGTCCGGCTGGCGCTACGACGAGCAGCTCGGCAACCCGGGTGAGTTCCCGTACACGCGCGGCCCGCACGCGACGATGTACCGCGGCAAGCCGTGGACCATGCGCATGTTCGCCGGCTTCGGCACGCCCGAGGACACCAACCGGCGCTTCAAGTATCTCCTCGAGCAGGGCCAGACCGGGCTCAGCACCGCGTTCGACATGCCGACCCTCATGGGCTACGACCCGGACCACGCGCGCTCGCTGGGCGAGGTCGGCCGCGAGGGCGTCTCGGTCGCGTCGCTCGACGACATGGAGCGGCTGTTCGCCGACATCCCGCTCGACAAGGTGTCGACCTCGATGACCATCAACGCGCCGGCGGCGGTGCTGCTGGCGCTCTACGTGGCGGTCGCCGAGAAGCAGGGCGTGTCGCCCGACCGCCTGCGCGGCACGCTGCAGAACGACATGCTCAAGGAGTTCATCGCGCAGAAGGAGTGGATCTCGCCGATCCGGGCCCACATGCGCATCATCCGCGACATGCTGGCGTACTGCACGCGCGAGCTGCCGCAGTGGAACACGATCTCGATCAGCGGCTATCACATCCGCGAGGCCGGCGCGACCGCGGTGCAGGAGCTGGCGTTCACCCTGGCCGACGGGATCGGCTACGTGCAGCTCGGCATCGACGCCGGCCTCGACGTCGACGCGTTCGCGCCGCGGCTGTCGTTCTTCTTCGACGTGCACAACGACTTCTTCGAGGAGATCGCCAAGTTCCGCGCGGCGCGGCGCATGTGGGCGCGCATCATGCGCGACCGCTTCGGCGCCAGGAACCCGCGCTCGTGGCTCCTGCGCACGCACGCCCAGACCGCGGGCGTCTCGCTCATGGCCCAGCAGCCGCTCAACAACATGGTCCGCACGGCGATGCAGGCGCTGGCCGCGGTCCTGGGCGGCACCCAGTCGCTCCACACCAACTCCTACGACGAGACCTACGCCCTGCCGACCGAGGACGCGGCCACGCTGGCGCTGCGCACCCAGCAGATCATCGCCGAGGAGAGCGGCGTGGCCGCGGTGGCCGATCCGCTGGGAGGCTCGTACTTCGTCGAGGCCCTGACCGACCGGGTCGAGGCCGAGGCGATGGCCTACATCGAGAAGATCGACGCCATGGGCGGCATCACCAAGGCGGTCGAGGAGGGCTACCCGCAGCGCGAGATCGCCCGCTCGGCGTACGACTTCCAGCGCCAGGTCGACGCCGGTTCCAGCATCATCGTCGGCGTCAACCGCTACCAGCAGGCCGAGGAGGGCGATCCCATCCCCACCCTCAAGATCGACGTCGACGGGGAGAAGCGCCAGTCCGACCGCGTCCGCGCCGTCCGCGCCCGCCGCGACAGCGCCGCCGCCGAGCGCAGCCTCGCCGCCGTGCGCAGCGCGTGCCGCGACAAGTCGGCCAACCTGATGCCGCCCATCGTGGACGCCGTCAAGAACCACGTCACCCTGGGCGAGATCTGCGACATCTTCCGCGACGAGTTCGGCGTCCACACCGACCCGGCCTATCTCTGATCGCAGGGCCGCGGCCGCGCCGCGGCGGCAGCGTGATCAGGGGTCGGCGAGGAAGGTGAGGATGCGGTCGGCGACGTCGGTGGGCTGCTCGCGGTGGATGAAGTGGCCGGCGTCGATCTCGGCGACCTCGACCGGGATGGTGAAGCCGTCGGACTGGTCGGCGAAGACGGACTGGTCGCCGGCGCCGTCGGTGGTGCCCCAGAGGGTCAGGGTGCGGACCGATGTCTTCTGGAAGAGGAGCGGATCGGGCGGGGCGGCGGTGAAGGCGCGGTAGTAGCCGAGGGCGCCGGCGAGGCAACCGGGGGCGGTGAACGCGTTCTTGACCGGTTCGAGCTCGCCGGCGGGCACCGACCAGGTCGGAGACCAGCGGGCGTAGAGATCGTCCACGCCCTGGAAGTCGTCGCGGGCGAGCTGGTCGGCGGCGCCGGGGCGCGACAGCTCCGCGAAGTGGGGCGAGGCGGCGATGGCGTCCGGGTGCTTCAGGAACGCGGCGGGGTGCGGGATCGCGAGGGTGACCATGCGGGCGACACGATCGGGCGCGAGGTTGGCCGCGGCGTAGGCGGCGCTCGCGCCCCAGTCGTGGCCGATGAGGATGGCGCGCTTTTCGCCCAGCGCGTCGAGTAGCGCGATGACGTCGCCGCCCAGGAGCGGCACGGCGTAGTCGTCGCCGGCCGGGATGGTGCTGGGGGCGTAGCCGCGCTGGAACGGCGCCACGGTGCGGTAGCCGGCGGCGACCAGGCGCGGGCGAAGGTCGTCCCAGGTGTGGGGCGTGTCGGGGAAGCCGTGGAGCAGCACGACCAGCGGTCCGCTGCCCGACTCGAAGTATGCGAGGTCGATGCCGCCGGCGCGGATGGTCTGGACGCCGGTCTCCGGCCGGTAGGTGCGGTCGCCTCCACCCGGAGGTGCGCCGTCGGAGGAGGCGTCGCAGCCGGCGAGCGCGGCGGCCATGGCCGCTGCTGCCGCGAGGGGGGCGAGGGGGACGAGGGGGAGGGCTGTCATGGTCGGTCTCCTTCGAGGCACATTTGGGAACGATCGTTCAATTATTTGGCAAAAAAGAGATCGGCTCAGCTCGCGAAGGCGAGCGCGTCGCGCGCGATGCGGGCCAGCTGGGCGTGCGAGGCGCCGGCGCGCGACATGACGTTGATGCCGATGATGGCGGCGAGGAGCGACTCCGCCTTCTCGTCCGGCTCGACCGAGCCCGCCAGCTGCCCGGCGGCCTGCCCCGCCTCCACACAGCGGCGGAAGAAGCGCCGCAGCTGGGCGATGTGGCGGGCGACCAGCTTCTGCAGCGGCGGAGGCAGCGCCGGCATCTCGACCGCGCTGTTGATGACCAGGCAGCCGCTGGGCAGATCGCCGTCGCGGGCGTCGTCGAGGTTGTTGGCGAACCAGGCGCGCAGGGTCGTCATGGCGTCGGCCCCCGGCGGCAGCCGCGCGATCTGGTGCTGGTTGTAGTGCTCGACGGCGCGCTGGAAGAGCGCCTGCTTGTCGCCGAACGTGCGGTACAGGCTGCCGCGCTCGATCCCCATGGCGTCGACCAGGTCCTGGACCGCGGTCGCGTTGTAGCCCAGCCTCCAGAAGACCTTCACGGCCTCCCACAGGACGCGGTCGACGTCGAATTGCCTCGGCCTGCCCATACCACTCTCGCAGAGCGGTTTATTTTACCGTTCGTTCACGAACGGTCAATGCTGATCGGCCCCGTCGTCGGCCCAGCCCAACGTGGCACCGGCGAAGAAATGGAGCGGAGGGCCGGGCTCGAAGTAGCGGCCGCCGTCGGCGTTGACCCGGAGGTTGTCGGCGTAGACCCGGTCGAACAGGTTGGCGGCGCCGACGTGGAGCTC
>DATFRY010000223.1:0-28275 GCA_035262925.1 Kofleriaceae bacterium | reverse complement strand
TCTCGATCTCGGGGTCGGGCGGCGGCGGCGAGCAGATGCAGTCGAGGAGCTCCGGCCGCGCCGCGCTGCGCGCCGCGTCGCTCCACGCGAGCGGCAGCGCGTCGAGCGCGCCGGCCAGGAGCCCGCGGTCGCGGGCTGCGGCGGCGCGGTAGAGCAGGTCCTCGGCGGCGGCGAGCCGGACCAGGAGCGCGCGCACCGCCGGCGGCCGCGCGGGCACCGGATCGATGTGGGCGCCGGCGGTGCCGAGGCGTCCGAGCAGCTCGACCACCGCCTGCGGAATCGCCTCGTCGAGGAGGCCGGCGCAGAAGACATTCAGCGCGCCGCGGTAGGTCGGCCCGCCGAGCAGGGCGTGGAGCGCCGGCACCAGCGCCTGCTCGAACCACGGCGTGGGCCTGCGCTGCAGCTCGGCGGCCGGCTCGCCGGGATGGTCGCGGAACCGGCGCAGCAGATCGCCCTGGAGGCGCGCCAGCTCGAGCGCGCGGCCCGGCGATCTGCGGCGTCCGGCACCGAGCGCCGCCTCCGGCTCGAACACGTCGACGAAGTAGTGGAGCGGCGCCGCGTCGAGCCGGCGCGCCAGCTCGCCCGGCACCTCGGCCCGCTCGACGGCGGCGCGCAGCACCGGATGGTCGAGCGCCGGGCGGCCCGGACACCAGAAGAATCCGAGGTGGTTGAGTCCGGCATAGGCCAGCGGCGGATCCGCCTCGGCGGCGCCGGCCGCAGCGCGCCAGCGCTCCAGAGTGAGGACCGGCAGCTCGCACAGACCGACGGCGCGCAGACCGCGCTCCAGGAGCAGGCGCGTGGTCACGCCCAGCGGCGCGATGAGGTTGAGCACCCGCGCGCCCGGAGCGCGCGCGGCGATGCGCGCCGCGATCCGATCCAGCACCGGCAGGGTCCGCCACGCGCTGGCCATGCCGCCCAGGCCGACGCCCTCGTCGCCGACCTGTCCGAAGCGGGCAGGAAACGCCTCGTCGTGGGCGCGCGCGGCCAGCCCGCCGACGCGCACCAGGAGCACCACCGCCGCGGCGCCGTCGAGCGCGCGGTCCAGGTCGCCGAATGCGCCGACCCGGTGCGCCGCGCCCAGCGCCCTCGATCGGGCCGCCGCGTGCGACGCGATCGCGTCGAGGCGCCCGGGGTCGCGCGCGTGCAGGCGCAGCTCCAGCGCCGGCATGTCGGGCACCGACGCGATGACCTCGACCAGCCGCGCCGCGTAGGCGCCGCCGCCGATCACGGCGACCGGGGCACCGGCCACGGCGGGGTTCACACCGCGCCTCCGGGCGCGCCGCCGCGGCCCGGCGACGCGAAGAAGGCGCGCACACCGTCGATCACGGCGTCGATCTCCTCATCGCCGTGCTCGTGCGACAGCGGCAGAGACAGCACGGTGCGGGCAAGCTCGTCGGCCACGGGAAACTCGGCGCCGTCGAAGCGGGCGGCCAGCGCCGGCTGTCGCGCGGCGGCGATCGGGTAGTGCAGCCCGGTCTGGATGTCTCGCGCCGCCAGATGCTCGCGCAGCGCGTCGCGCCGCGCGGTCCGCACGACGAACAGATGGTAGGCGTGCTCGCTCTCGGGCCGCCCGCCCGGCAGCATCAGGTCGCCCACGCCGGCCAGCCCGGCCAGGTAGCGCGCGGCCAGCGCGCGCCGCCGCGCCACCCATGCGTCCAGGTGGCGCAGCTTGACCTCGAGGATGGCCGCCTGCAGCGTGTCGAGCTTGCTGTTGGGGGCGATCGCGGCGAACCGGTACTTGCCGTCCTTGCCCAGGTTGCGGTCGATGCGCAGCCGCTGCGCGAGCGCGTCCGACGAGGTCAGCACCGCCCCGCCGTCGCCGAACGCGCCCAGGTTCTTGCTCGGGTGGAAGCTGAGCGCGGCCGCCTCGCCGGCGCCGCCGACCGCGCGCCCCCGGTAGCGCGCGCCGTGGGCCTGGGCCGCATCCTCGAGCAGGATCAACCCCCGGGCGCGGCACAGCGCCTGCAGCGGATCGAGTTCGACCGGCTCGCCGTACATGTGCACGGCCAGCACCGCGCGCGTGCGCGGCGAGAGCGCGCGCTCCACCGCAGGCGCGTCGACCAGCATCGAGCCTGGGGCCGCGTCGACCAGGACCGGCTCGACGCCGGCCTGCACCAGCGCGGACACCACGCCGGCGAACGTATGCGCGCCGGTCACCACCTCGTCGCCCGGCCCCAGCCCCAGCCCGCGCACCATGCACACCAGCGCGTCGGTGCCCGAGCCCATCCCGACGGCGTGAGCCACGCCGTGATAGCGGGCGAGGCTTGCCTCGAACCGGGCCACCGGTGCGCCCAGCACCGGGTCCTCCTCGTGGAAGACGCGCTCGAGCTCCGGTCCCAGCTCGGCCCACAGCCGCCGGTACTGCTCCCCGTAGTCCTTGGTCCTCACCCGCGCCATTCGAGCACCTGGCCCATGGTCGCCGAACCCTCCTCCGCGCACCAGCCGACGCGCGCTGTCCTCGGCCCGCTCGACGTGGCCGCTCCGGCGCCAGGCCGCAACGCCTGGTGCCAGGCCCGCGGCGACCGGGCGTGGCGTTGCCGCCTCGGTCCGGCAGCGCCTTGCAGTCGCGGTCACACCTGGCGCGGCTCGTGATGCAGCGAACATCGCCGGCGTGATAAGAACGGCCGTGCCGTTGCGAGCCGCTGCCGGGACCCGGATCGCGCCACCGGCGGCCATTGTCTCTGCCGTGCTCGCCTTCGGTGTCGCAGCGCCGGTCGGGACGGCGCGGGCGGCGCCCCCGGCCGGCGCCGACGCGCTGACGACCCTCACGATCACGCGCATCTCGGGCCACGTCGAGGTCGACGGCTCGCTGGACGAGGAGGCCTGGAAGCAGGCGGCGCCGGTCCGCACCTGGTACGAGACCAAGCCGGGCGACAACACGGTGCCCACCGTCGCGAGCGTCGGCTATCTCGGCTACGACGACGAGTACCTGTACGCCGGGTTCGAGTTCGCCGATCCGCACCCGGACGACATCCGCGCGCCGCTCGCCGATCGCGACAACGTCCCGCAGAACACCGACTACGGCGGCATCATCGTCGATCCGACCAACACCGGCAAGACCGCCATCCTCATGCTGGTCAACGCGCGTGGCGTCCAGTACGACGCGGTCACCGACGACACCACCGGGCAGGAGGACTCGTCGCCGGACTTCTTCTGGGCGTCCGCCGCGCGCATCACCGAGCGGGGCTGGACCCTCGAGATGCGCGTCCCGTTCTCGTCGCTGCGCTACCCGCGGAGGGAAAAGCAGACCTGGCGCATCATGCTGTACCGCAACCGGTCGCGAGACTTCCGGTACCAGTACTTCAGCACCCGGTTGCCCCGCGGCGGCAACTGCTTCATCTGCAAGTCCAACGTCCTCGTCGGGCTCGAGAGGCTCCCCAGCGGCGGCGGCATCGTGTTCGCGCCGTACGCCAGCGCCAGCTACGAGGCGGTCTCCGAGGGGGACCCCGGCACGCCGCTCGACGACTCGTACGACGCGACCGGCGGGTTCGACGCGAAGTGGCGTCCGAACGCCAGCACGGTCGTCGACGCGACGGTGAATCCCGACTTCTCTCAGATCGAGTCGGACGTGGCGCTGATCGCCGCGAACGAGCGCTTCGCCCTGCTCTTCCCCGAGAAGCGGCCCTTCTTCCTCGAGGGGGTCGAGCTTCTGTTGACCCCGCTGCAGGCGGTCTACACCCGGACGATGACCGATCCGCAGTGGGGCGCGCGCGCCACCGGCCGGGCCGGCGGCCTCGCCTACACCGGGATGGTGGTGCAGGACGAGGGTGGAGGGCGGGTGGTCATCCCGCACCCGAACGCGTCCGGCTTCGCCGACCAGGACTTCCGCTCGTGGGCCAGCATCGCCCGCATGCGCTACGACATGGGCGAGTCCTTCGCGGGCATCCTGGCGACCAGCCGGGAGATCGAGGACGGCGGCCACAACCGGGTGGTCGGGCCCGACTTCGAGTGGCGGCCGACGGCGGATGACAGCGTGACCGGGCAGCTGCTCCTGTCCTGGACGCGCACGCCCGAGCGCCCCGACCTGTCCGACGAGTGGGACGGCCGCGCCGAGCAGGGGCACGCGGGTAAGGCGCAGTGGCGACACAGCTCGCCGCGGTTCGACTGGTTCACCTACTACCAGGAGATCGCGGACGACTTCAGGGCCGACAACGGCTTCATCCCGCAGGCCGGCTTTCGCGAGGGCTACGCCGAGCTGGGCTACACGTTGCACCAGGAGACCGGCTTCCTGCGCCGCGTGCGGCCGTTCACCATCTACCAGCAGCTGATCGATCTCGACGAGGACCTCCTGCTCCGGCACGTGGAGGCCGGCGGCACGTTGGACGCGCTGTTCAGCTCGACGGTGACGGTGTCGTATGCCAACGAACACGTGCTGGCCGGCGCCGACGTGCTGCCGCGGCAGCAGCTGCTGTACACGGTGAACGTGAGCCCGTCGATGCTGGTCCCGTCGGTCCAGCTGTCGGGGTCGGCCGGCCAGCAGATCGACTTCGACAACGCGCGCACCGGCACCGGCGCCGACATCGCGCTCGGCCTGTTCGTCCAGCCGACACCGCACCTGGAGCTCGTCCTCAACGAGAGCCTGCGCTGGCTCGACGTCAGATCGGGCGGCGACAAGCAGCGGCTGTTCACCGCCCGCGTCGACCGCCTGCGCGCCACCTACAGCTTCACCGAGCGGATGTTCATCCGCGCGATCGCGCAGTACGAGGTCACCCGGCGCCATCCCGACCTCTACCTGGAGCCGGTGACGCGCAAGGACGCGACGTTCAGCGCGTCGGGGCTCTTCGCCTTCAAGCTCAACTGGCAGTCCGTCCTCTTCCTCGGCTACGGCGACAGCCGGACCTTCTCCGACATGACGCAGTCGCTCGAGCCCGACGCGCGCCAGGTCTTCCTCAAGTTCTCGTACGCCTTCCAGCTGTAGCGACGTACAGTCGCCGGGTGAGTCGGACGACCCGCCGCACCGTCCAGATCGGGCTCGGCCTGCTGCTGGCCGCGCTTGGCGTCTACCTCGCGCTCGCGCCCCAGGTGGTTCGCGACCTCCTCGGCCGCCGGCCCGCGACCAGCTCGGACTGGATCAACCTGCGGGCGAGCTTCGGCGGCGCTCTGGCCGGGCTCGGCGCCTTCCTGGTCTGGTGGCCCGCGCCGCGGCCGTGGCTGCGCACCGTCCTCGGGCTGGTCCTGTGGGAGATGATCGGCATCGGCCTGGCGCGCGCGATCGGCTTCGCGATCGACGGGAACCCGGACGGCAGGCAGTCCATGTGGATCACCGCCGAGGCCGCGATCGCGATCGCGTGCGCCGCTCTGCTGCGTCGCCGACGCGGCTGATCCGGATCCGCAAGCCGTCGAGCCGCGCTGTTTTTTCAGCAGAGGCCGCGGAATTCGCGGTGCCACGGGCGCGGGGCCGGTCGTATGGCGTGGCCGCTCACTCCAGGTCCGGGGCGGGGCAGCCACACGCCGGCGAGCGCGACCACCATGCCGGCGGCGGCGACGGCGCTCAGCGGCTCGCCGAACAGGGCCCGGGCGAGGAGCGCGGTCGTGGGCGCGACGAGGAGGACGAGGTTCGCCGCGTCGACCGCACGGCCCTTCCGGGTGAGGAGATCGAGCACGCCGGTCGCGAGATCGAAGCGCGGGCAGAAGGCCCTCCGATGGAGCGTGCCCACGGTGATGCCGAGGAGCGCGGCGACCGCCGGCACCAGCATGGGCGCCAGCGCCGCGGGCGCGGGCGCGACTCCGTTCACCTGGAGCATGCTGCGGCCCACCATGACCACGCCGACCAGGCCGAGCCCGAGGCTCGCCCACTCGCGGGCGTCGATGCTCGGGCCGCGCAACCAGCTGGCGCATACTGCCGTGAGGAGCGGCTGCATCGCCACGACCAGGGCGGTGAGCCCGACCGGGAGCCCGCGGTGGATGGCGAGGAAGACGCCGCCGAGGTACACGCCGTGCGTGAGCGTCCCGCCGATCGCGACGTGCGCGAGCTGCCGCCAGCCGCGCGGCCGGCGGGCGCCGGTCCTCAGCACGAATGCCCCCATCGCGACGATCACGAGCGCAAACGACAGGCCGAGGAAGGTCAGCGGCTCGGCATGCGGCAGTGCCAGGCGGGCGCCGATGAAGCCGGTGCTCCACAGGAGGACCAGGAGCGGCTGCACAAGCGCGCTCGAACGGGTTCGCGGCTCGATCATGGGACGCAGCATCGGGACACCTTCCGTATTCCCGTTCCATGCCGCGCAGACGACGAGCTGACCGGTACAGGTCGCCGCCGGTCGTGGGGCACCAGATGGCGGGCGATCTCCCGGCCGGCCGCGTCAGCGCGTCGCCGGGCGCGCGATGCGCTTCAGATCGTGCCGCATGACCGGGTGGTCGGCCTTGCGACGCGCGACGACCTGGAAGCCTGCCCGCGCGAACGTCGACGCCATGCCGGTGTAGGCGCCGAGCGGGGCCCCATGCGCCGCGTCCCGCGGGTAGGCCTCGAGGGCGGGCGCGCCCGCGCGCCGGGCCTCGCGCAGGGCGGCGGCGATCAGCACCGACGGCACGCCCCGCCCGCGATAGGCGCGGCGCACGTAGAAGCAGGAGATGCACCACACCGGCGCCTCGTCGACGGGCGCGAGGGCCGGGCGTCGCCCGAGCCACACCAGGTCCTCGCGCGGCGTGAGCTGGCACCAGCCCACAGCCCTGTCGCCCTCGAAGGCGAGCAGGCCGGGCGGAGGGCCGCGCTTCACGATCCGGCGGAGGGCGGCCCGGTTCTCCTCGCGCGGCCGGTCCCGGTAGCGAGCGCCGATCCGCCAGTACATGCACCAGCAGCCGTTCGACGCCCCCCACTTGCCGAACAGATCCTCGAGCGCCGGCCACAGGTCGGGGGTCAGGGGACGAACAGTGAGCTTGAGGCCGCCGGCTCGCGAACCCACGCGATGGAGTTACTGCGAAACCCTCGCGCGAGCAAGCGTCGCCGGCCGGCGTCACCGCGCTTGTCAGAGGAGGCCCAGGCGCAGGGCCTTGAGCACCGCGCGCGTGCGGTCGCGGACGTAGAGCTTGGACAGGAGATGGGGGACGTGGTTCTTGACGGTCCGCTCGGCGACGCCGAGGGCGCCGGCGATCTCGGCGTTGGAGTAGCCGCCGGCCGGCTGGGCCGTGCCCAGGTTTCTGGGCCGCCGCGACATCCCGCAGGGCGAGGCGTCGCCGCCGGCGCCCGTGCTGCGCGACGGCGGCGTCGTCCTCGGTGTCTTGCTGGTCCGCTGAGTGCGGAGGAGTCGACTACTTGGGGGCGTCGGCGAGCTTCATGTCCATCTTGCCCGCCCAGGTGACGTAGATGATGCACTCGTCGGTCAGGCAGGCGTCGCCGTGCGGCTGCTTGCCGGGCTGGAACCAGTAGCTGCCCGGGCCGAGCGTCTTGGCGCTCTTCTCGTCCTGGCCCTTGTCCCAGTGCTTGGTCTGCCCGCTGACGAGCACGGCGTGGTAGTCGGCGCTATGGATGTGGAGCGGAGCCGAGCCCTTCTTCAGCTTGAGCAGGACCGATGACTTCCCCTTGGTCGGGTCCCCGTCCAGGGCCGCCACCGCGGGCCCGGCCGGCATCGCGGGATCCATGGGCATGAACTTGGCGTCCGCGATGGGCACGATGACCGACGCCTTCTGGCCGCCGGCCATGGCGCCGGTCGCGAGACCGGCCACGGCACACACCACACCGACGATCCAGATCGTGCGCTTCCGTCCTCTGACTTCGCTCATACGTCTCTCCTGGCTTCTGGTTGATCCGGCGCGCGGAGACTCCCTCAGGTCTCGATCGCCCGTCAAGAGCCCGGGCACGCTCGATCGGAGTCGGCCGGGGCGAAGTCGACGGCCGCGGCGGACCTCAGCTGGTCAGTGAGGTGATCGCGTCGAAGTGCGGCTCGTCGGGCCGATGCGGGTGGCCACGATGCCGCCGATCGTGAGCTGGTTGCCGTCGCGGCTCACCTCGATCGGGACGACGAGCTTGTGGACGAGGTCCCAGGCGACGAGCGAGCGGGGCCCGTCCGCGCGCAGCTCGGTGTCCGCGGCGAGCTGGACGCGTGGCACGTCGGTCGCGGCGATGGAGATCCCGGCGCCCCAGCGGATGGCGTAGGCCGTGTCCGCGCCGAGGCGAACGAGCGTGGTCTCCGACTCGGGCGGATCCCCGTGCGGGTAGCCGCTGGCGAACGTGCCGAGCACGGCGAACGAGCGCAGCGGTCCGTGCAGGAGCCCCTCGATCTCGTGCACGACCGCGGCGGGGAAGCCGGGGTTCCCGGGGCCGGCGACGCGGCGAAGCGGCTCGAGATCGCCTCGCACGAGGCCGTCGAAGGCCTCCTTCGCGGCGGCCGTGAGCTGGGCGCGGCGCGATCGGACCGCGTCGGTTCCCTGGGCGAGCAGATCGACCGCGCTCTGGCCGGTCGCGCCGATGAAGGTGCGGCGTCCGCGTCGATGGACCGTGAGCCTGCCGCCGCCGGCCAGGCGGTAGTCGCCGAGCGCGGCGTCGAGCGGCGCGGCGCCGGGATCCCATCGCGGCGGCCACACCACGTCGCCGCCGAAGACGAGCGAGGGCAGGGCCCGATCGACCGCGGTGCGCGTCGGGTAGAGATCGTGGCGCACGTTGGTCGACGTGATGAAGAGGACGTCGTCGTCGCGGTACCACGACAGCTGACAGCCGGCCGCGACCACGTCCCCGCCGTGCTCGACGAGCGTGCCCCCGCGCGGCGTCGGGTGCAGGAACCAGCCGTAGCCGTAGCGGCCGCCGCGCATGAGGGGTGTGGGCGTCCACGGCGTCCACAGTCGAGCGACGCTGGCCCTCGACACGACCCGGCCGGCGGCCAGCGCCTCCACCCAGCGCTCGAGATCGGCGAGCGTCGAGACGACCTCTCCGCCGCCGAGATCGCACCACGTCGTCGGCGACAGCACCCGCACGTCCTCGACGGGCGAGCCGTAGCCGTCGAGACCGACCGCCACCGGCTCGCGCGCGAGGGCGGGATCGCCCCAGAACGTCGTGTGGTGAAGACCGGCGCGCGCGAAGATCTCGTCGCGGATGAAGGTTCGAAATGGTTTGCCCGACACCTGCTCGACGATCGCCGCCAGAACGATGTAGCCGCAGTTGGAGTAGCGCGCGCCCTTCCCGGGCGCGTACTCCAGGGGGGCGGCGAGGATGCGGCGGAGCGCCTCGTCGCGCGAGACGTCCTCGTAGAATGTGCCGGGATCGGTGAACGGAAAGTCGACCGCGATGCCCGACGTGTGCGTGAGCAGCTGGTGGATGGTGATCGCGCTCTTGTCGGGCGGGACGCCCGGCAACCGCGTCGCGAGGGTGTCGCGGACCGACAGGCGGTGCAGCTCCTCGAGCCGGAGGATCGCCGCCGCCGTGAAGGTCTTCGCGAACGAGCCGACGTCGAACGCGGTCGTCGTGGTGTAGGGCGCGGCGATCCCCGGATCGGCGAGGCCGTAGCCCTTCGCGAGCACGACCCGGCCATGCACGCGCAGGAGCACGTTGCCGCTCCAGCCGAAGCCGCTCTGCCGGGTGAGGAACTCGTCGACGGTCCCGGCGAGCCGGGTGCTCGCGACGTCGGGCGATGGCGGCGTCACACCGGTCGCGCAGGCCGCGAGGCAAGCCGCGACATGGACCGGGAGCAGGCAGCGCATGCTCGCACTGTGCCGCGCACCGCGGTCGCGGTCTTGCACGCCACGAACATTCTTGCGCGCGCGGAGCGAGCCGTCCGAGCCGCTCACCTCACCGGCGACGGCGCCGGTACGCGCCCGGGGTCCGCCCGGTCGCGCGCCTGAAGGCATTCGCGAAGTGACTGTGGTGGGCGAAGCCGACCTCGAGCGCGATCTGCGACAGCGTCATCGACGTCGAGTCGAGGAGCCGGCACGCCCTGTCGATGCGGAGGCGCCGGACATACGCGCCGATCGAGCAGCCGTAGTGCCGGCGAAAGCTCCGCGCGAGGTGGACCGGATGAACATCGGCAGCGGCCGCGAGCCCGGCGAGCGTCGCCGGCGCCGGCCCGTCGTGGAGGACCTCGCGCACGCGGGCCAGCCACGCCGGCGGTGCGCACGGCACCTCGCGCAGCCGTCGCGACAGCCCCGCCAGCGTCTCGGTCGCCAGGCCCTCGAGCGCGAGCGGCGCGAGGTCGTCCCCGATCCGGAACTCGCCGTACATCCGCATCGCGGTGTCGCGCACGGGCGTGTTCGTCAGGTCGATCGACGAGCCGGTCGCCGGCGCATACTCCGCGAGCCGGGCCATCCACGACTCCGACAGCTCCACGTTCAGGCAGCGCGCGCCGATCGCGAAGTCGTTGGCGTGATCCTCCCCCGCCGGGCGGAAGATGACGGTGCCTGCCCGGCACGTCCGCTGCGCGCGCCCGTACGTCTCGGCGAAGCCGCCGTCGAGGACGATGCACATGCAGCTGCGCTCGTGCGTGTGACGGGCCGCCACCAGGCCGCGCACGTAGTGCGTCTCGATCAGCGTCAGCGCCCCGGCGGTCCCGCGACGCAACGGCTCGCCGAAGTAGTGCCCGCTGTCCAGACGCATCGCCCTAGCGTAGCCCTGGCGTGCCACGTTCGGGGCCCGGATCCGCTGCCTGTCACGCGTTCGAGGCGGCGCTGATCTCGAAGTCGATCGGCCCGGTCGGACCACCGCCGTTGCAGACCGACGCGGGGCAGGCGGACAGCGCGACCGCGAGGTCCATCTCGGCGCGCACCACCAGCGAGTCGCCGGCGCGGGACCTGGGCGGCGCGAACACCAGCCGCCCATCGCCCGCGATCTCGACATTCATGAAGAAGTTGAACGGCGTCGGCAGCGGGCCGGGTTCGATCCCGACCTCTCGCAGCCCCGAGCACAGGCTGTCGGTGCAGTTCGCGTGGTAGCCGGTCACACCGTACTGGATGCGGTACATCTCGAGCGTGCAGGCGGAATAGAGCAGGTCGTGGCGGCCGACGTCGTCGGCGACGATGGTCAGCATCGGGTTGCTGAGATCGGACCACAGCACATCGCCCGTCGACAGGTGGATCTTGCCCGCGTAGTCGAACGTGCGGCCGTTCGACTGGCGCTCGCGACCGTCGTGAGAGAAGGCGACCAGGTCGCCCGACTGCCCGCCTGTGGGGTCGACGATGCGCAGCTCCTGTCCGCGCCGCAGCCGCAGCCCGGCGCCGCTCCCCACCGGAATTCGTCGTGTCATGGCTCGCCTCCTTGCTCGACCTTTGTAGAGGCGCGGACCGCGTAGGTCCACTTCATTTTATTACGCAGCCTTGTAAGATTTACTTCATGTTCGACCTCGCCCGTCTCCAGCTGTTCCGCGAGCTCGCCCATCGCGGCACCATGACGGCGGTCGCCGCCGCCTGCGGCCTGACCTCGTCGGCGGTCTCCCAGCAGATGGCGACCCTGGAGCGCGAGGCGCGGGTGGCGCTGCTGGAGCGCGTCGGGCGACGGGTGCGTCTGACCGCGGAGGGGGCGCGGCTGGCCGCGCACGCCGAGGACATTCTCCGGGCGGTCGAGGCGGCCGAGCTCGACCTGCGCGGCGCCGACGAGAGGCCCCGCGGCGAGCTGGTGGTCGCCTGCATCTCGACCTTCGCCAAGACGCACCTGCTCCCGGCCGTTCTCCGCGCGCGCGAGCGATGGCCCGACATGCGCGTGGTCATCCACGAGCTCGAGCCGGCCGACGGGATCGCGGCCCTGCGCGATGGGTCGTGTCATCTCGCGCTGAGCTTCGCCTACAACCTGGCGCCCCGGCCCGAGGTCCCCGGGCTGGTCTCGCAGCAGCTCATGGAGGAGCCGGTGCTCCTGGCCTTGCCGGCGAGGTGGCAGCGCACGCGCGACCCGTTCGGCATGAAGCGCCTCGAGCACGAGGAGTGGATCGTCGGGTCGCGGCAGCCGGACGACCGGCAGCTGGCCGAGCGCGCCTGCGCGCTGGCCGGCTTCGCGCCCCGGATCACGCACACCGCCGACGACTACGACCTCCTGCTGCGAATGGTGTCGGCGGGGCTCGGCGTGGCGTTCGTGCCGGCCCTCGCGCTCCGCCCCTCGAGCGCGCGGGCCGTCGTGGTCCGCACCCCCGGCGGCGCGCCGCTCCGCAGGCGCGTCCAGGCGCTGACGCGCCGCGCGCTCGTCGCCGCGCCTCTGGTCCGGGCCATGCTGTCGGAGCTGGTGCTCGCGGGTCCGACACCGGCCAGCGTCGCCGCGCGACGAAGGCCTCGCCGCCGGTCGTCGTGAAGCGCCGCCGATCGGTCGGTGAAGCCGAGATCCGGAGCGATGCGATGGTCGCGCGAATGTCCGCCGGCCGCTCGCGGGCGCGCGCGGCGTAGACTGCCGGGCCATGGACCGGATCACTCGACGCGATCTCCTGATCGGTATCGGCGGCGCCTCGGCGGCGGGGGCCCTGGCATGCGGCGCGGGCCCCTCGGTGCGCGGCGCGCAGGGTCCCGGCGGCGGATCGTCCAGGGCGCGCGGCGGAGGCCGCGGCATGGTCGCGTCCAGCCAGGTGCCCGCGACCGAGGCCGGCGTCGCGATCCTGCGCGCCGGCGGCAACGCGGCCGACGCCGCGATCGCGGTCGCGGCCGCGCTCAACGTCACCGAGCCGACGTCGACCGGCCTGGGCGGCGATTGCTTCGCGCTCTACTTCGACTCGGAGGCGCGCGCGGTGACCGCGCTGAACGGCTCCGGCCGCGCGCCGGCCCGCCTGACCCTCGAGCTCCTCCGCGCGCAGGGGCTGCGCGAGCTGCCGCCGTACCACGCCCACACCGTGACGGTGCCGGGCGCATGCGCCGGGTGGTGCGATCTGATCGAGCGACACGGCAGCATGCCGATGAGCCAGATCCTGGCGCCGGCGATCGGCCTGGCCGAGGGCGGGTTCCCGGTGGGCGAGGTGACCGCGCACTTCTGGGAGCGAGGCCTCGCGCGACAGGCCGGCGCGGCCAACCTCGGCGAGCTGACCATCGGCGGGCGCGCGCCGCGGGCGGGCGAGACCTTTCGCAACCCCGGGCTGGCCCGCGCCCTGCGCACGGTGGCGGCCGGCGGCAAGGACGCGTTCTATCGCGGCGAGATCGCGGCGGCGATCGTGCGCGTCCTCGAGGAGAGCGGCGGCGCGATGAGCGCGTCCGACCTCGCGTCGCACCGATCGACCTGGGACCAGCCCATCTCGACCACGTATCGCGGCGTGCGCGTGTGGGAGTGCCCGCCCAACGGACAGGGCCTCACCGCGCTCATCGCGCTCAACATCCTCGAGGGCTTCGATCTCGAGGCGCTCGATCCGCTGGGGCCGGACCGCCTCCACATCCTGGTCGAGGCCATGCGCCTGGCGTTCGCGGACACGCGCTGGTACGTGGCGGATCCGCGGGTGACGCACGTGCCGGTGGCCGAGCTCCTGTCGAGGGAGTACGCCGCGCGCCGGCGCGCGCTCATCGATCCGAAGCGGGCGACCGCCGACGTGCGTCGCGGCTCGCCGGTGGCAGGCACCGACACCGTCTACTTCTGCGTGGTGGACGGGCGGGGCAACGCGTGCTCGTTCATCAACAGCAACTACATGGGCTTCGGCACCGGGATCGTTCCGCGCGGCTGGGGCTTCACCCTGCAGAACCGCGGCCACGGCTTCTCGCTCGATCCCTCGCATCCCAACGCGCTCGCGCCGGGCAAGCGGCCGTACCACACGATCATCCCGGGCATGATGACGCGCGAGGACGGCTCGCTGTTCGGGCCGTTCGGCGTGATGGGCGGCTTCATGCAGCCGCAGGGCCACGTGCAGGTCGTGGTCGACATGCTCGACGACGGGCTGGAGCCGCAGGCGGCGCTCGACCGGCCGCGCTTCTGCATCGAGCCGCAGGGCGGCGCGGGCAAGGTCGAGCTCGAGGAGGGCATCGCGCCGGCCACCGCCCATGCGCTGAGCGCGCGCGGTCACGAGGTCGTCGCCGGGGTGAAAGGGTACGACCGCTCGCTGTTCGGGCGCGGGCAGATCATTCGACGCGAAGCGGGCGGCAGCCTGATCGCGGGCAGCGATCGGCGAGCCGATGGCCGCGCCGCCGGGACCTGACCGGGGCAGCTCGCCGCTCGTCCCGCGCGAACCGGTCCGCGGGAGCGGGGGCGGGAGCGGGAGCAGTCGAATGGGCAGTCACTGATTGGCAGTTTCTTTGATCGAGAGTTCTCTTTTTTGGAGACGTACGGCCCGTAGTCGCATATGCAGTCGCCATGGAGGCGGCGCCTACCACGGTGATCGAGCTGCTCGGCGCCGGAGCCGAGAACGCGGCGGCGATCGCGGCCCCGGGGCGACAGGCCCTCACGTTCGGCTCGCTGCGCGCGCTCGTCGGAGAGACCGTCGCCGCGCTGAGAGCCATGGGCATCGGCGCGAGCGACCGGGTCGCCTTCGTCCTCGACAACGGGCCGGAGGCGGCGACGGTGTTCCTCTCCGTCGCCGCGGGCGCCACCGCCGCGCCTCTCAACCCGGCCTACCGCGCCGAGGAGTTCGAGTTCTATCTGAGCGACCTGGGGGCCCGGTTGCTCGTCATGGAGGCCTCGAAGGAGTCGCCCGCGGCAGGCGTCGCGGAGAAGCTCGGCATTCCCGTCGCCCGCTTCGAGGTGGCGACCCGGGCGGCGGCGGGCGCCTTCCGCATCGTCGGCGCCGACGGCGCCGCGTCGCCTCCTGTCGATGGCGGTCGCGCCGCGCCCGATGCGGTCGCGCTCGTCCTCCACACGTCCGGAACGACGTCGCGACCCAAGATCGTGCCGCTTCGCCAGGCGAACGTGTGTGCCTCGGCGGCGCACGTGCGGACCGCTCTCGCGCTCGGCCCGTCCGACCGCGGCCTCAACATCATGCCGCTCTTCCACATCCACGGGCTCATCGCCGGCGTCCTGGCCCCGCTCTCCGCCGGCGCATCGGTGTTCTGCTGCCCTGCGTTCAACGCGCTCAAGTTCTTCGGGTGGATGGCCGAGGCGCGCCCGACCTGGTACACGGCCGTGCCGACGATGCATCAGGCCATCCTGAGCCGGGCGGCCAGGAACGCCGGCGTCATCGCGGCCAATCCCCTGCGCTTCATCCGCTCCTCGTCGGCGTCGCTTCCGCCCCAGGTCATTCGCGAGCTCGAGGAGGTGTTCGGAGCGCCGGTGGTCGAGGCCTACGGCATGACGGAGGCCGCCCATCAGATGGCCTCGAACCCGCTGCCGCCCGGCCAGCGCAGGCCCGGCACGGTGGGCATCGCCGCGGGGCCGCAGGTCTGCATCCTCGGCCTGGAGGGCGGCGTCGCGCCGCATGGGACTGCCGGAGAGATCGCGATCCGCGGCCCCAACGTCATGGCCGGGTACGAGAACAACGACAAGGCCAACGCCGAGGCCTTCACCGGCGGCTGGTTCCGCACCGGCGACCAGGGCGTCATGGACGCCGACGGCTACGTGACGATCACCGGGCGATTGAAGGAGATCATCAATCGCGGCGGCGAGAAGATCTCGCCGCGCGAGGTGGACGAGGTGCTGATGGACCACCCCGCCGTGCAGCAGTGCGTGACCTTCGCCGTGCCGCACGACAAGCTGGGCGAGGACGTGGCGGTGCTGGTGGTCCTGCGCGACGGCGCGGCCGCGAGCCAGGAGGAGCTGCGCGCGTTCGTGTCCCGGCGCCTCGTCGACTTCAAGGTGCCGCGCGTGGTCGTGTTCCGCGACGAGATCCCCAAGGGAGCGACCGGCAAGCTGCAGCGCATCGGGTTGGCGGCGAAGTTGGGGCTGGCCTAGAGAGGAGCCGACACCATGGCGATCGACCGATCGTCGCTCGTGCACCACCGGATCCCGGCGGCCGAGCGATGGATCCAGCTGATTCTCGGCATCATCTGCATGGCGATGATTGCCAATCTCCAGTACGGCTGGACGCTCTTCGTCAATCCGATCCACGAGAAGTTTCAGTGGCAGAAGTCCGACATCCAGGTCGCCTTCACCATCTTCGTCCTGATGGAGACCTGGCTCGTCCCGGTCGAGGGGTACCTGGTCGACCGGTTCGGGCCGGCGCTGGTGACCGTGTGCGGCGGGGTGCTGGTGGCGCTCGCCTGGACCCTGAACTCGTTCGCCGACTCGCTGACGCTCTTCTACATCGCGGCCACCGTCGGCGGCATCGGCGCCGGCGCGGTCTACGGGACGTGCGTGGGCAACGCGCTCAAGTGGTTTCCCGATCGGCGCGGCCTGGCGGCCGGGCTGACCGCGATGGGCTTCGGCGCCGGGTCCGCCCTCACCATCGTTCCGATCTCGTCCTTCATCAGGTCGCACGGCTTCCAGGACGCCTTCCTGTACTTCGGCCTCGGCCAGGGTGCGATCGTCTTCCTGCTCGGCTGGCTCCTGCACCAGCCGGACGCGGCGCGCCTCGCGTCGCTGCCGCGGGGCGCGCTGCCGGCGTCGGCGCGGAGCTACGAGCCCATGCGAATGGTCCGCGCGCCGGTCTTCTGGGTCATGTACCTCATGTTCGTGCTCATGGCCGCCGGCGGCCTGATGGCGACCGCCCAGCTCGCCCCCATCGCCAGGGACTTCGAGGTCGCCGACGTCGACGTGTCCATCCTGGGCCTCACCCTCCCGGCCCTGACCTTCGCGCTGTCCATCGACCGCATCCTGAACGGCCTCACCCGGCCCGTGTTCGGATGGGTCTCGGACAGGGTCGGCCGCGAGAACACCATGTTCGCGGCGTTCCTCCTGGAGGCGATCGGCATCGTCCTCCTCAGCCAGTTCGGCGGCAGCGCGGTCTCGTTCGTCGTCCTGAGCGGGCTCGTCTTCTTCGCGTGGGGCGAGATCTACAGCCTGTTCCCGTCCACCTGCACCGACACCTTCGGCCCGCGCTTCGCGACGGCGAACGCCGGGCTGCTCTATACTGCGAAGGGAACCGCCGCGCTGCTCGTCCCGCTGAGCAGCATCCTCGCCCGCTCGGGCTGGAAGCCGGTCTTTCTCACCGCCGCCGGCATGAACCTGGTCGCCGCCCTCATGGCCCTGCTGATCTTGAAACCGATGCGCCGGCGCTGGGCCGCCAGGGCCGGCGACGTGCCGGCCGCGCCGACCGTCGCGGCGGCGGCGACCCTGCCGCAGGCAGAATGAAGATCGCGATCGTCGGAGCCGGGGCGATCGGCGGCTACCTCGGCGCGCGCCTGGCCGGAGCCGGTGAGGAGGTCACGTTCATCGCGCGCGGGGCCAACCTCGCCGCGCTCCGGTCGCGCGGCATCGCGCTCATCGCCGAGGACGGGCGCGAGGAGCCGCCGCGGGCGGTCCGCGCGTGCGCGGGGCCGGCCGAGGCGGGCGAGCACGACGCCGTGCTGCTGACCGTCAAGGCGCATCAGGTCGCGCCGATCGCCGCCGATGTGCGCCACCTCCTCGGTCCCGACACGCCGATCGTCACGATGCAGAACGGCATCCCCTGGTGGTACTTCCACAGGCACGGGGGCGACTTCGAGGGCCGGCCGGTGCGGGCGGCCGATCCGGACGGAACCATCGCCGGGAACATCGATCCGGACCGCGTGATCGCCAGCGTGGTCTATCCGGCCGCGGATCTGGTCGCGCCCGGCACGGTGCGGGTTCTCGAGGGCAACCGCTTCAGCCTCGGCGAGCTGGATGGCAGCACCACCCCGCGCATCCAGGCGATCTCGGCGAGCCTCTCCCGCGCGGGATTCCGGGCGCCCGTCGTCAGGGACGTGCGCAGCGAGATCTGGCTCAAGCTGTGGGGCAACCTGAGCTTCAACCCGGTGAGCGCGCTGACCCGCGCGACGCTGGTCGACCTGTGCCAGTTCCCGCCGACGCGAGAGCTGTGCGCGGCCATGATGGCCGAGGCGGAGGCGATCGCGGAGAAGCTGGGCGTCCGCATGCGGATCGGCATCGAGCGGCGCATCGCCGGCGCCGAGCGCGTCGGAGCCCACAAGACATCCATGCTGCGCGACGTCGAGCAGGGACGCCCGCTCGAGCTCGACGCGCTGGTCGGCGCGGTCGTCGAGCTCGGCGAGCTCACCGGGACTCCGACTCCGAACATCCGCGCGGTGTACGCGTGCGCCAGCCTGCTCGCGCGCACCCTCGAGGCCAGCCCGCCGGGTCGGTGAGCCCGCCGGAGTGAAGGTCAGCGGGATGGAGGGTGCGCCGTCGCGATGTCGCCGATGATCGCGGCGAGCTCCGTCGGCCGCGACCACATCGGCCAGTGGCTGGTCGGCAGGTCGATCCAGGTGACGTCGCGCAGCTCGGGGACGCCGGCGAGCCACGCGTGGCCCTGGTCGACCGCGGCCTTCACCTGCGCCGACGGGAACCCCGTGCAGATGATCGTGGTCGGGATGTCGCGGCGCCGGTCGTCGGCCAGCTCGGCGCCCGTGCGGATGACACCGGCCGGCACGGGCACGGCGCGCCGGCGGAAGGTCGCGATCTGCTCCTCGCTCAGCCCGTCGAGGTTCTCCTCCGCGGCGAGCACGTCCTGGGGCGGCAGGGGCCGCTCGATGCCCTCGAGCTTCGGGTCCAGCGCGCCCACGCCCGGCGCGGAGTCGACGTAGACCATCGCGGCGATCCGCCCGGGGAGCCGGTCCGAGGCGGCGTAGCCGGAGAACCCGGCGGCGCTGTGGACGGCCAGCACGACGGGAGCGTCGGCCGCCCGGACCGCGTCGGCGATCGCTCGCACGTGGTCGTCCATCGTGATCGACGAGCGGTCCGCCGCGGGGGACTCGAGCCCGGGGAGCGTGATGGCCGCGACGACGTGGCCGCCGGCGCGCAGGGTCGCGGCGACCTCGTCCCACGCCCATGCGCCGAGCCAGAACCCCGGGACCAGGATGATCGGTGCGCTCGCCATCGGGAACCTCCTGTCCGCCGATCCGGAAAGGGCGCGACGTGGCGGCAGTGTAGGACCTCCCGCGGCGGCGCGCCGCTGATTGCGCGCACAGTTCGAGTGCGCCGGTCGTCCGCCCGCGGTCCGTGCGGCGAGGCCGTCGACGGACGGCGCGGACTTGCGCCGCGCGCCGGCCGGGCACGAGCCGTGCACTGACCCGCTGGACCGGCCGGTTCTGGCCGCTCATCAACGAGGAGAGAACAGAGATGCAGAAGAAGGTGGACGTGGTGCGGGCGTGGAAGGACGAGGCCTATCGCGCGAGCTTGAGCGACGCGGAGCGCGCGGCGCTGCCGGAGCACCCGGTCGGTCCCATCGAGCTCGACGACGCGCAGCTCGCCGGCATCACCGGCGGCATGCGGATGATCGAGGAGCCCGACCGCACGACCGTGAGCGCCTACTGCAGCATCAAGTGGTGCTAGGCGTCGGACGGGCCGGGGAACCATGAGGTCGGCATCCAGCGCACCGTCGGCGGGACCTTCGGGTCTGCGATCGACAGCAGCCCTCGCATGACGGCGGACCGCTGGCGCGCCGACGCCTGGTACCGGGCGCTCACCTTGAACGAGCGCTCGGCGTCTCTCCCGGCCATCGCCGACGGAGATCTCGGGGCCGGTGCGCGCCAGCAGATCGAGCGCTGGCGCGGCCGCTCCGGGCTCACCGCCGCCGACGCTTTCGCGCGCCGGCTGGCCGCCGACGGCATCAGCGAGGCGATGCTGGGCCGGCTGCTCGACGAGCCGATCGAGGCCGCCCGCGCCCGCACCGACGAGCCGGTCTGGCTCGCCCGGTGCGCGGCCGCGTTCAGCGCCGCTCCACCCGGCGAGCCCACGCAGCTGCCGCTGTCGGAGCGCGAGCGCGACCACCCGATCGCCGCGGTCCTGGCCGCGTTCGGCCCGCTCATCGAGCAGGGCCGCGATCGGCTGCTGCGCGCCGCGCGCGCGCGCATGCGGGGGCGGTCCGGTCCGGTCGATCTGGACCGGCTGGGCCAGGTCTTCGTGCCCGAGCTGGCGGCGCGCCTGGTCCCGATGCTGAGCCCGACCATCGTGCTCGAGCTCAACGTGGCGCGCATGCGCGGCGAGCTGGCCGGCGACACCCCGGAGGAGCGCTGGCGCGACTTCGCCCGCCGCCTGCGCCGGACCGGCTCGATCGTCGCGCTGCTCGAGGAGTACCCGGTCCTGGCCCGCCGCGTGGCCGAGTGCATCGACGACTGGGTGGCGGCGCGGACCGCCTTCATCGCGCGTCTGCGCGACGACTGGCCCGCGCTACGCGACACCTTCAGCCCGGGACGCGATCCGGGCGCGCTCGTGCGCCTGGTCGGCGACGCCGGCGACACCCACAGGGGCGGCGAGTCGGTCGTCATCGCGGAGTTCGCCTCGGGACTCACGCTGGTCTACAAGCCGCGATCGCTGGCGGTCGAGGCCCACTTCCAGGAGCTCCTGGCCTGGCTGAACCGGCGCGGCGACTTTCCCCCGTTCCCGACGAGCCGCGTGATCGACCGCCGCACCCACGGCTGGGTCGAGTTCGCGGCCGCCGCGCCCTGCCGGTCGGACGACGAGGTGCGCCGCTTCTACCTGCGCTCGGGCGGATACCTGGCCCTGCTCCACGCGCTGTGCGCGACCGACCTCCACGCGGAGAACGTGATCGCGGCGGGGGAGCACCCGGTCCTGGTCGACCTCGAGGCGCTCTTTCACCCCGAGCTGGCCGCGCTGGCCGGCGAGCCCGCCCATCCGATCTCGCTCGCGCTCGAGAGCTCGGTCCTGCGGGTCGGCTTCCTGCCGCAGCGCAGGTGGCGGAGCACCGAGTCGGACGGCATCGACCTGAGCGGACTCTCCGGCGCGGCAGGACAGCTGTCGCCGCGGCCGGTCCGCACCCTGGACTCGCTCGGCACCGACCTGATGCGGTTCGTCCGGCGGCGAGTCCCGCTTCCGGGGGCCCGGAACCGGCCCACGCTGCTCGGCGCCGACGTGGATGTCCTCGACCACACCGCCGACATCGCGCGCGGGTTCGAGGCGGTCTACCGCGCGCTCCTGCGCTGTCGCGACGAGCTCCTCGCCCCCGGCGGCCCGCTCGATCGATTCGCCGACGACGAGGTGCGGGTCATCGTCCGCGACACATTCACCTACGCCCGCCTGCTGCAAGAGAGCTACCACCCGGACATGCTGCGCGACGGGCTCGATCGCGACTGCCTGATCGATCAGCTGTGGCGTCGGGCCGAAGGGCAGCCGGACTTCGCGCCGATCATCGCGGCCGAGCGGGCCGATGTGGCGCGTGGAGACTTGCCGCGCTTCGTCACGCGCGCGGGATCGCGCGATCTGTGGACCGGCCCGGCCGACCGGATGCCCGGCTTCCTCGCGATGTCGGGCCTCGACCTGGCCCGCCGCCGGCTGCGCGCCCTCGGCGAGGCCGACCTCGCGCGCCAGCTCTGGTTCATCCGCGCGTCGTTCGCGACCCTGGCCGAGAGCGACGGCGAGGGGGAGGGCGAGGGCATCGAAGGCGGCGAGCAGGCCGGCACGCCGTGCCCGGCCGACGGCGCCGCGCGCGACCCGGGAGGCCCCGATCGCGCGGAGCTGCTCGCCGCGGCGCGCGCGATCGGCGATCGACTGGCCGGCCTCGCGATCGCCGGCCCCGATCAGGTGGCGTGGCTCGGCATCACGATGACCCCGCGGCGCGATTCCCGGCTCTCGCCGCTCGGGGCCGATCTCTACGACGGGATCCCCGGCGTCGCGCTGTTCATGGCGTTCCTGGGCGCGACCACCGGCGAGGCCGCGTACACCGAGCTCGCGCGATCCGCGCTGCAGGGGCTGCGGCGCGATCTCGCCGCAGACCGCGTGGCCTGCCCCTCGATCGGCGGATTCACCGGCCGCGGCGGGCTCGTCTACTGCCTGACCCGGCTGGCGACGCTGTGGGATGCGCCGGACCTGCTCGCCGACGCCGAGGCGATCGCGGACGGGCTGCCGGCCGCGATCGAGCGCGACGACGAGCTCGACGTGCTGGGCGGTGCGGCCGGATGCATCGCCGCGCTGCTCGGGCTCCATGGCGTCACCGGATCGGAGCGCGCGCTCGCCGTCGCGATCGCCTGCGGCGATCACCTGATCGCGCGAGCCCGGCCGGAGGCGGTCGGCATCGCGTGGCCCACCGCCGGCCGTCCGCACGGGCTGACCGGCTTCTCGCACGGCGCGGCCGGCATGGCCTGGTCGCTCCTGCGGCTGGCCGCCGCCACCGGCGCCAGCCGGTTTCGCACCGCGGCGCTCGATGCGATCGCCTACGAGCGCAGCCTGTTCGCGGCCGCGGCCGGCAACTGGCCCGACCTGCGCAGGACGGCGGCGGCGGCGCGGGCCGAGCGGGACGGACGCCGCGCATTCCTGACCGCGTGGTGCCACGGCGCACCCGGGATCGGTCTCGCTCGCCTGCACGGCCTGGCGTTTCTCGACGACGAGGCGACGCGGAGCGAGATCGACGTCGCCCTCCACACCACCGCCGCGCGCGGGTTCGGGCGCAACCACAGCCTGTGCCACGGCGACCTGGGCAACATCGAGCTCCTGATCGAGGCCGGCCGGCGGCTCGGCCATCCTGTGTGGGCGGACATGGCCGGGGCGCGCGCCCGCGCGATCCTGGAGCATGGCCGCGCCGGCGGATGGCGGTCCGGCGCGCCGTTCTCGGTCGAATCGCCCGGGCTCATGACCGGGCTGGCCGGGATCGGATACGGCCTGCTGCGCCTGGCCGCGCCGTCCCAGGTCCCGTCGGTGCTGGTGCTCGAGTCGATCGAGCGCCCGGGCCGTGCCGGCGACACCAGCGAGGGGACCCCATGAAGATGGCAACTCACCCGATCACGATGGCGACGCACCGGACGACGATGACGATGACGACTCCACGCATCCTGGAGCGGCTCTTCCCCGACCTGGCCGCGGGCGAGTTCGCCCGCGACGTCTACCCGGTGCGGGCCTGCGCCGCGCACGGTCCGCCCGAGCGGCTGGGCGATCTGGCCAGCTGGCCGGCGTGGGACGATCCGGCCGCGCTGGTCGAATGCATCGGCGGCGAGGTCGTCATCGGCTACACGCGCGAAGAGGACGGCTCTCCGTCGCAGGCGGTCCATCCCCGCCAGCACTGGCGCCGCCTGTACGACTCCGGGGCCACCGTCGAGCTCCTGGCCAGCACGCAGCCGCGCCTCCGCGCGCTGTGCGACGACGTCGCGGTCGAGCTCGGGCTGGCCGGCCAGGCGGTCAGCGCGGACGTCTTCCTGTCGCCGCGCGGTGAGGCGGTGCCGAAGCACTTCGACGGCGTCGACGTGATCGTCGTGCAGCTGCGCGGAACCAAGCGCTGGCAGATCGCTCCCAACTCGTCGCTGCGCTTCCCCGCCCACGCCTACATCGCCGGCTTCGGCCCCGACATCCGCAACAGCCGCGACGTGTCCGAGGACGGGGCGGCCTCGCACGACCTGGAGATGCCGGAGGGCGCCGAGACGATCGATCTCGAGCCCGGGTCGGCGCTGTTCGTACCGCGCGGCTGGTGGCACTGCACCTCGGCGCTCCGCGACTCGGTGTCGATCTCGATCGTCACGCGCCCGCCGACCACCGGCGATCTCCTGCGCGCGCTGGTCGACCGCAACATCCTCACCCGCCCCGAGTGGCGCGAGCCGGTCGCCCTCGCCGCCGCCGACGCGACCGCGATCCGCGGGCGCCTGTCCGCGCTGGTGAGCGACCTGGGCGGCCAGGCGTCCCGCGTCCCGCTCGAGCGCGCCCAGCCGGCGCGCCACTATCGCCGCTGCGACGGCGTCGACATCGCCGTCATCGGCGACCGCGACGACCACTCGATCGTGACGATCAGGAGGTGCGCCGCCGGATCGACCAGGATCAGGGTGCCCGGCTACGTCGCGTCCCTGTTCGCGTGGGTCGCGACCAGGCACGCGACGTTCCGCTCGCTCGACGCGGCGCCCCTCTTCCCACCCGGATCCGCCGACTGGATCGAGTCGGAGCTGAGGACGCTGGAGACCATGCGAGTCGTCGAGCCGGCGTGATGGCCCCGCCGCCCGCGGCGCCCTCGCGGCCTCATCCCCCGCGCCAGAAGAGGTAGGTCGCGCACTCGGCCAGGGGCCCCTCGGCGAGGTAGGCGATGTTGCCCTCGCGCCGGGCGTGGTCCCACTCCTCACCCTCGGCCAGGATCTCGAAGAAGTCGACGTCGGGATCGAAGTCGTGGCGGAAGGGGACGCTGGCGAGGGGGCGAAGCGCGACGCCGCGGAGGGCGTGGCGGTGGACGGTCTCGAGGCGGCTCGCGGCGGCGAGCTTGGGTGGGCGCAGCTCGTCGGCGGTCATGCCGGCGCGGCGGCGCAGCAGCCAGTAGAGCTTGAGGGCGTCGGCCTTCCCGGGGAGCGGGCAGGCGAGGGCGCGGCCGGCGCGCGCGAACGGGGCGTAGGGCGCGCGTCCGTGGGGCAGGCGGGTGCGGGCCTCGAGCTCGGCCAGGACGGGCGCGAAGGTGGCGGCGAGATCGCGGTGGTCGTAGACGCTGGCGGCGAGGGCCGGGGTGTCGGCGGCCGGTGACTGGTAGGCGTGCACGTCCACATACAGCTCGACGACGCGGCGGTAGACCTCGAACGGGGGCGCCGTGAGCTCGCCGCCGGCCTCGATCTGGGTCAGGTACCAGGTGAGCACGCGGCTGCGGCGCAGGCATTCGTGGGCGCGCAGGCCCTTGGCGGTCGACAGGACGTGGCTGTCGAGATCGCCGAGCAGGATGTCCTCCCAGGCTGCCAGCACGGCTCGCAGGCGCGTCACCACCTGGGTGAAGAAGCTGGGCCAGGCGGCGAGCGATGTGAGCGGCGGGACGTAGCTCGGGCTGGTGCGCCAGGTCCCGTCGGCGCCGAGCTCGAGGCGGGCGAGCTCGAACCCGTCGAGCGCGCCCGGGTGGCCCGGCGATGGCGAGAGCTCGACGCGGCGGACGACCAGCTCGACCGCCTCGAGGTCGCGGGCGCGCTCGTCCTCGCGCTCGTAGGTCGGCTCGACCAGGAGGTGCAGGTGGAGGCGCACCGTCGACGTTCCGGCGGCGGCGAGGTCCATCGGCTCGCCGCGCGCGTTGCCCGGCAGGTGCACCACGTGGCCGCGCGGGGTGATGGCGAGGAGGCGCGTGAGGCGGACGATGCCGCGCGCGAGAGAGACCTCATCCAGCTCGATCAGACCCACGCCCCAGGCGGCGGGCGATAGCGTGGCCGCGCGCAGCTCGAGCTCGCGCTCGAAGGCGAGCTCCTGCCGCTCGAAGTGCTCGGGCAGGAGCGCCTGTCCGAGGCGCCAGTGCACGTGGCAGAGCGAGCGGGCGCGCTGGTCGGCGGCGCCGCCGGGGCGTGGTGGTGCCGTCATGTCATGCGCTCAGCTTGTCCTTGGCGATCTTTCCGACCTGCAGGCCCCAGCCCTTGACGAACGGCTTGGTCTTGGCCTGCGCGAAGCGGAGCGCGTAGGTGGCGTTGGCGCCGGGCACGATCTCGAAGTAGATCTGGAACACCTGCACGTCGATGCTCGCCGCGATCTGGGTCGGCTCCTCGGCGACCTGAAGCGCCACCGCCTTGCCGCCCTGCGCGTTGAGCTGGCCGGCCACGAAGCCGTCCGACGTCTTGGGGAACGCCTCCTCGAACCAGGCCTTGTTCTCGACGTCGTAGTTGACGACCCACCAGCCGAGCTTCTTGATGGCGGTGGTCGACAGCGACGTCTTCTGCTTGGCCTTGAGCTGGTTGGCGAACTCGGTCGACACGTAGGCGCCGATGCAGATCGGATCGCCGGCGCCGCCGCCCCACGAGAAGTGCTCGAGGATGCCGATGCAGTCGATGGTGCGCAGGCCGTCGTCGTTCTGCGCCGGCGCCGCGACCGTGTACTCGGGCGCCTCGGCGTTGAAGGGCGTGTAGACGGAGACCTTGTACTCCTCGGTGTCCTTGGTCGGCTCGGTGCCGAGGTCGAGGCCGTTGAACGCTGTCAGGTAGCCGCAGCGCTGCTTGTTGGTCGGGTCCATGAGGAACCCGCTCTTCCAGTCGCAAGGGAGATCGATCGACATGTGTGGGTCCTCCTCGGATCAGCTGAGGCGCGCGTCCACGCGCAGGGTGACGTCCATGCCCTCGAACTGGATGTGAGGCTGGACGGTGAGGTTGCAGTCGTACCAGCCGGCGCGCCCGGGCACCGGCGCCACGGTCAGCGTGTAGGCCTTGAACGGGTAGTAGCGGAGCGTCAGATCGTCCGGGTTGACGATCGTGGTGACGTAGCGCGAGATCCAGGCGTCGATCTGACCCTTCACGTAGTTGGCGTCGGCGCTGGATCCGACGTTGTCGCGCATCATGCGCTTGAGGTAGTGGGCCAGGCGCGAGATCGAGAAGGTGTAGGCCAGGTTGCAGGTGAGCTGCGAGTTCTCCGAGATGTGCGGGTCGGCGCCGCTCTTCGGCTCCTTGATCGCCTGGCTCGAGAAGAACACCGCGTCGGTGGTGCCCTTCTTGTGCACGAGCGGGATGAAGCCGGCGTCGGCCAGGGCCAGCTCGCCGTAGTCCGGGATGATGACCTCGAGCGGCGGGCGGATCTCGTCGTCGGCGCCCTCGAGCGCGATGCGGGCCAGGTTCTCCAGATACCCGCCGCTCTTGACGCCGCGGATGTACTGGCACCAGCCGGAGCCCTCGAACGAGCGCACCAGGTTGCGCGCGAACAGCATGGCCGAGCTGGCCCACACGTAGCGCTGCGCCTCCTGCTCGGCAGAGGGCGGCTCCTCCTTGAAGCGGACCACGCCGCCGGCCGAGTCGGTCGGCTTGTAGGGGCGGCGCGCGATGTAGCGCGGCAGGGTCAGGCCGATGTACGCGAACTCCTCCTGCCCGCGCAGCGCCATCCACGACTCGTCGAGCGCGGCGGAGAAGTCGCGCACCTCCATGAGCCGGCTCATGTCCTCGATGCCGAAGATGCTGGGCGCGGCCGACGCGATGAAGGGCGCGTGGCTGTGCTTGCACAGGGCCGCCATGCCCTTCAGGAACACGCGGTCGCCGTAGTCGTTGGCGAAGTCGTAGAGCCCGATGAGCGCCGCGTAGGGCTCGCCGCCCAGCTGATCGTACTCGGCGGTGTAGACCTTCTTGAACAGCTCCGAGGCGGCGATGTCGGCGCCGTTGGTCGACATGTCCTCGCCGATCTCGTCCTTGCCGGCGTCGAGCAGGCTGATGCCGATGTTGGCCCCGAAGTTGGTGCGCTCGACCAGATCGGAGATGGCGCGCCACTTGCCCTCGAGGTCGCGCAGCTGCGGCTGGTGGAAGACCTCGTTGAGCTGCAGCGCGACGAGCTCGTTCACGCGGGCCAGGAGATCGGCGAACGTCTTCTTGTCGACGAAGTAGACCTGCCGGTCGGCGGCGGCCTCGGCGCCCTCGCCGTCGCCCAGGTCGCGCCGCGCGTAGTCGAGGTTGCACAGGAGGAGCCCGAGCAGCTGCAGGAAGTGCTGGGCGCGGGCCCGCTCGCGCGCGGCCTTGCTGTCGTCGGGCGCGGCGGCGGCGGGCGCCGGCGCGAGCATCTCGGTCGGCTTGTCGGGCAGGTTGTCGGGCGGGAGGACGCTCCTCAGCACGTCGGCCAGGAAGCTGTCGGCCGTGATCGTGGTCGTGGTCGTGTTGGTCGTCATCATGTTCGTTGATTCCCTCGTGCTCGATCAGGTCGTGGGGGTCGGCCCGGCGGTCGGCGTCGGCGCCGAGCCGGCCGGGCTCATGGGTGCGGCCGGGGCCGCCGGGGCCGCCGACGCCGGCGTCGCGGGCGCGGCGCTGGTCGCGGCCGCCGCCGTCGCGGGCGCCGGGGCGCCGTCCATCTCGGCGGCGGTCGGGATGCGCAGCTCGGCCGCGAACTGCTCCGAGAATGTGGCGCGCAGCTGCTCGAGGAGCTGCGCCCTGCCCGGCGAGGTCAGCTCGCGGACCAGGCGCCGGAACTGCTTGTTGTTGTCCACGTAGGCCTGCAGCTCGAGCAGGAGCCTGCGCACGTTCAGCAGGCGCCGCGCCGACGGGACGTGGTTGACGACCTCGCCCGGCTCGAACGACGCCATCGAGCGCACCGGGATCGTGACGTCGACCGGCGCGCCGCCCTTCTCGACGTGGTTGGCCACCCCCTTGAGCTCGATCTCGATGCCGAGCTTCTCGATCACCGCGTCGAGGTTGCGGCCGTTGAGGTCGTGGATGGCGCGCTCCTCGAAGTCGTCGCGCGGCGCGGCGGCGCCGGGCGTCTCGGCGCGCCAGGCGCGCCCGGTCAGGTCGCCGACCACGAGCAGCCGCAGCGGCAGCTCCTTCTCCTGGCGCGGCTGGTCGGGCTGGCGTGTGTCGTAGGTCAGGCTGATTCGCGATCGCGGGACTCCGCTTCCGTTCTTCACCGTCATGGGATCTCCTCGGCTGGTGGTCCACTCATGACGGTCCGGCGGCGGACTCACAACGGGACAAAACGTCCGCGATGCAGACTGGCAATCAGGCGATCGCTGCGCGCGGCCGCCGCGCGGCGCGGCGCGGCGCGGCGCGGCGCGGCGC
>DATFRY010000222.1:0-4790 GCA_035262925.1 Kofleriaceae bacterium | reverse complement strand
CGGGACGGACCGCTCGCCTCCCGGGCCGTAGCGCAGGGCGCCGCTGCCGGCGGTGAAGACCACGCCGCCGCTGTCGCCGTGCCCGCCGTGGCAGTCGGCGCAGCCGAGCAGGCCGCGCGCGGCCAGCGCACGGTGAGGTGCGCGCGCCGACGGATGGACGCCGTGGCAGCCGGCGCATGCCGGGGCGACAGGTCCGCGGCCGGTGTGGCAGGCGGCGCAGGCGACGCCGGCGCGGCGGTGGGGCAGGGACAGCGGCCCGGGCGCGCCGCGCAGCGCCGCCGGGTCGGGCAGCGCCAGCGCGCAGGCCGTCGCGATCGCGGCGGCGATCAGCGCCGCCAGGCCGACGCCGCGAAAGCGCGTGGTGTCGCTGGTGGCGACGGCGCGCGGCGCCTGTCTTCGCCGGAGCGCGCTCATGCGAGGAGGGCCAGGGCGGCGTGGACCAGGAGGAGCGCGACCGTCATCGCGGCGGAGGCGATGTGGAGTGGCAGCCACGCGCGCAGAGCGGCGGTGAGCGCCCGGCGCGCGGACAGGGCGCGCAGCTCCACCGCGGTGCGCACGATCGCGTCGAGGCCGTCGAGGCGACCGCGGCCGCGACCGGCCAGCGCGTCGTCGATGCGCCGGCGCAGTCGCCGCTCCTCGTCGGCGAGGCCGCGCCCCGACAGGGCGAGCGCCATCCAGCCGAGGCTCGCGCCGGCGTAGGGCAGGAGCATGCGCGCGGCGGCGGTCTTCACCGCGTCGCTGGTGCCGCTCACCTCACGGTAGAGGCGAGCCGACAGGGCGTCGCGCTCGGCGGCGAGGTCCTCGGGCAGCGCGCCGCGACGCTCGAGGCGAGTGAGCCGCCGCGGGAGGGCGCGGTAGGCGGCCGCGCCGGCGGCGCCGAGCAGGCTGGTCAGGGCGAAGGCGATGAGGAGCGCGCCGCCCGGAGACGCCGACACCCGCGCGCCGGCGTGGGCCAGCGCGCATGCCGGCGCGAGGAGCCCGAGCGCGACATGCGTCACCAGGTGCACGCGCGTGCGCGACCGCGGCGGCGGGCGATGGTCCAGCGCGAGCGCGGCGCGCCGGCTGCGCCTGCGCATCGAGCGCCGGACCAGGCGCTTGGGCGCGGCGTAGGCGGCGAGCGCGAGGATGAGCAGGCCCGCGAGCACCCCCGCGGCCAGCCCCGGCCCGTGGCCCGCCGTCCACGCGCCGGTCCAGTGCCGGGTCCATCCGACGCCGGCCGCGACCAGCGCCGCCGCCCCGGCCGCCGTGATGACCGGGCCGCGATGGGTGACAATCGCCGGGACCACGCCGGCTGCGAATGGCGCCGCGGATGTCGGTGCCGGACCCGAGCCCGCGAGGAGTCCTGCAGCCGACGCCACAGGGAGTGCCGCCGACGCCGACGACGCCGCCGACGACGACGCCGACGACGCCGACGACGCAGCGGCGGGTCCCGCGATGCGAAGGCCGAGCACGCCGGCCACCTCGCCGATGTCGCGCGCCGGATCGATGCGCTGGATCGCCTCGGTGGGGCAGGCCTCGACGCACGCGGGCGCCTCGTAGCCCCGGCACAAGTCGCACTTGACCGCGACGTCGGCGGCGAGCCCGTGCGCGGTCGGGCGCGGGGCCATCTGGATGTTCTCCCACGGACACGCCTTGGCGCAGTTGCCGCAGCCGGTGCACAGCTCGGGGCGGATGAAGACCTCGCCCTCCGGGTCGCGCCCGATCGCGCCGGTCGGGCAGTCGACCATGCACGCGGCGTGGCGGCAGTGCTGGCAGGTGTTGGGGAGCAGGAGGCTGGCCGGTCCGGCGGCGGCCCCTTCGAGCCTGGTCACGACCTTGTCGCCTCGGCGGACCAGGCGGCTCACCCCGTGCACCTCGGCGCAGCTCCACGCGCAGTGACCGCACCGCACGCAGCTGTCCTGGTCGATGACCAGGAGCGAGCGCGCCACCTGCATGCGGTAGAGATCGCGGAACACGTGCTGGGTCGAGCGCGCCGCCGCGGCCGCCACCAGCTCGTCCTGGTCGGCGCGCCGCCGGTGCGCGATGCGGCGGAGGCGCGGCACCAGGCCGGGGTTGCGATCGCTGACCGTGCGCAGGATGTCGGCCGGCACCGACGCACACCAGCTGTCGCCGGCGGCCACCGCGGCGGCGCTGCGCGGCTGGCCGGCCAGCGCCTCCTCGTCGCCGAACAGGTCGCCGCGCCCGAGGTAGGCCACGACGGAGGTGCGACCGTCGGCGTCGCTCTGCATCTGCACGAGGCCGTCCACCAGGATGAAGCAGCGGTCCGCGCGATCGCCGGCCTCGAACAGGTGCGCGCCGCGCTCGAAGCGCTCGAGGCGAAGCCCGTCGAGCAGGATCTCGCTGTCGTCGGCGCCCAGGTCGCGACCCAGCGCGCTGGCAGCCAGGAGGTCGCGGGCGGCGGCTCGCTCGAGGTAGCGCCACTCGCGCTCCAGCGCGCGCGCGCCGCCGCCGCGCCCGGCCAGCCGCCGGAACACCGTGTTCGGGATCTCCGCGACGCTCGCCCCCTCGACCGCGCAGGCGGTGGTGCGGCGCCGCAGGCCGGCCAGGAGCGCCTCCTCGCCGAAGGAGTCGCCGGCCTGGACCACGCGCAGCACGCTGTCGACCTCGTCGCCGCGGCGCACCGGGCGCAGGGCGATCGAGCCCGCGACGACCAGGAAGAAGGTGTCGCTGTCGTCGCCCTCGCGATAGGCGACGGCCGACGGCCCCAGCTCGACCAGGCGCGCGGCGGCGGCCAGCTGGTCGCGCGCCCCGGCGTCGAGGTGTCGGAGGAGCGGGCTCTGCCACAGCGCGCCCGGCCAGGGTGTGGCGTTCGCCGTCATTCGACGCGCGCGCGGGCGACGGCGATCTCGACCAGCTCGAGTCGCTCGAGCGCGGAGGCATCGACGAGCGGACCGCTCGGGCGCAGGCCGCGCGCCTGTTGCCGCGCCTCGTAGTCGATGAACGCGCGCACGAGGAACGGCGGGAAGGCGCGGAACATGAGCCTCGCCTCGATCACGAGCGGACCGCCGCCGCCGGCGACGTCGAGGTCGTAGACGTAGCGCACCGGCTCGCCGGGCGGCACCGACCGCGTGTCGATGATGGCGTCCGGCCCCTTGACCAGACCGCGGGTGGCGTCGAGCGCGCCGATCGGGAAGTAGGTCTCGAAGAAGGCGTCGAGCCCGCGCAGGTTGGAGCTGCAGGTGCCGGTGTCGGGGTCGTAGGGGGCGTCGGCGTAGCGCGCGGCGCGGCGCCCCTCCTGGCCCGGCGCCGCCTGGCAGCGGCCGGACCCATCGATCGTCCCGATGCACTGGACGCAGCGGAGGAAGCCGTTCTGGAAGTTGATGAGGCCGCGGCCGCGGAACCGGGTCCCGCCGTGAGAGGGCGGGGGATCCCAGCGCGGCACGTCGGGGCCATCGGCCACGTCGGCGCCGAACAGGCCGAGCGGCCGGCCGAGCCCGTCGGTGGCGTCGTCGGCGCTGTTCACGCGCAGGAAGACCTTGTCGCGCAGGTCCTCGTCGCCGCGCTCGACGTTGCCGACCTCGTAGACCACGCGCCCGCGCGCGTCGGTGACGCGCAGGTGGATCCAGAACTCGCGCTCCTGGCTGAAGCCGGCCGGCACGCGGTGACCGGCGCCCACGTTCTCGACCTCGATCGGGATCTCGAGCCGGCCGGAGCGCAGGGTGGGGCGATCGAGCGCGAGGCGGAAGGTGCGGGCGAGCAGGAGATCGCGGCGCTGGCTCGCGCCGAGCGGGATGCCGGCGACGTCGAGGGTCGGATCCGCGATGGCGGCGCGGTCGAAGCCGGCCGTGAGCGGGAGATCGACGCCGGAGAAGTAGTGCGCCGTGACGCGCCCGTCGGCGGAGCCGGCCGCGGCGCGCCCGCGCGCGTAGCTGCCGGGCGGTCTCGGCTCGAACACGGTGCCCTGGGGACAGGCGCGCGCGGCCGCAGTGGCGCCGTCCGCGGGGCGCGCGGCGCCCGGCACGCACACGCCCGGGTACTGGCTCATGTGACAGTCCTGGCAGCTGGCCGCCTGGCGCCCGGCGCGCAGCTCGCCCTCGCTCCACGCGGCCCACTCGCTGTAGGCGTTGCGCAGGCGCTTGAAGTGCTCGCCGCGCCGGGCGCCGGTGAGCGCGTCGGTGCCGAACAGCCGGACATCGTGGCAGGCGCCGCAGAACTCGCTCGACGCGAGGTAGCGGCGCGCGCCCGGGCTGGCCTGTGCGTGGGCGTCGCCGCGCACGAGCGCAGCGCCGGGCCGCCCCAGGAGCGCCGACGGCTCGAGGAAGTAGCCGCTGTTGGAGATGCCGAACAGGCCGCGCTCGTCCTCGGGGCGCATCGAGAAGCGGCGGCCGGTATCGGGCGAGAGCCACGACGGGTTGCCCTCGTAGCGGCCGGCGGCCCCGTTGCCCGGATGCGCGGGCCCCGTGGTCTGGTGGCATGCGGCGCAGCTGATGCCCTCCATGGAGGCGGCGGGCAGGAGGTCGCGCAGCGGCCGGCGACTCGCATCGAGCGCGGCGCGGCCGTTCCACGCCGGCATGGAGGCGCCGAGGTTCTGGCCCGGCGTGTGGCAGTTGACGCACCAGAGCTCGCCGCCGGAGCCGGTCACCGGGAGACCCGTCGCGCGGCTGCGACAGGCGCCCGCGCCGGCCCGGCGCAGGATGCCGGCCCCGCCCGGGCAGTCGCGCTCGCGTCCGACCTGCTCCTGGATGAGCATCTCGAGCGCCTCGAACAGCGGGCTGTCGGCCGCGTGGGCCATGACCGACCGACTCCACTCCGCGGACTGGCGCGGGTGGCAGGAGGCGCAGTCGGCCAGG
>DATFRY010000221.1:0-4793 GCA_035262925.1 Kofleriaceae bacterium | reverse complement strand
CCGCGGACATGCGCCGCGACCCGGCCCCGGCCGCGACCCCGACACCCTCGGCCGCGGTCATGCGCCGCGCCCCCTCCGCGACCCTGACGCCCTCGGCCGCGACCCGGCGCCCCGGCCGCGGGCATGCGCCGCGCCACGGCCGCGCCCCCGCCCCCGGCCGCGACCTCCGACGGCCGCGGACATGCGCCGCACCCCGGCCGCGACCCCGACGCCCCCGGCCCCGGCCGCGACCCCGACGCCCCGGCCCCGCCGGGCCGCCCGGCTACTTCTTGCCCTTGCGCAGGGTCAGCTGCAGGCGCACGAGCAGATCCTGGCCGACCGGGTCGTCGCCGTCCTTGCCGATGCCGACGTCCTTGCGGGTGAACTTGTGCTCGCCGCGGATGCGGACGCCGTCGGGGAGGGTCTCGACCACCTTGAAGGTGACGTTCCACTCGTAGGTCTTGCCGCGGAACTTGACCTTGGCCGGGGCGCTGTAGTTGCCCTCGCCGGTGTGGCGCGGTTTCTCGACCGTGACCGTCGCGGTCGCAAACTTGGCGACGTCGAGGTAGTCGGGTGACTTGATGTGGGCGTCGCGCTTGGCCGAGTCGCTCTTGAGGCTGGACAGATCGACCTCGAACTCGGCGCTGGCGCCCTCGACCCCGTCCTTGACCGGCTTGGTGAACTTGACCTTCGTGACCTTGATCTTCTGGAACCGCAGCGAGACCGGATCGGTCGGCTTGGGCTCGGCGTGGCTGGCGTACACGATCATGTAGTCGGTCTTGTCGCTGTCGGGCACCGCGGCCGGCTCGGCCGCGCTGGCAGCGCTCGCCGTGAGCAGGGCGGTGGCCAGGACAGAGGTCATCGCGCTGAGAGAACGCATTCGGTCACTCCTTGTCATTTCGTCAGTGTCAGGTGCCCTCCGCCTGGCGGCGGAGGACGAGCTGGACGTCGATGGGGATGACGTCGCCGTCGAAGTCGCCCGCATCGGGTGCGAGCTTGGTCTCGTGGATCTTGATCTCGAAATGCGCGCTGGCCAGGAAAATGGCGCCGGCGAGCGGAAGCTGGAGGCGCCGGCGGCCGGCCGCGTCGAGCCCGCGCAAGGTGCCGGTCACCGCCACGCGGTGGCGGCGCCCCATCAGCTCGACGGTACCCTCGGCCCGGTAGGCCACCATGCCGTCCGGCTGCCGGCGCGCGCCCAGCACCCGGTCGAGGCCGAACCCGATGCGCGGGAAGTGCGCCATGTCCAGGTACTCCTCGCGCGCGTGCTTCGAGCGGAGATCGATCCCCGTGTTGACCGCCGCGGCGGCGACCGAGATCTGCGCGCTCATCGGCTGGCGCAGGTCGGCCGGCGCGCCGCGCCAGGTGCCCTCGACGCCGTGGGCGAAGCGCGCGTCGAACGCCTCGCCGCCGGCCGACACGCGCGCGGTGATCGACGTGCCGGCGTGCGGCAGCACGCGATACGTGCCGGCGGGCAGGTCGGGCAGGCCGCCCGCGATGGAGCCGGCCGGCGCCTCGACCACGCCGGGCGGCCGCGTCGCGACGGCGTCGTCCGGGATCGATCCGCTGGCGAAGGCCCACACCGGCACCACGAGCGGCAGCGCGGCCAGGCCCCAGCCGATCGCGCGCGCGCCCGGCACGCGCCCGCCGGGCACGCTCGCGGCGCGGCGGCGCTCCCAGCGGCGCACGATCACGATGGCGACGGCGAGCGCGGCGGCGTAGCCGGCCAGGAGCGCGACCGCGTCGAGGCCGATGGAGACCGGCCCGTCCTCGACCGCGCGCCAGCCCAGGTCGCGGTCGGGCAGGTAGAAGCTGGTGGCCGCGTCGGTGTAGAGGTTGCCGCGCGCCTGGGACAGCCAGCGCGCCAGGGCGCCGGCGACCGCGACCAGCGGCAGCAACAGGCAGCGGAACATCATACGTGGGCCCGGCGTCGATAACCCCCGCGCGCCCGCCTTGTCAAGCAACAGGCCCGTCCTCGCTCCCGCGCTACGCTTCGGGGATGTCGTGTGCCCGCCTCGCGGTGTCCGCCATCGCCGCGCTCGCCGTCATCGCCGCGATCGCCGCGCCGGCGCCGCCCGCACGCGCCGCGCCCACGCAGCTCACCCGCAAGACGCTGCCCGTGAACGGCGGCACCATCGAGCTCTCGGTCGAGCAGGTGAGCGGCGCGCCGTCGTCGCCGGCGGACATCGAGCGCTGGGTGCGGCGAGCCGCGGTCGCGGTGGCCGCGCTCTACGGCGGCTTTCCGATGCGCCGCGTGCGCGTGATGGTGTGGCGCACCCCGGGGCGCGGCATCCACGGCACCGCCTTCGGCAGCGGCCTGGTGCGCGTGCGCCTCGGTGTGGAGACGCCGCCCGGGCGGCTGGACAGCGACTGGGTCATGACCCACGAGCTCATTCACCTGGGCTTCCCCGATCTGGACGAACGCCACATCTGGATGGAGGAGGGCCTGTCGACTTACTTCGAGCCCATCGCGCGCGCACGCGTCGGCCAGGTGCCGGTCGAGCAGGTGTGGCGCGAGATGTTCCGCGACCTGCCGCAGGGCCTCCAGCGCGCCGGCGACGCCGGCCTGGACCGCACCCCCACGTGGGGCGCCACCTACTGGGGCGGCGCGCTGTTCTGGCTCCTCGCCGACGTGCAGATCCGCGAGCGCACCGGCAACCGGCGCTCCGCCGACGACGCCCTGCGCGCGATCCTGGCCGCCGGCGGCGACCAGTCGCGCCACTGGCCGATCGAGCAGGTCCTCGCGGTCGGCGATCGCGCGACCGGCACCGACGTGCTGGCCGGCCTCTACCGCCGGCTGGCGCTCCGCCGCTTCGAGGTCGATCTGCGCGGTCTGGCCGCCAGGCTCGGCGTGACCGCGGCGCGCCTCGACGACCGCGCCCCCCTCGCCGCGATCCGACGCTCCATCACCGCCCCCGAGCCCGGGCGTGCTAGATGATCGTCCGGTGAGCCCGGCCAGTCCACGGACGAGATCCATCGGCACGGTCCTGTTCGACCTCGACGGCACGCTCCTCGACTCGGCCGCGCTCATCCTGGCCAGCTGCCACCACACCATGGAGGCGCACGGGCTGCCGGCGCTGAGCGACGAGGAGTGGCTGCGCCACATGGGGACGCCGCTCACCTCGCACTTCGCGGCCTGGAAGGACGACCGCGGCACGGTCGACGCCATGATCGCGACCTACCGCGCCTTCAACCTGGCCCACCACGATCGCATGGTGCGCGCGTTTCCCGGCGCCGTCGCGATGGTCGAGGAGCTGCGCGCCGCCGGCCTCGCGGTCGGGCTCGTCACCAGCAAGATGAGCCATGGCGCGCTGCGCGGGCTGCGCTTCATCGGCCTCGAGGGCGCGATGGACGTGATGGTCTGCGCCGATCTGGTGGCCAACCACAAGCCGCACCCGGAGCCGGTCGAGACCGCCGTTCGCCTGCTCGGCGCCGATCCGGCGGCCACCGTGTACGTGGGCGACAGCATCCACGACCTCCGGTCGGGGCGGGCCGCGGGCGTGCTCACGGCGGCCGCGCTGTGGGGGCCTTTCGCCCGCGGCCAGCTGGAGCCCGGCGAGCCGGATTTCTGGCTCGAGGACCCGGCCGACGTGCTCGAGCTGGCCCGCGTCGGCCGGCCGCGCGCCGCCACCTCGCCGGGCGGCGAGTGACCTCGGCGGCGTCGCAGGGCGCGGCCCCGGCCGCCGCCGCGGACGCCCGGACCGCCGAGCTTCCTGCCCGAGGGCCTTCTGCTATAGGGTCGAAGTGCGTGCGGTTGCGCGTGCTCACCTGGAACGTCCACAAGTGCATCGGGGGCCTCGACCGCCGCTATGACCCGGAGCGGGTGCGCGCCACCATCGCGCACTACCACCCCGACCTGGTCCTCCTGCAGGAGGTCGATCACCAAGCTCCGCGCTCCAGGCGAGACCGCCAGGTCGATCTACTCGGCGACCTCCTCGGGCTGCGCCACCGCACCTGGTTCCCCAACGTGCAGGTGCGCGGCGGCGGGGAGTACGGCAACGCCATCCTCAGCCGCTATCCCATGACCGAGAGCAGCAACATCGATCTCACGGTCCCGCCCAAGAAGCGGCGCAGCGTGCTGCACGGCCGCTACCGGGTGCGGCTGGACAGCCCCGATGGCCGGCGCCACACCCGCACGGTGCACATCTACAACATGCACCTCGGTCTGTCCGGCGTGGAGCGCAAGATGCAGCTGCGCCGCTTCCTGGCCAGCCATCCCTTCGTCGGGCTCGATCACCGGACGCCGATCGTGGTGGCAGGCGACTTCAACGACGTGTGGGGCACGCTGGGCCGCAAGCTGCTCGAGCCGGCCGGCTTCCGCGGGGTGACGCCGATGCGCACGTTCCCGGCCTACGCGCCGATGCGCGCGCTCGACGCCATCTACGTGCGCGGCAACGTCGACATCTCGCACGCCCAGGCCGCGCGCATGGAGCTGGCCCGGCGCGCGTCCGATCATCTGCCGCTCATCGCCGACCTCACGGTCACCTGAGCCCACCCGGCCGCGGCGGGGAGTTGCGCCGCGCCGGCCCGTCCCGCCTAATAGTGGCTTCCCAGCGAGGACGACGACGATGAAGCGAAGCGGAAGGCTGGCGGCGGCCGGGGTGGCCGCCGCGGCGATCGCCCTGGCCCTGTCGGGGCAGGCGCGGGCCGACGACCCGGTGGTGAAGTTCGAGCGCTACCGGCTCGCCAACGGGCTCGAGGTGATCCTCCACCAGGACAAGCGCGTGCCGCTGGTCGCGGTCGATGTCTGGTACCACGTCGGCAGCGGCGACGAGGTGACGGGGCGCAGCGGGTTCGCCCACCTGTTCGAGCACATG
>DATFRY010000220.1:0-10315 GCA_035262925.1 Kofleriaceae bacterium | reverse complement strand
CGACTACGATGCGTGTGTCGGGGCGATCGGGGGCTACGACTGATCGGCGTGATCGGAGGAGGGTCGGGGCGATCGGGGGGCGCCGCGAGGGTCGTCGCTGGGGGCCCCGCTGGTGGACAAGTGGGGCGCGCGACGGTCGGGGCCGGAGGCGCCCCACTTCTCCACAGCGATCCCCGCCACTGTGAGGTCCTGGTCTGGTGTTTCACACGCACACAACAGAGAAACAGAACAGCTCGGAGGGATGGCGGCGGCCGCGGAGATCGAGCTCGCACCGCAAGGGTCGCGTGACGGTTCCGCTGCTCCGCGTGCGGATTGCGTGGGCTTGGCCCGGGCGCTGGCCGAGCAGAGATCGCGGTCGAGGCGGGGCTCTGGATGTGGTGGCGGACGGCAGTCGGACGGTGACGTGAGATCGGGCGGGGTCGCGGCGGACGTCGGCGGTGCGCGTCCGTCGGACAGCGGCTCGGCGTCGGCGGGGGGCATCCGCACTGGCGATGGATGCGCGTGGGGGCCGACGATGTCGCGTGGGCGGGCTGCGGTTCGAGGATGATGCGGCGGTCGGCTAGATGAGTGGGCCGCGGAAATCGGTGGGGACGTACTCGAGGATGAGGTGGCTGGATTGGTGGCCGGCGGGCAGACGGCCGCGGTGGTGGAAGAGCTCGCGGCCGTGATAGAAGACGGCGTCGCCGATGCGGAGATCGGCGGCGCCGGAGTCGCCTCGGTCGGTGGCAAAGCAGAGGGGCCACCCGGTTGGATGGCCCTGGGGAGGGGCCGGCGTGTAGTCGAGCTGGATGGAGATGCTGTACTCGGCTTCGGGGCGGTCGCGGTGGGGCTCGAGGTCGGCGCCGGCGACGTAGGACGCGAAGAAGGAGAAGGCGGGGGCGACGGGGCGGGCGGCGATGGCCGACATGGCTCCGGTGAGGCGGGCGTGGACGAAGCGGCCGACAGGATCGTTGTAGCTGGAGAAGCGGCGAGGGTTCTGGCGGTCGCCCAGGCGGACCAGGCCCGCCGCGAGGAGCGCGCCGTAGTACTCGCGCAGGGCGGTGAGCTCGCGCGGATCGAGGAGCGCGGGCACCGAGGCGAAGCGGCTGGCCGCGAACGCGGGCGCCATGCGGGCAAAGCGGGTCAGTGGGGCCGCGGCGCGCGCGGGCGGGGGCGGCGACGGGCTTGCCGGGATGATCGGGCCGGCCGGCGTGGTCGCCCCGGCCGAGGTGCTCGCGCCCGGATGGATCGCGGGCGTAGTGATCGCGCCGACGGACTCGAGCGAGGCCGCGAGCGCGTCGGGTACATGCGGGGCGGGGGCTCCGGCCGAGAGGCCGGCCAGGAGCTCGGCGGCGGCGGGGTCGAGCCAGAACGGGGTGGCGAGCTCGGCTGGATGGCCGAGCCAGAAGGCGGGACCGGGGGCGAAGCAGCGCAGGAGGCCCTCCTGCTCGTCGAACTCGGCGGGCCAGTGTCCGCCCGGGTGGAGCGCGAACTCGGGCTGGAAGAGAAACGTGTCGGCCATGATGCGGGCGGCGCCGGACGTGCCGGGTCGCTCCGGCGCGCGGGCCGGCGGGCCGGCGGGTTCGAGCGCGATGCGGAAGCGGGGCCACTCGGCGATCTGGTCGTCGCGCACGACGAAGCCGATGCGCGCGAGGGCCGGCATGATCGGCGAGTCGGAGTCGAGATCGAGCTCGCCGCCGCGCTCGACCAGGCCGGCGAAGAAGGCGAAGAGCTCGGGGTCCGACGCCGCGGTCAGCTCGTTGACCACGAGCCCGCGCCCGCGGACGGGACACTTGACGGTGATGACCTCGATGTCGCGGCGCTGGATGGGTAGCGCGCGCGGCTGCGGGTGGACGTGGATGTCCGCCAGCGGGTTCATGGTCAGGACGCGATCGTCGCTCATCGGGTCACTCGCGCCGCTCGCGCCGGGGCCGGGACGCGGCGGGCGCCGGGGTCGACCAGCACGTCGGCGATCGCGGCCGCGATGGGATCGGCGCAGGCGGGGCCGAGGAAGCAGAACGAGCCGAACGGGTTCAGCTCGAGGAAGACGTGCCGGCCCTCCGGCGTGCGGACCAGATCGCACGCGCCGATGTTGAGGCCCAGGTGATCGAGCATCCGCACCAGGGCCGCCGCCACATCGGCCGGCAGCTCGCACGGGGCCCAGCCCGGCCGCTCGCCGCGTCCGTGCCACGCGCGCCGCCAGTCGATGTCGCCCTCCCCGCCCGGGTCCGGGCCCGCACGGCTCTCGAGCGCCGCGGCGAGGACCTGGCGGCCGACGACGGTGACGCGCACGTCGGCGGCCTTCTCGATCCGCTCCTGGAAGATCATCGGGCACAGCCGCAGCCCGTCCAGGTCGGCGAGGTCCGCCTCGCTGACCTCCGCGGTGAAGACGCTCGCCTGGCCGGCCTCCGCGTCGGACGCGGCGGGCTGGACCAGCATCTTGGTGACCAGCCCGCCACAGCGCCGGGCGAACGCGCGCACGGCGTCCGGATCGTTGCCGATGAGCGTCCTCGGAATCTCGAGACCCACGGCCGGCGCGATGCGCAGCTGGAACGGCTTGCTTCCGGCCCGCGCGGCGCTCGCGTGGGGATCCAGCTGGAACACCTCCAGGCTGTCGAGCACGCCGAGGAGCGCCATCTCCGACGCCGCGATGCAGGTGCGGCGCGTGGCGTCGTCGAGCGCCCCGAGCCCGCCGTCCCCGCCCCGCTCACCTCCGACGACGACACCCTGCCAGATGGCGCCGATGTCCTGCCACTCGCGGCCGTCGCCGGCGCAGACGAGCTCCCCGCCTGGCGCGTACTCGGCGCTCAGGCCGCAGCCGGCGGGGAAGCGCATCGGATCGAAGAGCAGCGGTTCGACGCCCCAGCGGTCGCGCAGCGCCGCCGCGACCGCTGGGATCTCGACCACCTCACCGTGGACACAGATGAGGACGCCGCTCGGTCGGCCGAATGCCACGTCAGGTGCGGAGCACCGCGCGCCGCTAGAAGATCGGCCAGCGTCCCAGGGGGACGGCACCGGCGCGCACGCTCGCCTTGATCTTGACCTGATAGCGCTTGAAGAAGGGCTCCGGGGCGGCGCTCTTCTGCTCGTCCCGGTTCTCGGCCTGATTGTCCTGGGGTTTCGTCGGCATCGCTCCTCCTTGGTTGACGGCCGTATCGCGCGGTCGACTCTAGCAGCATCGCGGCCGCCGTCGACGCTCCTCCGAGGGAACCGCGCTGCGGGCCCCGAGTCGCACTCGATTCTCAGTCGAGCCGGCTCAGGTTCGGCACGATGATGGCGACGGCCACGCTGTCGTTGTTGAGCAGCCGCTCGCTGTGATAGCCGAAGAACAGTCGGTGGCGGATGGCGCGGTTCTCGGCCCCGATCACCACGAGATCGTACTGGCCGCTCGAAGCCTCATCGTCGACCGCGCTCGACTGCGGGTCGTAGGTGAGGCGGAGGATGCGCGGCTTGATCTCGACGGCGCGGAAGATGCGCGAGACGCGCTCGAGGTCGGCCTCGGGCGCCGGCCGCGCGTCCTCGACCATCGAGCTCTCCTCGCTGGCCAGCCGCGCGGCCTGCGGCATGCGCTCGATGAGGAGCGCGATGGTGAGCTCGGCGCCGGTCGCCTCGGCGTAGCGCACGGCGAACTCGACGGCCACGCGCGCGAACACGCCGCCGTCGAACGGGACCAGCACGCTGCGGAACGGCTGCGAGCGCGGGCCGGCCTTGACGATGGCCAGGTGGCACGGCGTGTCGCGCACCAGGTCCTCGAGGATGGGGCCGCCCATCGAGTCGCCGCGGCGCGAGGCGCCGACGAACACCAGGTCGAAGCCGCGCCTGGCCTGCTCCACGATCGCTTCGGCCACGCTGCGGTGCACCACCTGGCGGACCGTCGGCGCCAGGCCCGCGCTCTGCACCAGGTGCTGCACGGTCGCGATCTGGTCCTGTACCTGGCGCACGTCGTCGGTGACGTAGTCGGGGCGGCGGCCGACCAGCTCGCGCAGTCGCGCGAACCACCGGGTCGGCGCCTTGATGCTCAGCACCTCGACCGCGTGGGCGCTGCGCCGGGCCAGGCCGTGGGCCAGGAGGGCCGCCGCCGTCGCGTTGGGCCCGCCGGCCGACGGCAGGAGCACGCGCACGCGCGCCGGATCGAACACGCCCTTGCTGGCCTCGACCAGGATGCGGCGCGACTCCTCGGCGGTCATGCGCACCTTGCGCATGGTCAGGCGCAGCCCCAGCGGGGCGGCGAACGAGGTGGCGACCGCCACCACCACGATGATCGAGAACATCTCCTGGTTGAGGATGCCGAGCGAGAGCCCGATGGTCGCGACCACCAGCTCCATGGCGCCGCGCGCGTTCATCGCCACCGCGATGGAGAAGGCCTCCCAGAAGCGCAGCCCGCCCCAGATGCTGCCGACCGTGCAGCCGATGAGCTTGCCCAGACACGCGACCGCGAGGACGATGCCCAGCCAGCCGCCTCCCCCCAGCGACCAGAGATCGACCTTGAGCCCGACGATGCCGAAGAAGATGGGCGCCAGCACCGCGAACACGAACGACTCGAGCTTGTGGACGGTGGCCTGATCGAGGTGCGCGACCTGGCGGAACATCGTGCCGCAGATGAAGGCGCCGAACACCGCGTGGATGCCGATCCACTCGGTGGCGGCCGCGCACGCGAAGGTGATGATGAGGAGGAGGACCAGGTCGGCGTCGGTCGAGCGGAAGCTGCGCTTCACGAACCACATGAGGAAGCGCGACACCGGGTAGAGCAGGAGCCCGGTCGCGGCCAGAAATGCGGCCATGAGCAGGATGGTGCGGAAGAGACCGGCGAGCTGGACCTCGCCGTGCGACGCGACGCCGGCGATGACCGACAGGATGAGCCAGCCTGCCGTGTCGTCGACCACCCCGGCCGACAGGATGACCAGGCCGATGTTGCGCTTGGTCAGCTCCAGGTCCATCAGGATCTTGGCGATGACGGGCATCGCCGAGACCGACATCGCGGTGGCCAGGAAGAAGCTGAACAGGACGCGCTGGCCCGGATCGGCCAGGTAGCCGTCCGGCATGAGGAAGCCGAGGCCGAACCCGGTGGCGAACGGCAGCACCATGCCCATCCCGGAGGCGATGAGCGCGGCCCTGCCGAGGTTGCGCAGGAGCCGGAGGTCGGTCTCCAGCCCGGTCAGGAGCAAGAGCAGCACCATGCCCAGGGTGCCGACCACCTCGAGGAGATGGTACTGGGCCGGATCGTGCGGGAAGACCGCGTGGAAGGCGCCGGGGAAGTAGTGGCCGAACAGCGTGGGACCGACGACGATGCCGGCGGCGAGCTCGCCGACGACGGTCGGGAGCCCGATGCGCCGCGTCAGCTCCGCGCCCAGGCGCGAGACCAGGAGCAGGAGCGCGATCTGCACGAGCAGGAGGAAGACGGCGGCGCCGCCGAGCGGGCGGAGCGCCTGCTGCACCTCTTGCGCCGCGTGCATCGCGCCATGATAGCAGCGCGGGCAAGCGGCCCGGCTCAGGTGGTGCCGATGATCTTGCGCCGCGGATCGATCCGCTTCTGTAGATCCTCGATCCGCACCTCGTCGCTGCACAGCCGGGCCACCGCGGACAGGGCGCGCAGGTGGTCGTCCGGCGACTCGACCGGGCTGACCAGGAGGAAGATCACCCGCGCCGGCTCGCTCGAGTGCGGGAAGTCGATGCCCTCGCGCGCCATGGCCAGGAACAGCATCGGCCGGCCCACGCCCTCGACCCGCACGTGCGGCAGCGCCACCTGCGGCTTGAGCTCGAACGAGTCCTCGAGCGCCGTGCGGGTCAGGGCCGACAGGATGCTCTCGCGCGTGCTGGCCGACAGATCGACCTGGCACGCCAGGAGCCGCTCGAGCGCGCGGTCGAACGGGAGCCGCGGCATGTCGGCGACCACCCGGTGGGGCTCGAGGTAGTCGAACACGTCGATGCCGCCGCGGCCGGCCGGCGCGCTCGCGGCCTCGGCCTCGGCCGCCGTGCGATCCTGCTCGGCGGGGTAGAGCACCAGGAGCGGGATGCCGGCGCCGGCGCCGACCAGCACGCGCGGCAGGCGCTGCAGGCGCGGGTGCCACGGCAGCGTCCCGTGGCGCGCGCCGACCAGGACCAGGAGATCGTCGTCGCGCACGGTCGCCTCCACCTCGCCCTCGAGGTCGCGCCAGCCGATGGGCGGCGCCGACTCGATGTCGACGTCGGGGCGCAGCGCGGCCAGCGCCTTCTCGAACGGCTCGGTGCGGTCGCCGATGACGAGCAGGCGGAGCGGCGCGGCCAGCTCGTGGGCGAGCATCTTGACCGCGCGCGCGGCCGCCGGGAAGCCGGGGTGGCGGTTGGCGAACGGCGGCAGGATCAGGAGCAGGCGGTTGACCAGGTTGAGCGAGCGGGTCAGCCGCGCGACGATGACCTGGCCCTTGCTGCCCTCGAGCAGCTGATCGAGGACGCTGCCGAAGACCGCCGTCTCGGGGGCCGGCCGGCCGCCCTCCCAGCCGATCACCACGGTGGAGGCGCGGGTCTCGGCCACCGCGCGCGAGATGCCGCTGGCCACGTTCTGGTCGACGCGGGTGAGCGGAGTCACCGGCACCGCCGCGCCCGACGCGCGCAGCACCGCCGCGCCCAGCATTCGCTCGGCCTCGGCCACGTTGGCCTCGGCGTCGCCGTCGTCGCGCACGACCATGAGGGGCAGGAGCGGCTCCTCGGAGCCGCGCTCGCGCAGGAGCATGCCGAGGTCGAGCAGCGCGTCGCGGCTCTTCGGGTGGGAGATCGGGATGATGATGCGGCCGGAGGTGAGGCCGGGCTCGTACGGGCGCGCCTCCTCGCGCAGGCCCAGGATCCGTCCCCAGCGGTTCACCGCCCACGGTCCGACCAGGCAGGTGACCAGGATGATGACCACCACCGCGTTGAGCACCGCGCGATCGAGCAGGCCGACGTTGTAGCCGACCAGCACGATGGCCATGGTCGCGGCGGCGTGAGAGACCGACAGGCCGAACATGACCCAGCCGTCCTCGGGCGCATAGCCGAACAGGCGCTGGGTGAGCTTGGCCGCCACCGCCTTGGAGACGAGCACGGAGAAGGTGAGCGCCGCGATGGCGGCCCACGCCTCGCTGCGGCCGAACGCGCGCACGTCGACCAGCATGCCGACCGAGATGAGGAAGAACGGGATGAGCAGCGACGAGCCGGCGAAGCGGATGCGGCTCATGAGCGCGCTCTGCTGCGGGATGAAGCGGTTGAGCGCGAGGCCGGTCAGCAGCGCGGCGATGATCGGCTCGATGCCGCCCAGGCGGGCCATGCTGCAGCAGCCGAACAAGACGAGCATGACGAAGATGAACTCGCGGGCGCCGTCGCCGCCGCTCATGCGGCGGAAGAACCAGCGCGCCACGCGCGGCACGAGCCACAGGATGACCGCGCCCAGCCCGGCCAGCGACGCGAACAGCGCGGCCCAGAAGCCGAGGCCGACCCCGCCGGCGTGGCCGCCGATGACGATGGCGAGGACCAGGAGCGCCAGCACGTCGGTGATGAGCGTGGCGCCGAGCACCGTGGTGACCGCGCCCGTCCTGACGATGCCGAACCGGCTGGCGATGGGATAGGCCACCAGGGTGTGCGACGCGAACATGGCGCCGAGCAGGATCGACGCCTCGAGGCCGTAGCCGAGCGCGCGGCTGACCGCGACGCCGGTCAGCTGCGGCAGCGCGAACGAGATGATGCCGAACACCAGGCTGTGCTGGCGCTGGCGCCGGAACTGCTTGAGGTCGAGCTCGAGGCCGACGAGGAACATGAGATAGAGCAGGCCCACGGTGCCCAGGAGCTCCATGGCCGCGTCGCGGGGGAGGAGACGCGCCCCGTAGGGCCCGATGGCCGCGCCGATGATGATGAGGCCGATGAGCCCGGGCACGCCGGCGCGCTCGAACAGGAGCGGCACCACGAAGAACACCGCCATGATCAGCGCGAAGAACAGCACCGGCTCGCGGATCGGCAGCTCCAGGGGATGGAAGAGCATGAGCAGGTCGGCTCCGTCAGCGGTCGGGGAGGAACACGCGCACCGGGGCCGAGGCCGGGACGGTCACGGTGACCCAGGCCGAGCGCTCGAGCACGGGGTTGACGAGGTGCAGGCGGTGGCGGCCGACGGGCAGCCTGACCCCGCGCTGGGGAGCCACGCCGACCTTGCGCTTGCCGAGATAGATGTTGGCCCACGGCTCGGCGTAGATGTCGACGGTACCGGTGCGATCGCGGCGCTCGCCGGACGTGGGGTGCGCGGGGTGCGCGCGGGCATCGGGCGGATCGGCCGGGTGAGCGCGCGCGGCCGGCGGCGCCGGCCTGGTCGTGGGCGAGGGCGGCGTGCCTGTGGCGGATGGCGGCGGCGATGCGGTCGCGGAGGGCACCGGCGATGGCGACGGCGGCGGCGACGGCGTCGACGGCGGCGCTGCCACCTGGCCGTCGGGCGAGCGACGCGCCGGGTCGGCCGCCGCGGCCGGCGCGGTCGTGGCCCCGGCGCCGATCGGCGTGGCCAGCGAGGGCAACCGCGCGCCGGCGCCGGTCGCGGCCGGGCCGGACGAGTGCGCGATCACCACGCCGAACAGCGAGCCGGCCGCGACCACCGCCGCGACCGCGCCCATGAAGCGCCGCGACGAGACCAGCGGCAGGAGCGAGTCTCGTCGCCCGCGCGGCCGCCGCGCGCGCTGCCCGGTCGCCTCGGCCGCCGCCACCGCCGGCTGCGGCGCCGGCGGCGCGGCCCTGGCCATCGGCGGCGAGGCCGAGACGATCGTCCCGGTCCGCGACACGAGGTCGAGGGACGGGAGCCACGGGGCGTGCGGAGGCGGCGCCACGATCGTGTCGGCCTGCGCGGCATCCTGAGCGTCGCCCGAGAGCGGCAGGAACCGCGGCACCGGCGTGTCCGGCGCCCGCGCCTCGACCGCGCGGGTCACGTCGCCATCGTCGTCGAAGTCGTCCTCGTCGCGACCGTCGCCGGCCGCGTCGCCGAGAGCCGGGTCGCCGACGGCGGCGAGCTCCCATCGCCGCGAGCCGCTCGCGTCCTCGACGCTGCGGATGAACGTCGCGCCGAGGGCGGTCTCCTCCGGCTCGTCGTCGCCCAGATCTCCCCCCAGCGCGGGACCCGGCGCGCTCGGCACGGCCCTCGCCGGCCTCCCCGGTGTCGTCGTGGCCAGGAGTGACGCCGGCACCGCCGCCGGCATCGGCGCGGGCGGCGCCTCGTCGGGCCCGTCGTTCGGCAGATCCTCGGGCGCCACCTCCGGCGGGCCGAGCGCCATCGCCGTGAGGCGCCCGCTCATGCCGCCCCGCTTGCCGCGCGAGGTCCGCAGCGGCGCGGCGTCGCTCAGCTCCGAGACGATGATCTGGTCGAGCAGCCCGGCGCCCGTGCCCGGCCGCGAGTCGTGTCTGGTCGGCGGGGCGACCGCGGCGCCGTCGCCGCCCGGCGATGCCTTCTCGTCCAGAAATCGAGCCAGGGCCGTCGGCAGCGCCGGCAGCGACATGGCGAACGACGCCTCGACCATCGGCCCGAGCAGCTGCGCCGCGCTGGTCATGCGGCGATCGCGGTCGCGCTCGAGCGCGGCGGCCAGCGGCGCGTCCAGCTCGCGCGGCAGGTCGGCCCGCAGCTGCGACGGGCGCGTGATCGGCATGGTGCGCAGGTTGCGCACGATCTCCTCGGCGGTGTCGCCGGGGAACAGCCGCTGCCCGGTCAGCGTCTCGTACACGACCACGCCGGCCGAGAAGACGTCGGAGCGCGCGTCCATCTCCTCGCCCGCCGCCTGCTCGGGCGACATGTAGCGCCACTTGCCCATGATGCGCATCGACCGGGTCATCTCGAAGCCGAGGCCCTGCGCGATGCCGAAGTCGGCGATCTTCACCTCGCCGGCGCGCGACAGGAGGATGTTCGACGGCGAGATATCGCGGTGGACCACGCCGCGCCGGTGCGCGAAGTCGAGCCCCTTGAGCAGCTCGGACGACACGTGGAGGGCGGCGGCCAGCGGCAGCTGCTGCCCGCGCTCGCGCACCCGGTCGAGCACGTGGGCCAGGTCGCCGCCGTCGACGAACTCCATGACGATGTAGAGCGACTGGCCGAAGCGGCTGAAGTCGAGAACCTGGACGATGTTCGCGTGCGTCAGGCTGACGGCCAGCTTGGCCTCCGCGATGAAGCGCCGCTCGAACTTCGGATCCGCCGCCAGCCCGGGCAGGATGCGCTTGATGGCCAGCACCTTCTCGAAGCCGTGCGGGCCGTACGACTTGGCGAGAAACACCTCGGCCATGCCGCCGACCGCGATGCGCTCCACCAGCTCGTAGCGCTTTTCCGGCGACGCGGGCCCGATCATGGATGTATACAATAGCGCCGATGTCG
>DATFRY010000219.1:0-21342 GCA_035262925.1 Kofleriaceae bacterium | reverse complement strand
CGCCCACGCGCACGTGACCGGTGCCATCGACTACGTGTTCTACGACTGGCTGGTGAAGAGCCACCGCATCATCGACTACAAGCTCACGCCCGCGACGCATCCGAACAAGGATCTGTTCCAGATCTACACCTACGCGCTCATGCACCACCACCAGCACGGCACCAGGCCGCGCGTGACCGTGTTCTATCTCCATCCCGACCGCGTGCCGATCGAGTCGTCGTGGGAGCAGGTCGAGGAGCAGCAGCACAAGGTCTACGACCTGCTCGCGTCGATGGTCGGCTGGGGGCGCTACGACGAGAAGAGGCGCACCGGGCTCAAACCGCCGGGCGACACCACCTACTGCAGCGGCTGCCGCTGGAACCGGGACGGCCAGTGCGAGGCCCGACTCGGCCCCAAGCAGGAGGGGGAATGGGACCACCGGTGGCAGTTGCTCGGCGCCTCCGACCACGCGGCCGCCCCGCGCGTGGAGATCGTGGAGCCGCCGGCGCCGGCGGCGTTCGAGCCGGGCGACGAGGGCGAGGAGGCGACCGAGGACGAGGACCAGGACGTGGACGAGGACGGGGACGACGTGGACGAGGTCGTCGGCGCGTCGGTGGCGGCTCCCGCCCCGGCGACGGCGACGCCGATGTCGGCGGCGACGGCCGCGCCGCGCCCCGATGTCGCGCCCCTGACGCTCCTCCTCGGAACCGAGGAGCACCGCGGCACGCCGGTCGGCTTTCCGGCGGCCGACCTCAAGACGCACGTCGCCGTGGTCGGCGCCGCCGGCAGCGGCAAGACCTGGATGGCGAAGGTCCTGGCCGAGGAGGCCATCCGCAATCGCATCCCGGTGCTCGCGGTCGATCCGCAGGGAGACCTGGTGCAGTTCCTGTCCCGCCGCCCCGAGAGCGAGATCCCACCCGAGCTCATCGACAGCTACCGCGAGTTCTGGGAGCGCGTCGAGCCGCGCGTCTTCACCCCGGGCACGTCGCACGGCCTCCGGCTTTCTCTCGATCCCGTCCGCGTGGCGTCACCCGATGATCTGGCGCGCATCACGGACCCAGTGGATCGCGCGCAGGAGCAGCAGGCCATCCTGTCCGCGGTGGCCAGCAACCTCGTCTCTCTCGCGTCCATCGGCGGCGAGACCCAGGCCCAGCAGACGTTCGTGTTCCAGCTGCTCGGCCAGCTCAGCGGAAAGCCGGCCATCGGTCTCCGCGAGATTGTCGCCGCGATCCAGGAACCGGAGCCGCTCGGTATCGATCAGCCGGACAACATCATTCGCAAGTCCGAGCGCCAGAAGCTGGCCCGCATGCTCAACGCCTATGTCTTCGGGCCCGCCTCGAACCTGTTCGTGGGCGGCGAGCGCCTCGATCTCGACCGGATGATCGCGCCGACCGAGAGCGGCCGCGTCCCGCTCAACGTCATCTACCTGAACGCACTCACCGACGACGGCCGGAAGCAGTTCTTCGTCGGCGCCCTGGCCGCCGAGATCTACCGCTGGATGGTCACGTCGCTCGAGCCCAACGGCTCCCGACCGAACCTCCTCTTCTACCTGGACGAGGCGAGGGACTACATGCCGGCCGGGACTGCGAAGCCGCCGGCCAAGGACCCACTCATCCGGCTCTTCGCCCAGGCCCGCAAGTTCGGCGTCGGCTGCCTCTTCTGTACCCAGAGCCCCCGCTCGGTCGACTACAACGTCTTCGGCAACTGCAGCACCAAGCTCATCGGCCGCCTCGAGGCCGCCCAGGACGTCGACCGGGTCATCCAGTGGTTCGCGACAACCGGCGCATCGCCACCCTGGGTGGGAGACCGAAAGGGCGCGACCAGGGGCAGCTTCATCGCCCGCTGGCCCGAGATGCCCCCGGCCCTCGAGGGCCGCGAGCTCCGCAGCCGCGCCCTCTACTCGGCCCACGAGGGCGCCTGGTCCCCCGACCGCGTCAAGCAAGCCGTCGATCGCACGCGCGCGTGAGGACCTGCTTCCGGAAGTTCGACGGCCGCTGGCTCGTCGCGCCCGAGCAGATCTCGGTGCCAGTCGAGCTCGCGAGCGGCAGAGCCTCGCTGGACCTCCAGCCCTGACCTCTACTCCTCGAAGCGACTCGTGGAGTCACGATCGCGCTCGTATCGTCTCGTGAGCGGAAACGGCGGCAACCACGACTCGCGACGGATGATCCAGAGCTCGTAGGTCGGCACCAGCTGGTCCGGGGCATCCAGGGAGCCCAGGTTCACTTCGATCTCGTCCGCGCTGCGTCCGAAAACGGACGAGCCGCAGCGGGGACAGAAATGCCGCCCGGCGTAGTCGCGTGTTTCGCCCTCGATCGTCACCGCATCCTGAGGGAACACCGCGGAAGCGTGAAAGAGCGCCCCATGATGCTTGCGGCAGTCGAGACAGTGACAGACGCCGACCCGGTATGGCCGTCCCGACGCCACCACCCGGACATCGCCGCAAAGGCAACCACCCGTGAATCGTTCCATGCTGCGTCTCCTCTGGAGCTGAGGTCACAACGGCACATTGACCGCGACTCCGTCCCGACCGGAGATCCAGTCGCGAAGGTACTTGTTGAGCTCTCCGAAGAACGTCACCGACACCAGCTCGGCCACGGAGAAGAATTCGACGAGCAGTGCATTCACGTTCCCGTTGTGCGTCTCGGCCGCGTCGGCGTCGACGTACTCCTCGACGATCGCGTAGTGACCCGGCCGCTGTGTGACGAACCACTGATAGCGCAACGTCCCCGGCTCGTCCGCGGCGGCGGACGCCAGCGCCCGCGCGAGCCGGACCAGCTCCGGCTCACTGTCAGGCCGCTGCACCCGAAACTCACACAGCACCATGAGACTCATACGCTGACCATACGGCGGAAAGCCCAGGCGTCCAGGAGAGACGGCAGGCGTTGATAGTCCTGCCACTTGCTGCGTAGTGGTCAGAAGTGGCCGGACTGCGTGATCTTGGCCGACGCGTCGCTGTTGGGGAGGACGTCGTTGCCGAACAGGGCCCCGAACCCGCCGCCGCGGCGAAGCTCGTCGTAAGACGAGATCCAGGCGGCATCGACGAGCTGGACCCCTCCCTGGTAGAAGGTGGCCGCGGCTGTCGGGGCCCACATCGTCAGCTCGTCGGGAAGCGCCGGCAGGCGCACCGGCAAGGCGACATCCGGCGGCACCAGGACGGCCCAGCCCTGCCCGTAGCTGCCGGGGTCGGTCCAGCCGAACTGGAGCTCGCCGCCGTCAACGCCGGCGAGCGCGCCGTCGACTGTCCATGCCATCGACGGATGCACGGGATCCGACGTGTCGAAGATCGGCGGGGAGATCCGTGGCAGGAAGTCGGCTGTGAGGTCGAGGACACGCGACACCTGCAGCGCGTCTCGCCACTCGACGATGAACGAGCTGACGTACTCGCCCTCCGTGGATGTCTCGAACTCGACGAAGATCAACGACGAGAAGCGATCGGCGAAGCCGGGCACGTACCCCAGAACGAGCGTCGCGCCGTCCCCTGGCCCGACGAGCGCGCTCACGTACGGTCCCCTGATGTCGAGGCCTCCCACCTCGTATCCGAGCGAGTGCCCGACCCGCACGGTGCTGGCGGGCCCGTTCACGACGTCCATCGCCGTGGTGGCCAGGTCGCCCCAGCCCGGTATCGTCACCCTCATCGGATAGGTCCAGGCAAGGTCGCGCACTGCCGCGCTCGCGATCGGCGTGTCGTCGCTGTCGTATGCGGTCACGGCCAGGTGAAACAAGCGGTCCGACGAGAGACAAGCAGTCGTGACGTCGAACCCGAACGCCGTGGAGATGTCGGCGTCGGGGACGATCGCGCACGCCGTCGAGATCTCGTACGTCGAGGCGCCTGGATACGGAGGAACGGTCACGTAGACAGACCCGAGCCGTGACGAGGTGCTCCGCGGAAGTTCGAGGCGCAGCTCGTCTCCCGGCGAGACGCCCACCAACGTCCGGCGAAAGCGCAACCCTTCATAGACGAAGGCGAGGACCGTTACCATCCCGCCCTCGTCGACATCCGCGGCTGCGCGGCCCTCGGCGTCGGTCGTCAAGTGATGGGTCGGCACGCCGTCGACATCGTGGAAACGACATCGACATCGGGCGTGGGGCCGTCGGATGTGAACACGGTGATCGCGGCCGGCACGGCATCGTCGCCGCAGCCCGCAAGGACTGCGACGAGCGCGATCCCGAACGAACAACGTGCGCGACTGGTCATCGCGAGCCTCCGCAAATCTCGGCGATCGCCACGTGGTGCAGCGCGCGTGCCATTGCGCGAGCGAGTCGGGATGATCCAGGCCACACCGAGCGAGGACCACCATCGAACCGGTTCCACCCCGCCAAGGGCGAATAGAGCCGGACGAAGACGCTCGGCGTTCAGCGACGAAGAGCTGGGGGCGTCGACGTTCTGGTCACCGGAGCTGGGCTGGGTGTCGCGCGGCCAGGTACGCGTGGGCCCTTGGCTCGGAGGTGTCGGAGAACCTTCGGCAACGGTTGGCCAACACTCCGGACGCCTCGGTGCGTGCAGCCGTCCATGCTAAGGTCCATTGGTGCGGGTAGCCACGGGCAGAGTGGTCGATGGGAAGATCGTCGTCGACGGTGAGGTCCTTGAGGAGGGCACAGTCGTGACCGTCCTGGCAGCGGACGACGAGGAGTCCTTCACCCTTTCGCCGGACCAGGAGCAGGCTCTTCGCCTCGCGATCGCGGAGGCGGATCGGGGCGAGGGCGTCGAAGCCGGGGCGTTCCTCGAGCAGCTTGCACGCGACCCCTGATCGTGCGCATTCGCATAGTCCCCGCTGCACAGGAACAGATCCGTGAGGCAGTCCGCTGGTGGCGCGAGAATCGCCCGGCAGCACGGAACGCGATCTCCCAGGAGCTCCGCCGGTCCTTCCGGTTGCTCTGCGCTCAGCCGGCCATCGGATCCCGCGCGCGCAACGACGGTCTCCAATCGGTGCGTCGCATCCTGCTCGCACGCGTCCATCGCCACCTCTACTATCGCGTCAACGAGGATCAGGATGAGATTGAGGTCCTCGCCTTCTGGAACGCGAGCAGCGGCTTCGAGCCGCTCCTTTGATCCGTGGCGTGCGGATGTCCATCGCCGAAGGGCATCGCAGCCGAGCTGATACAGATTGCGTCGGCAGCGGGGATGCTCGCGGACAGTTGCGCAGGACGCTGCGGCCGCCAGAATTCGTGCGGCACGCTGTACCGGAGCCCTATCCGCGCTCTTCCACCGCGCGACTTGGGGAGGGCCCATGACCGAGGAACATCTCGCTTCGATCGCGTCGGCTCTGGACCGAGAGCTCCGCGCGGTACCCAGCAGCCCGGTTGAGCTTGGGGCGCGCCTGGCTGCGTTCGACCTCGATCTTGCCGGCGATCCGTGGGCCCGTTGGCTCCTGCTCGCCCTGCATCGCCACGAAGCGAGGCAGTCCTGGGTCGGTGAAATCGTACGCGAACGCTTGAAGGGCGACCTGCAGGACATAGGCCGCGCGGGTGGATTCGGGCATCCCGACGGTGACCAGGGCGGCAACGTACCCGGGATGCCAGAAGTAGGGATCGATCCACTCGGTTTCGCCGTCCACGAAGGTCGCCGGCACCTCACCGTTCGTCATCAGTACCTCCAAAGCGTTGTCGATGGACCGCGTGCCGAGCAGGCTCGCTTTGCACTGAAGGCACTGGCGGCCCTTGGCCGCGAGCACGCGGAGGTCACGGTCGCCCGGCAGCTTCAACGAGAGCCGTTCGACGGAGTTGTCAGCTCCGCCCTCGACCTCATCGCGGAGTGGGGGATCTCGCCTCACCGAGAGGCGATCGCCGAGGCGATGCGGCGCGCCCGGGGCGTCCAAGCACCCGCACCCCACATCCGAGTGCGGTGTGCGGAGCTGCTCATGTGCAGCGCTGCGCCAAACTCGCTTGGCAAGCACGAACGCAAGTCGCTACTCAAGGCGCTGAAGCAGCCCAGCGGGGCGAGCGACGGCGAGCCGGGACTCCTTCTCTATCTGCTCGACGAGCGCGTCGGCTTCCGGCAACTACGCAACGCGCTCGCGTCGCACATGCCGATCGCGCGCACCGAGGCCGCGTGTGCTTTCGGCGTCATCGGGTCCCCAGAGGCCATCGCCATCCTGAGGGAAGTCGAGAGTCCCGAGTCGCAGACGATCGTCGCCCTGCTTGGTGGGCACAGCCCAGTGAACGGCCCAGAGCCGATTGGTCAGCCGATCGAATGGGAGGGCCAGGTCAAACGGGTCTACCGGATGGATGAGGTGATGGCCGCGGAGGTCGGCGACCTCACAGCCGCGTCCTTTGCTTGGATGCAGGAACGGTACGGTGCTCTCGTCCGGCGATGGCTCGCATCGTAGTGGATCGTCCCTGGTCCCCTCCGCCTCCAGTTCGTGTCGGCCGGCGTGCCCGCCGGGGCAAAATGCGCGGGAACGGCTCGGCGCTCCACGATCCTGATGGCGATGCGCTATGCGCACCTCGCGCCTGGCGGCATCGAGGCGATCCACGCGCTCGACGGCGAGTGGACACCGTGTGGCCCCGAAGCGAACAGCCCCCGGAACCGAGATGATTCCGAGGGCTTCGTGGTGACCCCACCGGGACTTGAACCCGGGATTTCGGCGTGAGAGGCCGACGTCCTGACCGCTAGACTATGGGGCCGGGGTGGTGCGGTTGATCTTTCTAGGGCAAGCGCGGGCTGGTGTCCAGGGAGAGATGGTTCGGGGACAAGGATTCGAACCTTGATAAGCAGATCCAGAGTCTGCGGTCCTGCCGTTAGACGATCCCCGAATGCTGTTGGACCTGGAGCGGGTTTCTTTAGCGCTTCCGGACGCATGGGTCAAGAGGTTCGACCAGAGCATGCAGCGAGATGCGGCTGGGCGGGGCGTCACCTATATATGTGCCGCGGGGGCTCGCGCTCGATCGCCCTAGTCCTCGCGTCCGGCCTGGCGGCGGCGGCGTAACACGGCGGAGAGCAGCGCGCCGGCGAGGAGCAAGAGGGCGCCCGCGGCGCCGTCGCTGACGCCCATCGCCTCGCAGCCGGTGGTGGTGCGATGCGCTGGGTCGAGCGTGCTGCCGCCGTCGCGGGCGCTGTCAGGATCGGGCGGGTCTCGCCGATCGGGGACAGGGGGCGGCGGCTGGTCGGGCTCGTGCGCGGGGATGTGGCTGGCGAGGTCGTCGCGGTGCGCGGCGACATGACCGATCGTCGCCGGCACGGGGCCCGCGGGTGCGTCCGCGGCGGAGAGGAACGCGGCGGCGCCGAGGAGCAGCGCGGCGCGCGACCGCATCGTCTGCTTGATGGGAGCCATGGACGTGGACCTCCTGCTTGCCCGGCAGGGAGTGCGCCCCGGGAGCGGGGCTTCGCGGTCCATCGTGCAAGCCAGGTGCCGCGGCCTACCGCGCCGGAGTCTCGCGATCGGCAAGGAGGAGGGTGTCGAGCCAGGTTTTCGCTCGGTGGTGCCCACACCCCCGATGCGGCCACGCCGCGGCCTCGACCCGGCGCCGTTCGCGCCGCGCGATCACTCGAAGTCGACGGGTGCCGCGCGCGCTGCGGCGATCGCGGGTGCGATGCGGTCCTCGGCCAGGCCGCGCCAGTAGACGTACCAGGGGTCCACCTTGACCATGCCGTGGCACTGCTCCTGGTACCAGGAGGCGATGGGATTGTCGGGCCGGCTGCGCCAGAACAGCGCCGGGTAGTCGCGGCACAGCACGCGCCACAGATCGCGGCCGATGCCCTCGCCGCGGGCGGGCGCGCCGACCGCGAGCTTGCTGAGGTACGGGCCCTCCGCGCTCGCCGCGACCAGCGCGGCGCCGCGGTAGTCGCCGGCCAGGTAGGCGCGCTCGATCGGGCGCTGCCAGAACGCCGGCACGAGCCGCCGCCCGAACGCGGACTCGATGAGCTCGCCCAGGCGCGCGCGATCGACGTCGCCGAGTCCGACGTGCACGGTCACGGTCGCGCCGCGGCGCACGAGCGTGCCGGCGCCGCGCACGGTGAAGAGCTCGCGCAGGAGTTCGAGCGGCGAGGTCACCGCCACGGTCATCGCGTGCGGCGCGGCGTCGATGAGCGCGCGCGCGCGGGCGAGGACGGCGAGATCGCGCGCGGGCAGGGCCCCGGGCGCGGCGAGCTCGTCCCACTCGGCGGTGAGATCGACGATCGAGAGCGGCTGCCCGCCGGCGCGCGCCAGCCCGCCGTCCGCACCGAGGAGCACCGCCTTGCGCGTGCCGAGCGCGGCGCACAGCTCGGCCAGATCGTCGCCGCCGCCGTCGCCGCCGCGCGCGTTCCGGTCGAGCGGGACCAGCGCGATGCCGCCCTGGCGCGCCACCGCAGCCGCCGCCGCGCCCGCGACCACCTCGGCGCGCGTCTCGGGGCCGAGCCAGGCGGCCAGCGCCGCCGCCTGATCGGCCGAGTCGAACGCCACGACCGGGGTGAGGCCGAGCTGGGACAGGAACTCGAGATCGACCGCCAGCGCGTCGGCCGCCACGCCGGCCACCTCGCTCCCCACCGCGATGACCGCGAAGCTCTCGCGCCTTTCGGCGCGGAACAGCGACAGGTAGAGCTCGGCCTCGGCCGGCCGGCCGATGCTCGACAGGAAGCGCAGGACCAGCTGGCCGGGCGCGGTCACCGCTCTCGCCGCGTGCGGGCGAACACCGACGCGTAGGTGTCGACCGCCCAGTCGAGATCGGCCAGCGGCACCCACTCGTCGGCGCCGTGGGCGACCGCGATGTCGCCCGGGCCGATCACCACCGCGTCGATGCCGGCCTCGGCCATGACCGCCGCCTCGGTCCAGAAATCGAGCTGCACCGGGTCATCCACCAGCTCGCCGAGCAGCGGGGCGAAGGCGTCCAGCGCGGCGGTGGCGAACGGCGGCCGATCCATCACCTCGACCATCTTCACCGACGGACCCTGCTCGAGCGCCGCGCTGGCCACCGCCTGGACCAGATCGCGGTCGAGCGCCGTGCGATCGCAGCCGGGCGGCGCGCGGAACGAGAAGGTGAGCGCCGCGCGCTCGGGCACCACGTTGAACGCCACGCCGCCGTCGATCGACGCCACGTTCATGCACAGCCCGGTCATGCCCGGCGGCCCGCGATCGATCCAGCGCCCCGCCACGCCGTCGAGCTCGACCGCCAGCCGCGCCAGCGCGACGATGGGCTTGGGCAGCCGGTCGGCGCGCGACGAGTGTCCGCCGGCCGAGGCCACCTCCGCCCGGAAGCAGGCCACGCCGCGGTGGCGCACGCCGACGCGCCGGCGAGTCGGCTCGGACACCAGCGCCCGCTCGATGCCCGCCGCGCGCGGCGAGGCCAGGAAGGCCCGCGCGCAGGTGCCGGTGAACTCCTCGTCGCCGGAGAACAGCACCGCGACGTCGCGCGGCTGCTCGCGCTCGAGCGCGCACAGGATCGCGGCCGCGGCGCCCTTGGTGTCGGCCGATCCCAGGCCGACCAGGCGATCGCCGTCGACCAGCGGCGCGAACGGATCGCGGCTCCACGATCGGTTGGGCGGCACCGTGTCGATGTGCGTGTTGACCAGGAGCCGCGGCTGGCCCCAGCGCGCGTAGACGTACGCTCCCGAGGTGCCCGGCGGGACCTCGTCGGAGACCGGGCGCGGCACCAGCTCGACCTCGACCTCGTCGGCGCCGCGCGCGGCCAGCGCCTCGGCCAGGAGACGGGCCAGCGCCGGCTCGTCGCCGCCCGGGTTGTGGGTCGGCACCTCGATGAGGCGAGCCAGCCACGCCGCCACCCCGTCGCCGCGCGCGCTCATGCCTGCACCTCTGCCCGCTCCGGGCGAGCCAGCAGGCCTCGGAACGCCGGGTGAGCGGCCACCAGGCGCAGCGCCTTCCGCAGGAGCGTCTTGCCCGGCTCGATCCGGTGCCAGGTCGACGCTCCCGACGGGTGGGGCAGGGGGATCACGTCCGCCTGGTGGCCGTGCAGCTCGGCGCGCACCAGCCGACCCACCACCTGATCGAGCTTCTGCGCGGCGGGCAGGACCTGCGCGATCGCCAGCTTGCCGACCGGGAGGATGAGCTCGGGCCGGAGCAGCGCGACCTCGTCGGCGAGCCAGCGCGAGCACGCGGCGATCTCGGCGGGCGACGGCACGCGGTCGCCGCCGCCCGGGCTCTTGCCGGGGAAGCAGCGACACACCGCGGCCATGTACACCCGCGCGCGAAAGTCCGGTTCAGCCAGACCGATGTCCGCGAACCAGCCGAACATGGTCCTGCCGGCGGTCCAGGCGAACGGGCGGGCGAGCTCGCCCTCGTGAACGCCGGGCGCCTGGCCGATGAGCAGGACCGGCGAGACGACTGCGGCGCCGGTCACCACCGGCGGCTTCATTTCGGGACAGCGCTCGCAGCTGCGCAGCGCGCGCAGATGGGAGCGTAGACGGGCGATCGTGCGCGGGTCGGGGTCCACGCTCCGAGTATGCACCGGGAGCGCGGCGGGGCTGGAGCTTGTCAGGGCTGCTATGATCAACCCGTGACCAAGCGCCCGCCTGCCAACCTGGAGCTCATCCGCCGCGTGCTCGGCAGCGACTTTCTCAATCTCGAGGTCAAGCACCTGGTCCTCGAGGAGGACAGCGCGACCGGGAAGAGTCGAGTGGTGCTGGAGACAGCGCAGAACGGCAGCTCGCACGTGGTGGAAGGGGAGGGCGTCGGCCTGGTCGACGCCCTCGTCGCCGGGCTGTTCAAGCGGTACGAGATCGAGTACCAGTCGCTCAAGTCGATCGAGCTGGCCAGCTTCCACATCCACGCGCGGCTCGACACCAAGAAGCGCCGCGCCGGCGCCGATTCGGTCGGCGAGGTCGTGCTCGAGGTGCGCAACACCGACGGCAAGGTGTTCACCTTCTCCGACTCGTCGCGCTCGATCGCGACCTCGACCGCCCGGGCGGTCATCGCCGCCGTCGAGTACTTCGTCAACGCCGAGCGCGCCTTCATCACCCTCTACAAGAGCCGGCAGGACGCCCGCGAGCGCAACCGCGACGATCTCGTCACCCGTTACACCGAGGAGCTGGCCGAGGTGGTCAAGAGCACCAGCTATGCCGAGGTGATCGAGAGCATCAAGCGCGAGCTGGGCGAGAAGTAACCGACGGCGTCCTCCGGCGGTGGGGCTATACTTGGCTCATGCTGCCGCCCAAGGAGCTCAACACGACGTGTCTGCGCTGCGGCGCCGCGCTCACGATCGATCAACGCTACTGCGCCGGCTGCGGAGCGGATCGCGACCTGGAGCTGGCGGTCGCCGGGCAGATCAACCCCGCCATCTCGTCCCTGCAGCGGTGGCTCGCTGCGCTCGGCGGGATCGAGCTGGTGAGCCTCGCGATGTCCTACATCTACCTGCGATGGCTGGGCGCGCGGGGTGAGTTCTCGCAGCTCGCGCTGCCGGGCATCATCCAGGCAGGGGCGCTGTTCCTGCTCTGCCTGCTCGCGCGCTTCATGCCGCTGGGGGCGTCGCTCATCGCGCTGGCCTTCTTCGGCGCGCACCTGGGCGTCTCGCTCCTGGCCGATCCGGTCATGGTGCTGTCGCCGGGGCCGGTCCTGCTCCTGCGCATGATGTTCCTCATCGTCGTGCTGGGCGCGGTGCACGCCGGCTGGCGGGCGCGTCACCTCCGGCGCCTCGCGAGCGACTGCTTTCCCAGCGCGATCGCCAGCTTTCGCACACGGACGTAGCCCACGGCGGGGCAAACGAACCGTTGACCTCCGTGGCGGACGGACGTTACCGTCCAGTTCGGTCTGACCACTTTCCGGGAGGCTCCCCTCATGCGACGTTCGTTCGCGTTCCCACTCGCGTTCGCGCTCGTACTCTCTCCGTCCGTCCTCGCCTGCGGGGGCGATGACGACGACGGCAACACCGATGACGGCAACACCGACGACGGCGGCAACCCCTGCGGCGAGATCGACGGCGCCTGCATCGAGCTGTCGCCCAGCGACGACGACCAGACGGCGGTGCAGACCGCGCTCATCGACGCCCAGCCGGGCGACGTCATCCTCATGCACGCCGGCACCTACGTGTTCGACACCGGCCTCTCGCTCGACGTGGACGGCGTGAGCCTGGTCGGCGAGGGCGACGACCAGACCATCCTCTCGTTCCTCGGGCAGACCGACGGCGCCGAGGGCCTGCTGGTCACCGCCGACGACTTCACCATGGAGGACATCGGCGTCGAGGACACCGCCGGCGACGCGGTCAAGGTCGAGGGCGGCGCGCGCATCGTCTTCCGCGGGGTCAGGACCGAGTGGACCGGCGACCAGACCGACGCGAACGGCGCGTACGGCCTCTACCCGGTGCAGTGCAGCGACGTCCTCATCGAGGACTCGATCGTGCGCGGCGCGTCCGACGCCGGCATCTACGTCGGCCAGTCGGAGCGGGCGGTGGTGCGCGGCAACACGGTCGAGGGCAACGTGGCCGGCATCGAGATCGAGAACACGTTCGACGCCGACGTGTACGACAACACGGCGACCAACAACACCGGCGGGATCCTGGTGTTCAACCTGCCCGGGCTGGACGTGCCCGACGGGGGTCGCACGCGCGTGTACAACAACATGATCATCGAGAACAACGGAGAGAACTTCGCCACCCCGGGCAGCACGGTGTCGCAGGTCCCGCCGGGGACCGGATTCGTCGCGCTGGCCGCCCACGATGTCGAGATCTTCGACAACACGATCTCGGGCAACGTGACCTCGCAGGCGAGCGTCATCAGCTTCCAGCTCACCGCCACCGACATCACGGACGACATCTACGTGCCGTACTCGGACACCATCTGGTTCCACGACAACACGTTCGACGGCGGCGGGGACGACCCGCAGGGTCTGCTCGGCGCGGTGCTGGCTGGGGTGGTCGATCTGCTCTCGCTGGACGCGGTGCCGGACATCGTGGTCGACGGCAACTTCGATCCCGCGCTGGTGGACGTGGACGGCTTCCTGCCGCCCGAGCTCAACATCTGCCTGTCGAACAACGACGGCGCCGACTTCCTCGACCTCGGCTTCGTCTGCGACTCGGATCTGGCGTCGGACTGCCTCCCGATCATCACGGGCGGCCTGGCCCCGGCGACCGACGACAAGCCGTATCTGTGCGAGCACGATCCGCTGCCGGAGGTGGTGCTCGACGGAGTCCCGCTTTGAGCGGGGCGCGGCCCCGTCGGGGGCCGCCCCTCCATCGGTCCCTCATCATCCTGTGCGGCGCGCTGGCCGGCGCGTGCGGCGACGATCTCATCGCCGCCGCGCCGGACGCCGGCGGCACGCCCGACGCCGCGGTCGATGCCGCGCCGGCCGACGCGTGCAACCCGAGCGCCGGCACCGACGTGAGCTTCGACCCGGCCGCCGAGCCGTGCCAGCTCCTGTCGAGCTACCGCTTCTTCGCCGACGGGCCGGGCCAGCTGCCCAATCAGGGGGTGGTGCCGTACGACCTCAACTCGGCGCTGTTCTCCGACTACGCCACCAAGCACCGCTTCATCTGGCTGCCGCCCGGCGAGGCCATGACCTACTCGGAGAGCGACGTCTTCGACATGCCGGTCGGCTCGGTCATCGTCAAGACGTTCTCGTACCTGCACGACCTGCGCGACCCGCAGGGCGGCGAGCAGCTGGTCGAGACCCGGCTCCTGGTCCACCTGGCCGACGGCTGGAAGGGGCGCATCTACGTCTGGAACCAGGAGCAGACCGACGCCGAGCTGCGCGTGGCCGGCGCGCGCGTGCCGGTCGAGTGGGTGCACACCGACGGCGAGACGCGGCAGCTCAACTACCTCGTGCCCAACAGCAACCAGTGCAAGGAGTGCCACATCGCGGCCGGCGACGTGGTGCGTCCCATCGGCATCCAGGCGCGCCACCTCAACCGCGACTTCGACGGCGGCGGCGGGCCGGAGAATCAGCTCACGGCCCTGACCGAGATGGGCTACCTGACCGGCGCGCCGGCAGATCCGGCCGACGCGCCGCGCGCTCCGGTGTGGGACGATCCGGACAGCGGCACGGTCGACGCCCGCTCGCGCGCCTGGCTCGACATCAACTGCTCCCACTGCCACAACCCGGTGGGGCCGGCGCGGACCAGCGGCCTCGACCTGTCGATCGGGCAGACCGACCCCGGCAAGCTCGGCGTGTGCAAGACGCCGATCGCCGCCGGGCCCGGCACGGGAGGCCGCTCCTACGACATCGTGCCGGGCCAGCCCGACGACTCGATCCTCACCTTCCGGATCGAGTCGGTCGAGCCGGAGGTGAGGATGCCGGAGCTCCTGCGCCAGCTGGTGCAGGACGAGTCGGTGGCGCTGATGCGCGACTGGATCACCGCCATGAAGGGCGGCTGCAGCCCGTCCGGCTGAGAGGCTGGCCGAGGAAGGCCCGAAGCGCCGACCGAGGGTACGTTCTGGGCCCGCCGACGGACGCGCCGCGAGAATACGGCGTCGGGCTATCGCGGGTGGGCCGCCGAGCCCGGCCTCCGGTGGCCGCCGCCGTTCCTCTCTCTCGCGCCCGCGGCCTTCTGCCGCACCTTGGCCACCGGCGGCGCCACGATGCGGCGGCCGGCCGCGGACTCGCGGGCCAGGAAGGGCAGCGCCGTCCTGTCCGACGGCGCCTCCAGCTGCGGCACCTGGTCGTAGCCGTTGTCGCCGAGCCATGACCTGGCGCCGGTCAGCACGTCCTCGTACGAGCACGCGTACTCGCGATCGGTGAGCGTGCGCCACAGCGCATAGGTGAAGGCGCCGTGGTTGTCGTTGTCGATCCAGGCGTCGGACGACGTCTGATCGCTGCGGCAGCCGGCCAGGACGATCGCGTTCTGATCCGCCGCGCTCTGGCCGAACCGCTTCCTCCTGGTGACTCGCTTGCCGACCATGTTGACCGTGCGCTCGGCCGCGCGCGAGGAGGTGTCGACCCGGCTGGCGGCGCGCAGCGCGATGTCGGGCGGCGGGACCAGGAAGCGCGACACCGGCGTGCGCCCGGCCACCGGCTCCTTGAAGAACTCGCGCGTTCCGGTGCCGGAGTGGCAGCAGTCGAGCACGATGGTGAAGTTCACGCCGGGCGGGACCACCTGGATGACCGCCGCGAGCTCGTCGTCGGTGAACGGATCGTCCCAGTCGAGGTCGTACGGGCACAGGATCTCGTCCATGTGATCGTCGAGCTCGTCCAGCTTGCCGCGATCGCGCACCTGCGAGCCGTGGCCGGCGTAGTGGAAGACCAGCTCGCTGCCCGGGGCCACGTCGCGGGTCAGCCAGCGCAGCCGCTGGCGGATGGCCTCGGTGGTGGCGCGCTCGTCGTTGAGCACGCGGACGTCGTCCGGCTCGAAGCGGTACTGCTGGGTCAGGAGCTGCCACATCATCAGCGTGTCGTTGACGCAGCCCTTCAGGGTGGCGCCCGGGTCCTGGTAGTGGTTGATGCCGACCAGCAGGGCTCGCCTGACCGGCTCGCCCTTGCTCACCGCCGCGACCGGCGCCTTCACCGCCTCGCGCTGACCGGGCCGCGGCTTCACCTCGCGCCCCATGTCGAGCCTGCCGAGGGAGAACAGGCTGTCGGTCTTGAGCAGGTCGCCCGGCGTGACGAAGTCGGCCGCCGTGCGGAACAGGCTGGACAGCGCGGCCGGCAGGTTGCCGAGCAGCCCGCGGCTTCCCCGCGGCGGCTCGGCCAGCTCGCGCCCGCCGGAGACCGCGCGCGCGCGGTGGAGCTTGTCGGCGAAGGTGTCGATGGCCTCGAGCAGCTCGGCGTCGCTGACGTCGTCACCCGGCCCGGCCATGGCGCGCGCGTCGCCGCGCACCTCCTCGAAGTAGCGCTGGATGAGCGGCTCGACGTCCTCGGGCGCGGTGTGCTCGGCCGCGCGCGAGCGCCGCCGCACCGGCACCTCGCGCTCCGCCGCGTTCCAGAACCGGTTGGCGGGCGACGAGGCCCAGGCCAGCAGGCTCTCCGGGTGCACGCCGATCGCCGCCACCTCGGGGCGATCGTCGGCCGGCCCGCCGGCGCGCGGCATGCCGCGCTTGCCCGCTCCGCCGGCCGCAGCAGCAGCAGCCGCCGCCGTGGCGGCTCCGATGCGCAGGGTGTAGACGTCGATCGAGTCGGGCAGCGCCTCGTCGTAGGCGCGGTAGACGAACTCGGAGCAGATCATCGGCTCGCGGCTCTCGCCCAGCTTGTCCTTGACGTACTTCACCAGCACGCCGCTCGCGGCGTCGAGCACGCGGCGCAGCATGAGGCGCAGGACCGGCGTCAGCTTCAGCTTGCGGGTGAGCCCGAGGATGGCGAGCAGGACGATCTGCTCGTAGCCGTAGCGGTTGCCCTGCGCGAGGTACTCCTCGGCCTTGCGCCGCACCGCCTCCATGTCTGCGCCGGTCTTGAGCCGGCGCATGATGGCGTACTCCTGATCCTCGACGCTCTCGCTCAGCGAGCGCCGGGTGAGCCCGCGCCCCAGCGCCTCACCGACGGTGCCGTCGCCCACGTAGATGCCGGCGTGGTTGACCTCGGTGCCGTCGAACAGGCGGATCGCCTTCGCGACCCACGAGCCGCCGTGATAGAGCAGCACGTCTCCCGGTTGGAGCTGAGTCCTCCCGATCGTATCACTCATCCGTCCCTCCCCATGATCGAGCGCTGCGCGTCTCGCGCCGTTCCCCCCGACGCGCGCGCACGCTTGATCGAATACTCTAGCTCGAGAGCCGATCGGCGCCGGCCCGAAAGCGAGCCGCGACGCGGCCCGTGCGACGCACGCCACGCTCCGCGGACCCATCACCCGCTCGGGGGGATGGGACGAGGCGCGATGTCACATGGTCGCGGCGTGCTCGAACGGCCGCGCCGCCTCGAGCTGCGCGGCCACGCGCAGGAGCAGGTCCTCGCGCGCGTAGGCCCCGACCAGCTGCACGCCGATCGGCAGGCCGTCGCCGCTCCGGTGGAGCGGGAGCGAGATGGCGGGCTGCCCGGTGACGTTGAACGGCGGCGTGAAGGGGGCGAAGCCGGCCGCGCGGAAGAGCGGCGCCATCGCGTCTCCGGCCGGCGCGTCGAAGGTGCCGAGCGGCGGCGGCGGCTCGGCCACCGTCGGGGTCAGGAACAGGTCGTGGTCCTTCCAGAAGCGCGCCACCTGGCGGGCGTTGAGCTGCAGCCACCCCCACGCCCGGAGATAGGTCGAGCTCGACACCGCCTGGCCCATCTGGCCCAGCGCCCAGGTCAGCGGCTCGACCTCGTCGGGCGTGACCGCCGCGCCGAGCAGCTCGGCCCAGCCGTCGAGCGCGGACGCGACGCCGGCCGACCAGACCGAGATGAAGCGCGGCACGTACTCGGGCACCAGGAGCGGCTCGATCCGCACCTCCTCGACCCGGTGGCCGAGCTCGCCGAGCAGCGCCGCGGCGCGCTCGACCGCGGCCACGCAGTCGGCGTGGGCGACCGTGGCCTGGCCCTGGATCGACAGGTACGTGGTGGTGAAGCCGATCCGCAGCGCGCCCGGATCGGCCCCCACCTCGGCGGCGAACGGGCGCGCCGGCGGCGGCGCCGCGTACGGATCGCCGGGCATGGCTCCCGCCAGGACGTCGAGCAGCGCGGCGCTGTCGCGCACCGAGCGGGCCACCACGTGATCGACGGTGAGCCCGCCGTTGACGTCGCCCAGCGCCGGGCCCTGCGACACACGCCCTCGCGTCGGCTTGAGCCCGACCAGGCCGCAGCACGAGGCGGGGATGCGGATCGATCCGCCGCCGTCGTTGGCGTGGGCCACCGGCACCATGCCGGCCGCGACCGCCGCCGCCGAGCCGCCGCTCGACCCGCCGGGGGAGCGGCCGCGGTCGTACGGGTTGCGCGTGGGGCCGAACGCGACAGGCTCGGTGGTGGGCAGAATGCCCAGCTCCGGAGCGTTGGTCTTGCCGCACAGGACGAAGCCGGCCCGGCGCAGCTTGCGGGTGATGAAGCTATCGAGCGGCGCCACGAAGCCGCGCCGCTTGAGGAGGCCCATGCCGGCGCACATCGGATCGCCGGCGGTGAGCGGGCCGAGGTCCTTGATCAGCATCGGCACGCCCCGGAACGGCCCGGCCGGCAGCTCGCCGCGCGCGGCCTGGCGCGCCTTGTCGAACAGCGGGTGGATGACCGCGTTCAGCTCCGGGTTGGCGCGCTCGATGCGCCCGATGGCGGCGTCGACCAGCTCGGCGGGGCTGATCTGATCGCTGGCCACCAGCGCCGCCTGCGCCGTCGCGTCCAGCTTGGCGAGCTCGTCGGACATCGCGCGACGATATCACCAATTCCGTCGCGCACACCGCGCCGTCGCGCCGCCGCCGGTCAGCCGGCCAGCTCGACCATCTCGGTCTCGAGGCCGCCCTTGCGCCACACGTCGCGGGCCGAGGACAGGCGGTCGCGCAGGCGCGGCCCGACCCCGTCGCGCGGGAACATGACCTCGGCGACCGCGTCGATGGCGACCTCGAGCTTCGCGCGCGACATCGGCCGACCGGTACCCATGCCCTGCCACAGCATCTCGGTGGCGGTGAACATCTTGTTGCGCCCGACCATGAGCACGCGGCGGCTCGGGATGCCGAGCACGCGCAGGTCGGGCTCCAGCTCCTTGAGGCCGCGCAAGGTCCACCCGGCGATGCGCACCTGGAACAGGATCGCGCGCGCGGTCTGCCAGCGCGACGCCCGCCGCATGAGCTCGGGCAGGTGCTGGATGCCGAGGCCGACGTGCCGGGCCTCGTCGCGCTCGTAGTAGCGGAGCAGCGCGCACAGGACCGGCTCGACGTCGGCCTCGCGCACCAGCTGGAAGATGGTGAGCGCGAGGGTCTCGACCATGAGCTGCATGCCGATCAGCTTCTCGAGCATCGAGTCGGTGCGCAGGACCAGGTCGAGCACGGCGCGCGACGAGCGGTCGATGGTGCGCGGCACGTAGCCGAGCGCGCGCAGGTAGTCGTACATCACGTAGAAGTGGCGGGCCTCGTCGTGGGCCTGGCTGGTGGCCGCCATCTTGGCCTCGAGCGGCACCAGCTCGTCGGCCAGCTGGGCCGAGATCTTCCACGCCGCCAGCTCGCCCCACATGATGATGGCGAACAGGCGCCCGAGCGCCCGCTGCTTCTCGGGCGCGATCGCGATGTCCCCGTGCTCGGCGATGAGGTCCTTCAGCACCTCGCGCCCGCCCCAGGCCAGCTCCTGGCCGTGGTGGTAGATGCCGGCCAGCTTGCCGGCGCGGCGGGCCTCCTCGGCGGCGCGCGGGGCGTCGAACATGTCGAACGGGATGTCGGACGGGCCGCGGCCGGGCCGCCGGAACCAGGGGACGCGTGTGCGGCTCATCCGTCGATTTTTGTGCCGCGGCGGCGCCAGGTCAAGCGGGCGCCTGGAGTCGCGCGGCCAGATGGTTTATGCATCGATCCATGTGGCTCGCGGGACGCACGGCTCTGGTCACGGGCGGGAGCCGCGGCATCGGCGCGGCGGTGGTGCGGCGCCTGGCCGCGGCCGGCGCGCGCCTCGTGGTGTGGGCGCGGAGCGACCAGGCCGCCCGCGTGGCCGAGGAGGTGGGTGGCCTGGCCATCACCTGCGCGCTCGACGACCGGGCGGCGACCGACCGCGCGCTGGCCCGCGTCGCGGCCGAGGTGGGCGGCGTCGACATCCTGGTCAACAACGCCGGCATCGCGCTCAGCGCGCCGCTGGCCCGCACCGGCGACGAGGACTGGGACCGCGTGCTCGAGGTCAACGTCACGTCGGCGTTCCGCCTGACCCGCGCCTTCGTGCCCGGCATGGTGGAGCGCGGCTGGGGACGCGTCGTCAACCTCGCGTCCAACGCCGGCGTGTCCGGCTACCGCTACACCATCGCCTACTGCGCGTCCAAGCACGCCATGGTGGGCATGACGCGCGCGCTGGCCATCGACCTGGCGAGGACCGGCGTCACCATCAACGCGGTCTGCCCCGGCTGGGTCGAGACGCGCATGGTGGAGGAGGCGGTCGCGCGCATCGCGGGCGCGACCGGGCGCAGCGAGGACGACGCCCGGGCGGCGCTGGCCGACATGAGCCCGCAGCGGCGCATGCTCACCGCCGACGAGGTGGCGGCCATGGTCGAGTACCTGTGCCGCGAGGAGGCCCGGGCGGTGCACGGACAGGCGATGCTCATCGACGGGGGACAGGTGCTCAAGTGAAGATCGTACATCCGGACGGCTTTCCGCCGGCGCGCGGCTACTCGAACGGGATCGCGGCGCCGGCCGGGCGCACCCTGTACGTCGCCGGCCAGGTCGGCTGGGAGCAGGACGGCAGCTTCGCGTCCGACGACATGGCGCACCAGTTCGGCCGCGCGCTCGACCACGTGCTGGCGGTGGTCGCGGCCGCGGGCGGCGGCGCGCGCGACATCGCGCAGCTCACCATCTACGTCACCGACGTGGCCGCCTATCGCGACGCCCGCCGCGAGATCGGGCGGCTCTGGCGCGAGCGGTTCGCCGACTACTACCCGGCCATGGCGCTGGTCGAGGTGCGCGCGCTGGTCGAGCCGCGCGCCGTGGTCGAGATCCAGGCGGTCGCGGTCCTGTGATGCGAGGAGAGAGGCCATGACGCTCGCGCCCCGCAGCTTCGCCTTCGAGCTCTCGCGCGGGGTCGCCCGCATCGCGCTCGATCGCCCGCAGAAACGCAACTCGCTCACCTTCGAGATCTACCGCGAGCTGGCCGACACCTTCGAGGCGCTCGGCCAGGTGGCGGAGGCGCGCGCCATCACCATCACCGGGCGCGGGCCCGGCTTCTGCTCGGGCGGCGATCAGCACGAGATCATCGCCGAGCTGTTCTCGCGCGACGCGGCCGGCCTGGTCGAGTTCACGCGCATGACCGGCCGGCTCATCCACGCCATCTGCGCCGTGCCGCGCCCGGTGGTGGCCGCGGTCAACGGCGTCGCGGTCGGGGCCGGCGCGGTCATCGCGGCCGCGTGCGACCTGCGCGTGGCGGCGGCCCAGGCTCGCTTCGGCTACATCTTCCCCCGGGTGGGTCTCTGCGGAGCGGACATGGGCGCGGCGTACCTGCTCCCGCGGCTGGTCGGGCGCGGGCGCGCGGCCGAGCTGCTCCTCTTCGGCGACATCATCGAGGCCGACGAGGCGCTGCGCATCGGGCTGGTCAACCGGGTGGAGCCGGACGCGGCCGCCGCGGTGGCGCGCGCCGACGAGTGGGCCGAGCGGCTTGCGCGCGGCCCGGCCTTCGCCCACACCATGACCAAGAAGATGATGGAGGGCGAGGGGCAGATGAGCCTGGCCGCGGCGATCGAGGCCGAGGCCCAGGCGCAGGCACTGTGCATGCAGCATCCTGACTTCCGAGCCGCGCACGAGGCGTTCGTGGCCAGGCAGCCGCCGCGCTTCGCCGGCGCCGAGGTGGTGGACGAGCGCGGCGGCGGCGATGACCGGGGCGGCCCGCGCGGCGGGGAGCCCACCCGATGAGCGAGGCGAGCGAGGCGGCCAGCCCGGCGAGCGGCTTCCTGTCGGCGGCCGACCTCGACTTCTTCTTCGAGCCGCATCACCTGCGCCTGGCC
>DATFRY010000218.1:0-14449 GCA_035262925.1 Kofleriaceae bacterium | reverse complement strand
GCTCATGGCCCAGGCGAAGCATACAGAGTCCACCGGGCTTCGCCCATCGCGAAGAGTGGAGGGCGGCGCGGCGAGCCGGGCTCGTGTTGCGGCGCGGCAACGGCGCAGAGCGCGCGCCGGGAAGCGAGCCGGCTGCTGCGCCGGCTACTGTGCCGGCTGGCCGGCGGGGGCGGCGTAGCGCGACTGCGGGCGGATGAGGCGGCCCGTCCGGCGCTGCTCGGCGATGTGCGCGGTCCAGCCGGCCGCACGGGCTGCGGCGAAGGTCGGGGTGAAGAGCGCGCGCGGGAGGCCGACCGCGTCGAGCAGGACCGCGGTGTAGAACTCGACGTTGGCGGCCAGCGCGCGGTCCGGGTGGCGTTCGCGCAAGAGCTGCGCGGCCGCCTGCTCGACCGCGCGGGCGAGGGCGAGCCGGCCGGTGGCGGCGCCGGCTCGCTCGAGCTCGCCGATGGCGGCCTCGAGCACGGCGGCGCGCGGGTCGCGCACCCGGTAGACGCGGTGGCCCATGCCCATGATGCGGCGGCCGGCGTCGAGCTCGGCGGCCAGCCACGCCCGCGCGGCGCCCGGCACCGCCACCGCGTCGAGCATGTCGAGGACCGGGCCGGGGGCGCCGCCGTGGAGCGGGCCCTTCAGGGCGCCGATGGCGGCGACCACGGCCGAGACCGGGTCGGAGCCGGTCGACGCGACCACGCGGGCCGCGAAGGTGGATGCGTTCATGCCGTGGTCGCTGACGGTGACCAGGTACCGGTCGAGGGCGCGCGCGCGCGGCGCGGGGGCCTCGCCGGCCACCATGCGCAGGTAGTCGGCGGCGTGGGGCGCGGCCGGATCGGGGGCGATGGCGGCCAGGCCTTGGCGGCCGCGCGCCCAGGCGGCGGCGAAGACGGCGATCGCGCCGGTCGCGGCGATGGCGTCGGCCGCGAGGTCTCCGGTGGCCGGCAGCTGGGCGACCGCGCCGCGCAGCGCGTCCATGCCGTCCTGCGCCGCGAGCGCGTCGCCCAGGCAGGGCATGCGCGCGAAGGCCGCGGCGCGGGCGGCGCCGAGCGCGCCGGCCAGGTCGGCGGGGACCTCGAGACCGGCGGCGCGCCACAGCCGGGCGGCGACCTCGACGAAGCCGGCCCGCCCGGCCAGCTGCTCGACGTCCTCGCCGGCGATGACCAGGCGGCCGCGCTCGCCGTCGACGTCGGACAGGGCGGTCTCGCAGGCGATGATGCTGTCCAGGCCGGGTGCGTAGATGAGTTCCATGGAGGTTGGATGAAGCGTAGGGTGAATGGGTATGGTTGATCAACGTGGATTCGACAATCAACCATGGCTCTCCGCCGCCCAGGCCGCCGCGCTGCTCGGCGTCGAGCGCCGGACCCTGTACGCGTACGTGGCGCGCGGGCTCCTGCGCAGCGCGCCGGGCCCCCGCGGCCGCGCTCGCCGCTACGAGCGCGGCGAGGTCGAGCGCCTGGCGGCCCGGCACCGCGCGCGCGCCGGCCACGGCGCGGTGGCGGCCGGCGCGCTGCGCTGGGGCGATCCGGTGCTCGACTCGGCGGTGACCGCGCTGGGCGACGGCGGTCCGGTCTACCGCGGTCACGCGGCGGTGGCGCTGGCGGCGCGGCGGGTCGGCCTCGAGCGCACCGCGGAGCTGCTGTGGAGCGGCGTCCTGCCCGACGCGGCGCCGGACTGGCCGCGGGTCGTGGCGGCGTGGGGCCCGATCGCGCGCCTCGTGCCCTCCGATGGCGCGCCCGGCGCCGCGCTGCCGGTGGTGGTGGCCGCGCTGGGGCTCCGCGAGCCCGATCGCCACGACGCGCGCCCGGAGGCCGAGCTGGCCCGCGCGCGCGCGCTCATCCCGCTCCTGGCCGCGGGGGTGGCGCCCGAGCGCGCCGCCCATGCGCTGGAGGCGCCGACCGTGGCGGGCATCGTCGCGCGCGCGCTCGGGCGCGCCTCGTCGCGCGAGGTGGCCGCCGCGCTCGACGCGGCGCTGGTCCTCATGGCCGATCACGAGCTCAACGCGTCCACGTTCGCGGCCCGGGTGGCCGCGTCGACCGGCGCCGATCTCCACGCATGCATCGGCGCCGCGCTGGCCACCCTGTCCGGGCCGCGGCACGGCGCGATGACGGCGCGGGTGGAGGCGCTGGTCGACGAGGCCGGGTCGGCGAGGCGCGCCGCCGCCACGCTGCGCGATCGCATGGCCCGCGGCGACGATCTGCCCGGCTTCGGCCACCGGCTCTATCGCGACGGCGATCCGCGCGCGTCGCCGATCCTTCGCCTCGCCCGCGCGCTCGGGCCGGCGCGCCCGCGCGTGGGCATCGCGCTCGCCCTCGCGGCCGCGGGGCCGGCGGTCGCCGGCGCTCACCCGACCTGCGACCTCGGCCTGGTCGCGCTGTCGTCGGCGCTCGGCCTCCCGCGCGGCGCCCCGGCGGCGCTGTTCGCCGTCGGCCGCAGCGCCGGCTGGGTCGCCCACATCCTCGAACAGCGGGCGGCGGGCTTCCTCATCCGACCGCGCGCGTCGGGCGGCGCGGCCCGCGATCCGGGAGCGCCCTGAGGCGCCGACGACGAGTCGAGGAGGCGCTGCCGTGTGGTCTGCGGGAGTACTCCAGACTGGCAATCTCGTCCCTGTCGTCAATGGCCTCCCATTGCCGCGTCAATTGCCGCCAAGCTCACGAATCCGCGTGTGGGTGTTACCCTCCCGTCACGCTGCCAGTCACGGCGGACGCTGAGCCCGACGATTTTCGGGCCTGAACGTGACCCAGGCCAACAGGTCTCGCTCTCGATGCTCGATGCCAGCCATCAGCAGAGGGAGGGGTCACCGCCATGACACACCGAAGAGCCAGAACCATGGCCGCGCTGCTCGCGCTCGCGGCCCTCACCGCGCCCGCCGCCGTGGCCAGCGCGCAGGCGCGCGCGGACAACCCGTACGCCGGCGCCCGGGTGTACGTGAACCCGGAGTGGTCGGCGAAGGCCGCCGCCGAGCCCGGCGGCAGCGCGGTCGCCAACCAGCCGACCGCGGTGTGGCTCGACCGCATCGCGGCGATCGGCGGCGTCGGCGGCGGCATGGGCCTGCGCGATCACCTCGACGAGGCGCTCGACCAGGCCAACGGCCAGCCGATGGTCATCCAGATCGTCATCTACGACCTGCCCGGCCGCGACTGCGCCGCGCTCGCCTCCAACGGTGAGCTCGGCCCCAACGACCTGCCCCGCTACAAGACGGAGTACATCGACGTCATCGCCGACATCCTGGCCGATCCGGCGTACGCAAGCCTGCGGGTGGTGGCGATCATCGAGATCGACTCGCTGCCCAACCTGGTCACCAACGTGTCGGGGCGGCCGACCCAGACACCGCAGTGCGACGTGATGAAGGCCAACGGGGGCTACGTCAACGGCGTCGGCTACGCGCTCGCCCAGCTCGGCGCGCTGTCGAACGTCTACAACTACCTCGACGCGGCCCACCACGGCTGGATCGGCTGGGACGACAACTTCGGCGCCACCGCCGAGATGCTGGCCTCGGCGGCGCGCGCCTCGGGCAGCACGGTCAACAACGTCACCGGGTTCATCACCAACACGGCCAACTACTCGGCCCTGGTCGAGCCGTTCTTCACCATCAACGACGTGATCGCCGGCCGCCCCATCCGCGAGGCCGCGCACTGGATCGACTTCAACCGCTACGTGGACGAGCTGTCGTTCGCGCAGGCCTTCCGGGCGCGCCTGGTCCAGGCCGGCTTCCCGTCGAACATCGGCATGCTGATCGACACCTCGCGCAACGGGTGGGGCGGCACCGCCCGGCCCACCGGACCCGGACCGTCGACCTCGCCCGACGAGTACGTGAACGGCGGCCGCCTCGACCGCCGCATCCACCTCGGCAACTGGTGCAACCAGGCCGGCGCCGGGCTGGGCGAGCGCCCGCGCGCCGCGCCGGCGGCCGGCATCGACGCCTACGTCTGGGTCAAGCCGCCCGGCGAGTCGGACGGATCGAGCACCGAGATCCCGAACGACGAGGGCAAGGGCTTCGACCGGATGTGCGATCCGACCTACACCGGCAACCCGCGCAACGGCAACAGCATGTCGGGCGCGCTGGGCGGCGCTCCGCTGTCCGGCCACTGGTTCCCGGCGCAGTTCCAGGAGCTCATGCGCAACGCGTTCCCTCCGCTGAACTCCCAGCCGCCGCCCGTGGACACGCAGGCGCCGACCGCGCCGTCGGGTCTGGTGTCGACGTCGCAGACCTCGAGCTCGATCTCGCTGTCGTGGACCGCGTCGACCGACAACGTGGGCGTGACCGAGTACCGGGTCTTCGAGGGCGCCACCCAGGTGGGGAGCGCGAGCGGCCCGTCCACCACCGTCGGCGGGCTGGCCGCGTCGTCGACCCACACCTATACCGTCCGCGCCGCCGACGCGGCCGGCAACGTGTCGGCGGCCAGCAACCCGGCGACCGCGACGACCAGCGCGCCGGGCGCCGCCTCGCTCAAGGTGCAGTACCGCGCGGGCAATCAGAGCGTCGGTGACAACCAGCTCGGGCCTCACTTCAACATCGTCAACACCGGCACCACGACGGTGACGCTCAGCCAGGTGACCCTGCGCTACTGGTACACCGTCGACGGCCAGCGCCCGCAGACCCTGTGGTGCGACTACACGCCGCGCGGCTGCGGCAACGTGTCGGGCCAGTTCGTGGCGCTCAGCCCCGGCAGCGCGACCGCCGACAGCTACGTGCAGGTGAGCTTCGCGGCCGGGATGGGCACCCTGGCGCCCGGGCAGTCCACCGGCGAGATCCAGCTGCGCGTCAGCAAGGACAACTGGAGCAACTACAACGAGGCCAACGACTACTCGTTCGACGCGAGCAAGACCAGCTTCGCCGACTCGAACCGGGTCACGCTCTACCAGGGCGGCACGCTGGTGTGGGGCGTTCCGCCCGCCGGGGGCTCGCTCCTGTCGGAGGAGGAGGCCGTCGAGTTGCAGGACGACGCCGGCTGCCAGGCCTCGGGCGGCGGCGCCGGGCCGCTGGCCGCGCTGCTGGTCGGCTTCCTGGCCTGGGCCGGCCGGGGCGGGCGGCGGCGCGCGCGAGCGGCTCTCTCGCTGCTCGGCGTCGGCCTGGTGGCCGCGAGCCTGGGCGCGTGCGTGGACAGCGACCTGGCCGACGGGTCGTCGACCAGTGGATCGAGCGCGCTGGCGGTGTCGGCCGGCGGCGTCACGGTCGACGTCGTCGCCACCAACACGTGGCAGGGCGGCTTCAACGCCGCCGTGCGCGTGGCCAACGGCTCGTTCGCGGCGCCGATCTCGTCGTTCCGCGTCGTCTTCCGGCTGGCCGGCGGCGCCGGCGTGCAGGGCACCGGCTGGAACGGGGCCATCTCGCCTCCCGGCGCGTCGGGCGACCGCACCGCGACCAGCCCCGACTGGCTGGTGCACGGTCCGATCGCCCGAGGCCAGAGCTTCGACGTCGGCTTCACCGGCACCGGCACGTTCGCCGGGGCCACCATCAGCGGCCTGGTCGTGAACGGACAGACCATCCCGCTCGACGGCAGCGGCGGCGATGACGGCGGGGCCGATGACGGCAGCACCGACGACGGCGGCACCGACGACGGCAGCACCGACGACGGCGCGGATGACGGCGGCGACGACGGCGGCTCCACCGGCTACTCCACCTCGGGCGGCAAGCTGTTCCGCAACGGCACCGAGCTCAGGATTTCAGGCCTGAACTGGTTCGGCCTGGAGACCCAGAACCGCGTCCTCCACGGCCTGTGGACCGGCCGCCAGCTGGCCAGCTTCCTGTCCGACATCAAGAGCAAGGGCTTCAACGCCCTGCGCCTGCCGCTCTCTCCCCAGACCATCCGCCACGGCTTCCCGATCGACAGCGGGCCGTGGCAGGGCGAGGACTTCGCCGCGCTCGACGGGCAGGACGGCCGCACCGCGCTGGAGTGGACCCTGACCAAGGCGAAGCAGGCGGGCGTGTTCGTCCTGCTCGACTTCCACACCTGCGACCCGGCGCGGCTGGGCGCCGGCCTGCCCGGCAGCCCGATCGCGTGCTCCGGCTACTCGCTGCAGAGCTGGATCTCGGACATCCAGTCGCTGGCGCAGCTCTCGCTCTCGTTCGACAACGTGGTCGGCATCGACCTGACCAACGAGCCGCACGCCCTGACCTGGTCGGCCTGGGCCGGTCTGGTCTCGCAGGCCGGCCAGGCCGCGCTGGCCATCAACCCCGGGATCACGATCTGGGTGGAGGGCGTCGGCAACGTATCGGCCAACGGCGGCTTCTCGACCAACTGGGGCGGCAACCTGTTCGAGGCCGGCGCCATCTCCGGCATCCCGGCCAACCGGCTGGTCTTCAGCCCGCACGCCTACGGGCCCAGCGTGTCGGTGCAGAGCTACTTCAGCGATCCAGCCTATCCCGACAACATGCCCGGGATCTGGAACACGCACTTCGGCCATCTCTCGAGTCAGGGGTTCACGGTGGTGGTCGGCGAGTTCGGCGGCCACTACACCACCAGCCCGACCGAGTCGCAGAACGACCGCCTGTGGCAGGACGAGTTCGTCGACTACCTCCTCGCCCGCGGGACCCCGAACAACTTCTACTGGGCGGTCAATCCCAACTCGGGCGACACCGGCGGGGTGCTCCTCGACGACTGGTCGACCTGGAACAACGACAAGGTGGCGCTCCTGCAGCGCCTGATGCACTGAGATGCACTGACCGGATCGATGCGGGGCGAGAGGGGCGACGACAGGCCTGCTCCCCCGCCCCCCGCGGTGAACGAGAACGGAGGATCGGTCCTCGATTCACAGGACCGATCCCCTCTCGCGCTCAACCTCCTGTCCAACCAGGTTCATCGCTTGCCGCGACGCGCGGGCGCGGAATGGATCCTGGATGGATCGGCGGCCATCCCCGGGCACGGCGGCCGGCGGCGGCGCGGCGGCGGTGGTCGCCGCCCTCATCGCCATCATGTTCATGGGGAGCACGCTCCTCACCCCGCTCTACGTGCTGTACCAGAAGAAGCTCGGCTTCTCGCAGGTCACGCTCACCCTCATCTACGCCAGCTACGTGGTCGGCAACCTGGCGGCGCTGCTCCTCTTCGGCCGCCTGTCCGACCTGGTGGGCAGGAGGCGCGTCGCGCTAGCGGCCATCGGTCTGGCCGGTGTCGGCACGCTCCTCTTTCTCCTCGCCGGCGGGACCGGCTGGCTGTTCTGGGCGCGCGCCACCAGCGGCCTCGCCATCGGCCTCGCGTCCGGCGCGGCGGCGGCCTGGCTGGTCGACCTCGGAGCGGCCGACGGGAGAGACTCGTCGCGCGCCAGCCTGGTGGCGACCAGCGCCAACATGATCGGGCTCGCGGCCGGCGCGCTGGTCGGCGGGGTGCTCGCCCGGTACGCGCCCGCGCCGCTCCGCCTCCCGTTCATCATCTATCTGGTCGCGCTCGCCGCCATCGCTCCGCTCATCTGGCGGACCCGCGAGACGGTCGTCGCCGCGGCCGGCCACGGCGCGATGTCGCTGCGGCCGCGCCTCGGTGTGCCGGCAGATGTCCGCGTCCCGTTCCTGGCGCCGGCGGCGACCGCGTTCGGCACCTTCGGGCTGCTCGGCTTCTACGGCGCACTCATCCCGAGCGTCCTGGCCGCGGACCTGGGCGTGACCAGCAGCGCGGTCGGCGGCGCGGTGGTCACCGAGCTCTGCGCCGTCGCCGCCATCGCCGTCGTCGCCACGCGGCGCCTCGCCAGCCGCACCGCGATGGTCGGCGGGCTCGTGCTGCTGGTGCCGGCCGCGTGGCTGCTGGTCGCGGCGCAGGCGCTCGCGTCGATGCCGATCCTCGTGGCCGGCACCGCGCTCAGCGGCGTGGCCTCCGCGCTCGGCTACCGCGGCGGCCTGCAGAGAGCCAGCGAGCTCGCGCCCGCCGACCGCCGCGGCGAGGTGGTCTCGAGCTACTTCGTGGTGTGCTATGCCGGCAACTCGCTGCCGGTCATCGGCGTGGGCCTGGTCTCGCGCGCGGCCGGCCCGATCGCGGCGAGCAGCGCGTTCGGTGCGACCATCACCGCCTTCGCGCTGGCGGCGCTGCTGGTCGCATTCAGGAGCAGAAGCTCGGACCGAGGCCCGATGGATGTGGAGCAGGGCCGGAGGGCGGCCCAGCGCCGAGTCAGAGGAGCGTCCCGCGCAGGATGATGCTCGCGGCCGAGAAGTAGATGACGAGGCCGGTGACGTCGACCAGCGTGGCCACCAGCGGCGCCGACGCGCTGGCCGGATCGAGGTGGAGGCGCCGCAGCACGAAGGGCAGGAGCGATCCGGCCAGCGTCCCGAAGGTCACGACCCCGAGCAGGCTCACGAACACGGTCACCGCGACCACGAAGTAGTGCTCGCCGTAGGTCGGCGTGACCGCCTGCCACACCACGATGCGGAGGAAGCCGATGGAGGCCAGGAGAGCGCCCAGCGTGATCCCGGTGGCGAGCTCGCGCCGGCCGACCCGCCACCAGTCGCGCAGCTTGACCTCGCCCAGCGCCATCGCCCGCACCACCAGGGTGGAGGCCTGGGAGCCCGAGTTTCCGCCGCTCGAGATGATGAGCGGGACGAACAGGGCCAGCACCACCGCGTGGGCGATCTCGGCCTCGAAGAAGGCCATCGCGGTGGCGGTCAGCATCTCGCCCAGGAACAGCGCGGCCAGCCACGAGCCCCGCTTCCTCACCAGCTTGCCGAAGCTGACCTTCATGTACGGGAGGTCCAGCGCCTCCATGCCGCCGAACTTCTGGATGTCCTCGGTGGCCTCTTCCTGCACCACGTCGACGATGTCGTCGACCGTGACGATGCCCTTCATCCTGTTCTCGGCGTCGACCACCGGGACCGCGTAGAGATCGTGCTGCGCGACGATGCGGCTGACCGTCTCCTGGTCCTGGTCCTCGCGCACCGAGATGACGTTGGTCTGCATCAGCTCGCGCACCGCCTTCTCCGGGCCCGCGAACAGCTGGCGCAGCGAGAGGACGCCGAGGAGGTGCTTCTCCTCGTCGAGCACGTAGAGGTAGTAGATGGTCTCGAGCTGGGTGCGCGCCTGCCGGCGCAGGTAGCTCACCGCCTCGTCGACGGTCATGTCGGGACGGAGGCGGGCGTAGCGCGGGTTCATGAGGCCGCCGGCCGCGTCCTCCTCGTAGGCCATGAGCGCGCGCACCTCCTTGCGCGTCGGGTCGTCGACCAGCGCGAGGAGGCGGTCGCGATCGGGCAAGGGCGCGACCTGGAGCAGGTCCGCCGCGTCGTCCGGTGCCAGGAGCCGCATCCAGGACCGCTGCTCGTTGAGCGGCAGGCTGAGCAGGAGCTCGGCCTGGTCGATCGCCGGCAGGACGAGGAAGAAGTCCTCCGCGTCCGGTCGAGCCATCATGGCGAAGCCCGCGACCCGATCGTCGTGCAAGAGGATGGACCAGATGTCGCGAAGCTCGGACGGCGAGAGGTTGTCCTCCTCGCGGATGGCCAGCGCAGTCATGTGTTCGCCCTCGCTCGCTGCGGCCGCGCAGCTGGCCCACGACCGGCGCAGCCGTGGTCGCTGCTCTCGTCAAGTTAACCGGTGCAGGGCCGGCGCTCAAGCGCATGCATCCCGGCTCATCGATCGACCCGGCGGGGTGATGCACCGGAGCAGGTCATCGTGACGGACGCGCGAGGGGCCCTCGTCGAGGTCGACGTCGGCGGTGACCGCGTCGACGTGCAGCTGGATCCCCGGCCGCTCGCTCAGCCCGGGCGCCGGTGGCGCGCGTCCACCGCGGCGAGCGCGGCCACGCCTTCGGCGCCGCGGTCGCCCGGGTCGGTGTCGAACCAGGCGGCCAGCATCTCGCGCGCCATGTCGTCGGCCATCGTGCGGTTCGACAGGCACAGCACGTTGGCGTGGTTCCACACCCGGGCGGCGGCGACCTGGCCCGGGTCCGAGCAGAGCGCGGCCCGGATCCCGGCCACCTTGTTGGCCGCCATGCTGATGCCGGTTCCGGTCCAGCAGAAGAAGACGCCCTCGTCGCATCGGCCGCTCGCCACCGCCTCGGCGGCCTCCTCGGCCAGCGGCGCCCACGCCGTCTCCGCGCCGCTCGCGACCGCGCCGAACGGGACGACCTCGTGGCCGCGCTCCTCGAGCCAGCGGCGCACGGTCGCGTGAACCGGATAGGGCTCGTCCGAGCAGAGCGCGATGCGCACCGCTAATCCCTCCGCCGCAGCTGGAACGTCAGCCTCGCCATGCGCCGTCCTCCTTGCCGCTGGCGGCAAGCATAGCGCCGTCACATGCCGAGGTAGGCCGCGCGAACGTCCTGATTGGCGGCCAGCTCGGCGCTGGTCCCCTCGAGGCGCATGCGGCCGGTCTCGATGACCGCGCCGCGCTGCGCGATCTCGAGCGCCTTGCGCAGGTTCTGCTCGACCAGCAGCATGGTCATACCGCCGGTGTGGAGCTCGGCCAGCGTGCGCATCACCTGATCGACCACCACCGGTGCGAGCCCGAGGCTGGGCTCGTCGAGCATGAGCAGGACCGGCTCGCTCATGATCGCGCGGCCGATGGCGCACATCTGCTGCTCGCCGCCCGACAGGCTGCCGGCCAGCTGCCCGGCTCGCTCGGCCAGGCGCGGGAACAGCGCGAAGACGGACTCGAGATTTGCGGTCGCGCGGGCGCGCGCCTTGCGGTGATAGGCGCCGAGGACCAGATTCTCGCGCACGGTGAGCTGCGGCCACAGCTCGCGCCCTTCGGGCACCAGCGCGATGCCGAGCTCGGCCCGGGCCGCGGCCGGCGCCGCGACCAGCGACTGGCCGCGGAAGCGGATGCTGCCGGCGCGCGTCGCGACCAGGCCGGCGATGGCGCGCAGGGTGGTGGTCTTGCCGGCCCCGTTCGAGCCCAGCAAGGTCACGATCTCGCCATCGCGCACCTCGAGGCTGAGCTGGTGCAGCACCTGGACGTCGCCGTAGTAGACGTCGATGCCGGCGACCTCGAGCAGGCTCACGGGGCGCCTCCGGGCCCGAGATAGGCGGCCAGCACCTGCGGATCGCGCACCACCTCGGCCGGCGTGCCCTCGGCGATGCGCTTGCCGTGATCCAGGACGACGACGCGGTCGGACAGGCTCATGACCGCCGGCATGACGTGCTCGATCATGATGATCGAGGCGCCGCGCTCGTCGCGGATGCGGCGGATGAGCGCGGCCAGGGCCTGGGCCTCGGCCGGAGCCAGCCCGGCGATGACCTCGTCGAGCAGGAGCACGCGCGGCGCGGTGGCGAGCGCGCGGGCCAGCTCGACCCGCTTGCGCGCGGCCAGGGTCAAGGTCCCGGGCAGCCGGTCGGCGCGGTCGGCCAGGCCGACGAACTCGAGCACCTCGGCGGCGCGCGACGGCGCCGGGCCCGACGCGCGGCCTCCCGCGTGCAGCGCCGCCACCGTCGCGTTCTCGAGCACGGTCAGGTGGGGGAACGGCCGCACGATCTGGTGGGTGCGCACGACGCCGGCGCGCACGATGCGATGGGCCGGCATGCCGCCTATGTGGCGGCCGGCCAGCTGCACCTCGCCGGCGCTCGGCGGCAGCGAGCCGGCGATCACCCCGAACAGCGTCGTCTTGCCGGCGCCGTTGGGCCCGATGACGCCGAGGATCTCGCCCTCGGCCAGCGCCAGGTCGACGCCGTCGAGCGCGCGCAGCCCGCCGAAGCTGCGCGACAGCGCGCGCACGGCGAGCAGGCTCACGCGGCCCTCGCTGCCGACCGCGAGGCGCGCAGCCGGCGGACCAGGCGGGCCGTGCGCAGCCCGAGCCCGGTCAGGCCGAGCGGCTCGAACAGGATGATGACGATGAGCAGCCCGCCGTAGAGGCCGAGGTAGAGCTGCGGGTAGGTCGCGAGCAGGCTCTGGCGCAGCAGCACGAACACGACCGCGCCAAGGATCGGGCCGAACGGCGTGCCCAGCCCGCCGATGACCGCCATCAGCACGAACCCGATCGATCGATCGAAGCCGAACAGATCGGCCGGCTCGATGTACGCGAAGTAGGACGCGTACAGGGCGCCGGTCAGCCCGACGACCGCACCCGACAGGCAGAAGACCAGGTCCTGGTAGAAGGTGGCCGACACCCCGACGTCGGCCGCCGCCTCGACGTCCGACTTGATGGCGAGGAGCTGGAGCCCGAGGGTCGAGCGGCGCATGAGCCACGACGCGGCCGCGACCCCGGCGGCGAGCCACAGGCTCCACCAGTAGAGCTGGTACTTGAGGATGGGATCGATGGGCAGCGACAGGCCCGACGAGCCGCCGGTGAAGCTCTCCCAGTAGGTGAAGATCAGGCGCGCCGCCTCGCCCACGCCGATGGTCGCGATCGAGAAGTACGGGCCGCGCAGGCGCAGCATCGGGTGGGCGCCGAGCGCGGCCACGCCTCCGACCAGGCCGCCCGCGATCCAGGCCAGCGGCGCCGGCAGCGCGCCCGACAGCACCAGACGCGCCGACACGAACCCGCCGATGCCGAACATGATGGCGTGGCCGAAGCTCACCTGCCCGACGTAGCCGCCCATCCAGTTCCAGGCCAGCGCGCCGGCGATCATCAGGAAGGCGAGCGTGAGCAGGTTGTGACTGTACGGCGTGAGATCGAGGACGACCGGCGCGGCGGCCAGGAGCGCGACCGCGGCGGCGCATCCGGCGGCGCCGCGGCGCGGGATGCGGCCGATCATCCGAGCACCCGCTGGCCGAACAGGCCCCCCGGCCGCAGGACCAGGACCAGGACCAGCAGCACGAAGCCGACCGCGCTGGTCAGGTACGAGGGCAGGACCAGGATCGCGAACACCTCGGCCGCGGCCACGATGAGGGCGGCGATCGCCACCCCGAAGGTGCTGCCGAGCCCGCCCAGCACCACCACCACGAACGACTTCAGGAGCTCGCTGCCGCCGGAGCTCGGGTTGAACGAGAAGATCGTCGCCCACAGGAGGCCGGCCAGTCCGGCCAGCGCCGTGCCGAGGCCGAACGTGATGGTGTAGATGCGACCGACGTCGATGCCGACCACCGCGCAGCTGTCGGGGTTCTGCGCCACCGCGCGGATCGCCATGCCGAGGTAGGTCCGGCGCAGGAGGACGTGGAGGACGATCGGCACCAGCACCGCGATGGCCAGCACGGCCAGCCGGCTCACCTCGAGGTAGGATCCGGCCACGAGGATGGCGCGGGTGGAGTAGGCGGTGCGGATGGTCCGGTCATCGCCGGTGAAGAGCCAGTAGGCGGCGTTGCGCAGCACCAGCCACACGCCGAAAAGCAGCAGCAGGGAGGCCGGGCCGCCGGCGGCGCCGCGCGGCAGGTGCACGACCAGCACCCGGTACAGCGCCGCGCCGAACAGAAAGCTCGCGGCCAGCACGATCGGGATCGAGAGGTACGGATCGATGTGCCAGGTGTCGAACAGGATCCAGCCGAGGTAGGCCCCGGCCATGAGGATGCCGCCGTGCGCGAGGTTGACCACGCGCAGGACCCCGTAGATGAGGCCGAGCCCGTACGCCATGGTGGCGTAGAGCCCGGCGAGCAGGATGGCGCGGAAGACGAGGTCGATGAACCGCGCCATGCGGGGCTACTTCGCGCAGCGCGGGTTGGGGGCGATGCCCTCGCCGCTGGCGATCTCCTTGGGATAGATGATCGGAGACTTGCCCTCGGGCGTGTTCTGCTGCAGCACGAACGGGTTCTGCACCTGCGCGCCGGTGGCGGCCGGGAACTCCAGCGTGCCGCCGGGCAGGAGCGAGGGGATCTTCATCGAGGCCAGCACCTGGCGCACCTTCTCGCGATCGGTGGTGCCGGCCTGCTCGATGGCGGTGAACAGCGCGTGCGCGGTCTCGTAGGCCAGCGCCTGGAACCACTCCGGCTTCTTGTCGCCGTAGCGCGCGCGATAGAGGTCGGCGAAGTGCTTCGACGCGGGGATCTTGTCGGCCAGCTGGGCGTTCCACCACACGCCCGACAGGATGTAGGTCACGTTCTCCTGGCCGAGCGCCTCGATCGCGGCCTTCTCGGAGCCGCGCGCGCCGTAGCTGAGGATCTTGTGGCAGAGGCCTGCCGCCACGTACTGCCGGTGCATCGTGATGTAGTCGGGGAGGTGCGCGTCGGCCAGGAACATGTCGGCGTTGGCCGCCTTCACCTTGCCGAGGAGCGGGCTGAAGTCCTTGCCGTTGAGCTCGAACGACTCGTCGACCACGACCTCGAACGCGCCGCCGCTCTTCTGCGCGAAGTCGGACACGCCCTTGCGGAAGTCCTTGCCGTGCGAGGTGTTCTCCCAGACCAGCGCGATGCGGGCCGGGCGCGGCAGCTTGCCGGCCTTCTGCTGCTCGTCGATCCAGGTCATGAGCGTGGTGCCGAGCAGCTCGACCGGGGCCAGCGTGCCGAAGATCCACTTGTAGCCGCGCTTGTAGATCGCCGACGCCGCGCCGCCGCCCGTCACGTACGGGACCTTGTTCTGCTCGGCCACCGTGCTCTGGGCCTCGACCACGTTGGTGCCGTAGGTGCCGAGCAGGAAGTCGACCTTGTCGCTGTTGACCAGCCGGTCGGCCAGGCTGACGGCCGTC
>DATFRY010000217.1:0-3100 GCA_035262925.1 Kofleriaceae bacterium | reverse complement strand
GGAGTTGCAGCCGACGTCGAGGACGCGCCGGTCCTTGAAGTCGATCTTCGCGAGGAAGTGGTGGCGCTGCCGCGAGTCGACCTTGCCGGGCGTGACCAGCCCGTCGCTCAGCTCGATGGTCTGGTACCACTCCTGGCCGCTGATCCACGTCCGAAGCTCTTCGCGCGTCATGGTCAGGCGATTCTCAGCCGCCGGAAGAAATAGCGCGCCGTCGGCGACAGGACGAGCACACCCGGCACGGCGTTCCTCCGGATCGCCCGCAGCGCGGCCGCCCGGTGGTGCCCGCTCGACAGGTAGACGTGGCCCTCGCGCGCGACGCCGACGACCGGGTCTGCGGGCGAGCGCGCGTACCCCTTGTTCTTGATCGAGCTCAGCAGCCCGAAGCGCTCCTCGACACGCATCCGGATGGCCTGATCGACCAGCGCATCGCGGAACGCCGGGCGCGGGCCCTCCAGCGGCAACTTGTTTCGCTGGTGCAGCGAAACCACCAGCCGGTAGAGGGATCCGTTCTTCATCCCGCCGACCGGCTTCTCCATGTAGCGATACCGGTCGAACTGCTCGCGGTACCAGGCGCGGTACTCGTCCTCGGCCTGTTCCAGATCTCCGGCCTCGTGCAGGGCGTAGAACCGGCAGGGCGGAAAGGCGTCGATCGGCTGCCCGCCGTAGCCCTCCGCGCGATGAACGGGCCTGTCGTCGTGGCGCAGATCGGCGAAGCACACGTCGCGCGCCATTCGCGTGTCCATGATCTTCGCGCGCACCCAGTTGCGCATGACGCGCCGCGCTGGCAGCTGATGCGCGACGGAGGATGTCACGAGGTGTGCGGTTCGCCTCAGATCGAGGTGCGTCGTCTCACCCATCGTGACGATTGAGTGACCGCCCGGTAAGAACTGTTCACCCGACGCGGCCAGTTTTCTGCGGCGGTCGAAAATCCGTACTCATCGATCGGTCATCACCGACTCTCTGCTGGACCGAGGAGTCGTGGACTGCGGTCTTCACGTGCGCGTCACTACCGACTCCATGTCTGGAGAGCGGGGCGACGGTGGTCCTGGACCTGCCGGTCCACCTGTCGCGGTCGCGGCCGACCTGCTCCCGCCAGAGTGACTCGCCGAGCTGCCGAATTCGCAGGCGATGGCCTACCTCGAGGTCAGCTGCCTGTTCCGCCAGAGGCGGCCGCGCTTCCGGCGAACACGAGCGTGAAGGTCGCACCCTGGCCGGGGCCCGCGCTCTCGACGGTGATGCGCCCGCCCATCTCGGTCATCGAGTTGCCGCAGAAGTGCAGGCCGAAGCCGCGCCTGGCGGGTCTGGTGGTGAAGCCGTGTCCGAAGATCCGGGCCAGGTTCTCCGGTGCGATGCCCTCGCCGCGGTCGCTGATGCGGACATACGGCTCGGCCGCCGGGCTGGCGCCGATCTCGACGCGGAGGACGCGGTCGGAGGCGGCCACCCCGGCCATCGCCTCCTCCGCGTTCCGCACCACGTGGACCAGGACGTGCGCGAGCCTGTTCCGCTGGACCACCACGGGCGGCACGGGGCGATAGTCGCGGGCGATCTGGACCGCATTGCGCCGCAGCCCCGGCGAGTGCAGGCCGAGGACCTCCTCGACCACGTGGCTGAGCTCGACCTCCTCGGTCAGGAGCTCGCCGCCGGCGTAGGCCTGCTGGGCGGCGATCACCTCCTCGATCACCGCCAGGTGGGCCGACAGCCGCCCGATCTCGCCGCGCGCCTCGGCCCGCTCGTCCTGGAGCGCACCCGACAGCTTCACCAGATACTCGGGCACGACCCTGCCCTTCGGGTCGGCGGTCAGGAACTGGCCGACCTGGTCGCCCTGTTCGCGGAGGAGCGCCGCCAGCCTCACCAGCGCTGGCAGCTTGGAGACCTCGAGCTGCTGATGCAGGAGCTCGCACGACACCTTGACGCTGTTCAGCACGTTACCGACGTTGTGCAGCACGTCGGTCGCGATCTCGGCCATCCCGGCGTGGTGCGCGTTGGCGAGCGCGATCTCCTGCAGCTTGCGGAGCTTCTCGGTTCGCTCCTCGACCTTGCGCTCCAGGCTCTCGTAGAGGAGCGCGTTCTCGAGCGAGATCGCCGCCTGCGCCGCCAGCAGAGTGAGAAACTCCACACGGTCGGCGGTGAAGGCGCCCCGGGTCACCGGGTTCTCCAGGTAGAGGACGCCGGCCACGACTCCCTGCTTCATGATCGGCAGCGCGAGGACAGACTTGGTCGCGCGGGCGTGGAAGTAGGGATCGTCGCCGAACGAGGCATCCGAGCGGGCGCCATCGAGCACCACGCTGTCGCCGCTGCGGATGACATAGTTCACGACCGACAGCGGCAGCTGCGCCCTGGCCAGCGGGAGGCCCTGCAGCACATGGATCTCCGGCTCGCTCGAGCCGGCGCGCACCGCCGCCTCGATCTTCCAGCCCTCGTCCTGGCGATCGAGGATGAGATCGCCCGTGACCGCGCCCGCGTTCTCGACGATGACCTCGATGAGGCGGCGCAGGAGGTGCTTGAGCACGATCTCGCCCGACAGCGCGCGCGACGCCTTCCAGGCCGAGGCCAGGTCGAGCCGGGAGCCGGCGGCGGCGACGATGACGGGCTGAGCGGCCGCCGCCTCGCCGACGAAGACCGCCGGGTGACGGGCCTCGAGGTGGCGCACCTTCGCGTGCGCGCCCCAGGCGCGGTAGGAGCGGTGCGCGATGAGGAGGTGGTCCCGCGCCGCGCGCTCGCATCCGGCGCGCAGGAGGTGGGCGGCGTACAGCTCGCGCGCGAACGCCGCGCCGTGGAGGATGCCGTGCTCGCCGGCCGCGTCGACCGCCTGCTCGTAGAGCGACGCGGCGTCGGCCGGCCGGCCGCGTCGGCTGGCCCGCTCGGCCTCGACCAGCAGCAGCAGGTGGCGGAAGTTGGCCGGGCAGCTGTCGCTCCAGGCGCGCAGCCGGCGCAGGTTGCCGCGCAGCGCGCCGCGGGCGGCGGCCGACGGCTCGACCTGGAGCAGCGCGATCGACTGCACGGCGTAGAAGAGCGTGTGCACGTACCATGCGGCCAGCTGGGGGATGAGCGGCTCGGCCTCGCGCGTGAGCCGCAGCGCGCGCGCCGGGTCGCCGAACAG
>DATFRY010000216.1:0-34335 GCA_035262925.1 Kofleriaceae bacterium | reverse complement strand
GAGGGGCTCCTGTCCCCCGGATCGCGGGCGGGGTCGCCGGAGACGTCCAGCTCGGGCGGAAATCCCCCGACCGCGTTGGTCGCGTAGATGACGTGCCCGCATTGGCCGGATGCGCAGGCCTGCCTGGACTCCCACACCAGGCCCACGTACTCGTCTGCCAGCGGTGCCATCGACGGGCTCGTGTTGAGGCTGAACAGGGTCTCCCTCAGATGCGCCTCCGAGAGCCAGCCGATCCCGTCGCCCACCTCGTAGGACAGGAAGGCGGACGCCGAGTCCGCGTCGTCGTAGCAGCTCGCGGCCACGTGGACGAGGTCGGCGCTGTCGAACGTGACGCTCGCCTGACCGCAGCCGAAGTCGCCGACGGCCACGTCGAGCGGCACCGTCGTGGCCGCGCCGTCGTCGACCATGCGCAGTCGGATCGACTCGAGGCGCCGTGCATCGGCGGGATTCACCGAGCCGTAGGCGATGACCAGCTGCCCGGTCGAGCTCACGGCCGCGTCGCGGACCGAGGTCGACGCGCGGCTCTCCTGGTTCTCGTCGGCGGTCAGGTCCAGCGGCGCGCTCCACTGGCCGTCGCTCGTGCGCGACGCGTACATGATCTCGTTCCCCTCGCCATCGGCCCGCGTCATGGACCAGAACGCGTGCAGGGTCTCACCCTCCGCCGTCAGCACCGGCGCGGTGTGAGCTTGATCAGGGTCGGCGGACACCAGCTCCGGCTCACTCCAGCCGTCCGTGCCGAGCTGCGTGACGAACATCGCGCTCGTGTTCGCCCCGCCCGTCGTCTGCGCCGGGCCCGAGAAGGCGACGAACACGGCGCCGCCGTCGGTCACCGCAAGCGAGCTCGAGCTGGCCAGCGTGACCGGATCGGACGACACGATGTCGATCTCGCCATCGCACATCGTCTCGGCGCCGGGGCCGCCGTCATCGCCGGCCGTCCCGTCGTCCCCTGCCCCCTGATCATCCGATCCGGCGCCATCATCGCCCTCTGCCGGGCCGCCGCTCGCGTCGTCGTCATCACCCCCGCCACAGGCGGGAAGCAAGAGGAGCGCTGCGAGGAGACCGGCCGGGACGATTCGCATCGATGCCATGACGGCGGCGAGGAGCAAGCTGGATGCCATTCGCCGTGCGCCCGCGGATGCTCTGCACGGCCGCGAATCCCCGCGCCTTGACCGGCCGGTGCCTGTGAGGGCGCGCGGGCCGCTGCTGGGGGTCGGCTCACCTGCTCGCGGCTGCGCCGCTGCGCGCTTGACCACATACATTCATGAATGTATGTATAGCCGGTGACCGACGCCGAGCGCGAGCAGGAGACCGAGGCCCTGGTGGCGGGCTTCCTCGCGGCGCTGGCCCATCGCACTCCCGCCGGCGCCGCCGCCGCCCCGTGCGAGGGCCCGCTCCCGGACCGCGTCCTCCACCTGGCCGGCGCGATCGCCGCCCGCCACCAGGGCCGCGCGGCCGATGACGAGTCGCGCCAGCACCTGCGCGCCGCCGCGGTGGTGCTGGCCGCCCACCACCTCCTGGCCGGCGCGCTGCCCGGCGACGAGCTGGGCGCCCTGCTCCGGGACTGCTGGCTGCGCGGAGTGCGCCGCGCACGGCCCGCCCCGACGTGGCTCGACGCCTGGGCGGACCCGACCGGCGAGCTCGCGAGCTCGCGCTGGCAGTCGCTCGCGGCCATGCTGTTCTGCATGATCGGCCTGCCCGGACCGACCCTCTGGCTGGTGGAGCGACTCGGCGGCTCGCGCGGCGCTGCCGGACGCGCCATCGAGGACGAGCTCTGGCGCGAGCTGTGCGCCGCCGAGGCAGTGCCCGAGCTCGCCCCCATGCTCGGCGCCGCCGTCGCGCGCGCCGGCCGGGGCGGAGCCTGACCGTGGCGCCCCGACGGACACCCGAGAAGGCCGCCGCGACCCGCGAGAGCCTGATCGACGCCGGCCTCGACGTCTTCTCCGAGCGCGGCTACTCCGCCGCCCAGCTGGAGGAGATCGCCGCGCGCGCGCGCGTCACGCGCGGCGCGCTCTACCACCACTTCGGCAACAAGGCGGTCCTGTACCTGGCGGTGCTGGCCGAGCGCTGGCCGATCGCGATGCAGCCGCTGTGGCGCACGCTCGAGGGCAGCGGCCCGTCGCGCGAGCGCGTGCGCGCCTTCGTGGCCGGCTTCCTGACCGCGCTCGAGCGCGACCGCACCACCCGCGCGCTGCTCAAGCTCAGCATGGACGCCGACGGCTCGCTGCCGGAGCTGCGCGGCGGGCTGCGCACCAAGGCGCGCGCGCTCGAGGCGTGGGTCGACGGGCTCGCGCGCGCCATCGCCACCGACCACAAGCCGGTGGCGGCCCGTCAGGCCGCGGTCGCGGTGGTCGCGTTCCTGCAGGGCGTCACCCTGCTGTCGACCCTCGCCCCGTCGCTGGTCTCGCCGGCGCGCGACGCGGCGCGGCTGGCCGCCGCCTGCGTCGACGGCGCGCTCGGCTGAGCGCGCACGCCCACCCGGACCGCAAACCGGTCTACCCTGGTGCGCGATGAGCCTGCTGTTCACCCCCCTCGCGCTGCGCGACGTCGAGTTCCGCAACCGCGTGTTCGTGTCGCCCATGTGCCAGTACTCGAGCGCCGACGGTCTCCCGACCGACTGGCACATGGTCCACCTGGGCAGCCGGGCGGTCGGCGGCGCCGCCCTGGTCATGGTCGAGGCGACCGCGGTCTGCCCCGAGGGCCGCATCAGCCCGCAGGACTCGGGGCTGTGGTCGCCGGCGCATGCGGCCGCGTTCGAGCGCATCACCGCCTTCATCGCCGCGCAGGGCGCGGTGCCCGGCATCCAGCTGGCCCACGCCGGCCGCAAGGCGTCGAACGCGGCCCCGTGGCACGGGCGCAGGCAGGTGGCCGAGGCGGAGGGCGGCTGGCAGCCGGTCGCGCCCAGCCCCATCCGCTTCGACGACAACATGGCGACGCCGCGCGAGCTCGCACGCGCCGATCTCGCGGCGCTCGTCGATCGCTTCCGCGACGCGGCCCGCTGGTCGGCGGGCTCCGGCTTCCGCGCCCTCGAGCTGCACATGGCGCACGGCTACCTCATGCACGAGTTCCTGTCGCCCCTGTCGAACGCGCGCGGCGACGAGTACGGCGGGGGCCTGGAGGGGCGCATGCGCTACCCGCTCGAGATCGCCGCCGCCGTGCGCGAGGTGTGGCCGGCCGAGCTGCCGCTCCTGGTCCGCATCTCGGCCACCGACTGGGTGGAGGGCGGCTGGGACCTCGGCCAGTCGATCGAGCTGGCCCGCCGTCTGCGCGCGCTCGGCGTCGATCTCATCGACTGCTCGAGCGGCGGCAGCTCGCCGGCCCAGGTGGTGCCGGAGGCGCCCGGCTACCAGGTGCCGTTCGCCGACGCGATCCGGCGCGAGGCCGGCATCGCGACCGGCGCGGTCGGCTTCATCACCTCGCCGACCCAGGCCGAGACCATCCTGACCACCGGTCAGGCCGACGTGGTGTTCCTGGCGCGCGAGCTCCTGCGCGATCCATACTGGCCGCTCCGCGCCGCGCACGAGCTGGGCGACGACATCGCGTGGCCGGTCCAGTACCAGCGCGCCCGCAAACGCTGAGCAAGCTGACAGGAGGCCGGCGATGCTCTTCCCCACCACCCTGGTCGGCAGCTACCCCCAGCCCGAGTGGCTCATCGACCGCGGCAAGCTGGCCGGCCGCCTCCCGCCGCGCGTGCGCGCGCGCGAGCTCTGGCGGGTGGCCGAGCCGCTCCTGGCCGAGGCGCAGGAGGACGCCACCCTGCTGGCCATCAAGGCGCAGGAGGAGGCTGGCCTCGACATCATCACCGACGGCGAGATCCGGCGCGAGAGCTACTCCAACCGCTTCGCCACCGCCCTCGATGGCGTGGACATCGACAACCCGGGCACCGCCCTCGATCGCTCCGGCCACCCCAATCCGGTGCCGCGCGTCGTGGGTCGGATCCGGCGCGTCCGCCCGGTCGAGGTGGACGACCTGCGCTTCCTGCGCCGCCACACCGATCGCATGGTCAAGATGACGGTGCCCGGCCCCTTCACCATGTCGCAGCAGTCGCAGAACGAGTACTACCCGGGCGAGGAGGAGGCGGCGATGGACTACGCCGCGGCGGTCAACGAGGAGATCGCCGACCTGTTCGCCGCCGGCGCCGACGTGGTGCAGATCGACGAGCCATACATGCAGGCGCGTCCGGACAAGGCGCGCCAGTACGGCCTCAAGGCGCTCAACCGGGCCCTCGAGGGCGTGAGCGGGACGACCGCGGTCCACATCTGCTTCGGCTACGCCGCCATCATCCACCAGCGCCCGTCGGGCTACTCGTTCCTGCCCGAGCTGGCCGGCTGCAGCTGCAAGCAGATCTCGATCGAGACCGCGCAGTCCGGTCTCGACTGCGCCGTGCTGGCCGGGCTGCCGGGCAAGAAGATCATGGTCGGCTGCATCGACCTGTCGGACATGACGGTCGAGAGCCCGGCCCTGGTGGTCGAGCGCATCGAGCGCGCCCTGCCCTACGTGTCGGTGGAGAACATCGTCCTCGCGCCCGACTGCGGCATGAAGTACCTGCCGCGCGACATCGCCGACGGCAAGATGCGCGCGATGGTCGAGGCGGCGTCGATCCTGCGCGCGCGCCACGCGTGATTTTCGCCGCGACAACCGCCTGGTGACGCGCGGGGACGCCTGCTAGCTTCGCGGGATGGGGAGCGGAGGCCCGCGCGCCGGCGACGCACCAGGCGGACACGTGCGAGACGGCCACACGTCCGATCCGCTCGTCGGCCGGGCCGCGCGCAGCACGGTCGCCAGCCTGTTCCTGGGCCAGGCGCGCGTCCATCCGCAGCGCATCGCCGTCCGGGACGGCGACCGCGCGATCCGCTACGGCGAGCTGGCCGATCGCTCGGCCCGGCTGGCCGCGGCGCTGTCGGCGCGCGGTGTCCGGCGCGGCGACCGGGTCGCGCTCCTGTCGGAGAATCGCCCCGAGATGCTCGAGGTGTTCCTCGCCGCCGCCCGGCTCGGCGCCGTCGTCGCGTGCCAGAGCTGGCGCCTGGCCACGCCCGAGCTGGCCCACTGTCTGCGCATCGTCGAGCCCGCGGCCTTCCTGGTCTCGCCGCGTCACGCCGCCGCGCTGGCCGGCGCCGGCGGCGGTCAGCCCATCGTGTTCGGCGACGACTACGACCAGCTCCTGGCGCGGGCCGCGCCGGGACCCGAGCAGGGCGCCGCGCTCGACCAGGTCGACCCCGAGGACCCGCTCCTCATCCTGTACACCAGCGGCACGACCGGCCTGCCCAAGGGGGCGGTGCTCAGCCACCGAGCCGAGGTCATGCGCAACCTGGTCGTGCGCGCCGAGTTCGGCGTCGCGCCACACGACACCTTCGTCGCCTGGTCGCCGCTCTATCACATGGGGGCGGCCGAGTGCGCGCTCGGCGCGCTCATGTCGGGAGGCGCGGTCATCACCGTCGACGGCTTCGACGCCGCTCGCCTGGCCGACATCGTCGCGTCCGAGGAGCTGGGCTGGCTGCTGCTCATGCCCGGCATGGTCGGCCGCTTCGCCCGCGAGCTGTCCGTGCGCGGGGTCGCGCCGCGCGGCGTCAAGGTGTGCGGCGTGATGGCAGACCTGGTCCCGCCGCACGAGATCGCCGAGATCACGCGCCTGCTCGGCGCGCCGTACGCCAACACGTTCGGCGCCACCGAGACCGGCTGTCCGCCCTGCTCGTCGAGCCTGCTCCCCGTCGGTGTCGCGCCCACCAGCCTGTCCAAGCGGCAGAGCCCGTTCTGCGAGATCCGGCTGGTCGACCCCGAATCGGATGACGACCGAGAGGTCCCCGACGGGAGCCCGGGCGAGCTCTGCATGCGCGGGCCGACGCTGTTTTCCGGCTACTGGCGCGAGCCGGAGGTCAACCGGCGCGACTTCCGCGGCGGCTGGTTCCACATGGGCGACGTGTTCGTGCGCAATCCCGACGGCACGCTCGACTTCGTCGATCGAGTGAAGTACTTGATCAAGTCGGGAGGGGAGAACGTGTACCCGGCCGAGATCGAACGCGCGATCATGCAGGACCCTCGGGTCGAGGAGGTGGCGGTGGTGCGCTGGCCCGATCCGACCTGGGGTGAGGTCCCGATCGCGTTCGTGGCCCGCGCCGATGCGTCCCTCGACGAGGCCGACCTGGCCCGCCTGTGCCGGGCTCAGCTGGCCGGCTACAAGCAGCCCAGGCGCATCCTCTTCATCGCCCGGGCCGAGTTTCCCCGCAGCGCCTCCGGCAAGGTGCAGCGCCACGAGCTCGAGGCGCGCCTCGAGGCCGAGGCCGCGGCGGCCGACGCCACCACCCAGACAGGCCAGGACCCACAGGAGAAGACGCCATGAAGCTCTACATGCATCCGGTTTCGATGACGAGCCGACCCATCCGACTGTTCATCGCCGAGAACGCGCTCGACGTCGAGGAGCAGGTCGTCGACCTCATGACCGGCGAGCACCTCAAGGACCCGTACGCCTCGATGAACCCCAACAAGCTGGTCCCCATGCTCGAGGACGGCGACTTCCGGTTGACCGAGAGCTCCGCCATCCTCAAGTACCTGGCCAGCAAGTTCGACCTGCCGAGCTACCCCAAGGAGCTGAAGAAGCGGGCCAAGGTCGACGAGATGATGGACTGGTTCAACACCCAGTTCTATCGCGACTTCGGCTACGGCCTGGCCTACCCGCAGATCTTCCCCAATCACAAGCGCCCGACCGACGACCTCCAGACCGGCACCATCGCCTGGGGACAGGAGCGCGCCAAGGGCTGGTACCAGATCCTCAACGATTCCTGGATCGGACCGAAGAAGCAGTACCTGTGCGGCGACGAGATCACCATCGCCGACTACTTCGGCTCCTGCCTCACCACCCTCGGCGAGATCATCCGCTGCAACTTCACCGCCTACCCCAACGTCGACCGCTGGATCGGCAACATGAAGAAGCTCAAGAACTGGAGCAGGATCAACGAGGCGCTGTACGGCTTCGCCAGCATGGTCAAGGATCAGCCGTTCGTGGCGATCTAGCCCGGCAAGGAGACGCCATGATCCGAGGACTGCACCACAACGCCTATCGCTGCCGCGACTCCGAGGAGACCCGCGTGTTCTACGAGGAGTTCCTCGGGCTGCCGCTGGTCAACGCGTTCCAGATCAGCGAGACCAAGAGCGGGCGCAAGACCTCCGCGCTGCACTCGTTCTACGCCATGGACGACGGCTCGTGCCTGGCCTTCTTCGAGGTGCCGGACTCGCCGTTCGAGTTCAAGCCGCAGCACGACTACGACCTGCACATCGCGCTCGAGGTGAGCCGCGACGACCTCCACCGCATGTTCGAGAAGGGCAAGCAGGCCGGCATGGAGACGCGCGGCATCTCCGACCACGGCTTCATCGACTCGATCTACTTCCGCGACCCCAACGGCTACGTCATCGAGCTGACCGCGAAGCGCGACAACCACCCGCAGGCGATGGACCCGGTGAAGAACCAGGCGCGCGAGCGGCTGCAGAGGTGGCAGGAGGAGAAGAGCGCGTGAGCGCGCCGCGGCGGTCATGAGCGGCGTCCCGAGCGAGATCGGCCACGCGCGCGAGCGGTTCCTCGACCTGGTGGGCGAGCTGCGCCCCGCCCTCCACCGCTACTGCGCGCGCCTGGTCGGCTCCGCCGTCGACGGCGAGGACGTGGTGCAGGACGCGCTGGCCAAGGCGTTCTACGCCATCGCGCTGGAGAGCGAGCCGCCGACGCTCAAGCCGTGGCTGTTTCGCATCGCCCACAACACGGCGATCGACTTCCTGCGCCGCTACGAGCACAGCCGGGTCGAGCGCCGCGACGACCTCGACGAGACCACGGCGGCCGAGCCCGAGCCGGCGGTCGACCCCGCCGCCGTGCGCGCGTCTCTGGCCAGCTTCCTCGAGCTGCCGGTGCGCCAGCGCAGCGCGGTCATCCTGAAGGACGTGCTCGACCAGTCACTGGCCGAGGCCGCCGAGGCGATGGGCACCACGATCCCGGCGGTCAAGGCGGCCCTGGTGCGCGGGCGGGCCGCCCTGCGCGCGCAGGTGCCGGCCGTGCGCCCGACGGCCTCCATCGACCCCGACGAGCGCGCCCGCCTCGAGCGCTACGCCGCGCTGTTCAACGCGCGCGACTGGGACGCGCTGCGCTCGCTCCTGTCCGAGGAGTGCCGGCTCGATCTGGTGTCGAAGGCGGCCCGGCGCGGCCCGGGCGTGCGCGGATACCTGGACCGCTACGCCGCGGAAACGGGCGTGCGCGCCGCTGTGGGTGTGGTCGAGGGCAGACCCGCGCTCCTGGTCTTCACGGCCACCAGTGGTGGGCGCCCGGCCTACTTCATCTTCATCGACTGGAGCGGGGATCGCGTGGATCACATCCGCGATTACCGGTACGCGGCGCACGTCGCCGCCGACGCGGAGATCGAGCAGCTCTCCGCCGGTGACGCACCCGCCACCACCTGACCGCGGCACCGGCCGCGCGTCATCCGGGAGCGACGATCTTGTCGCTGATGCGTTGGCTGGGCGCCACCGAGCGCTGATAGTTTGCCCAGCGCTGGCCTGCACTCACCGCGCCGGCAAAAGGAGAGGCTGAGGATGACCGTGTCACATCGGGCACAGCGGACCATCGAACGGACCATCGATCCGATCCCCCGCCGGATTCCCCGCATCCGGCGCCTCGCGGCGATCCTCGGCGCGGTGATGGTCGTCGCCGCCTGCAGCGGCGAGGACGGCGAGCCGGGGCCCAAGGGCGATCAGGGCGAGCCCGGGCAGGATGGCACCGGCGGAGGCGGCGCCGGCGCCGCCGGCAATCTGCTCAGCTTCACGCCGGTCGCGGTGCCCGTCACCGACGACGAGAAGCGCGCGGTCATCGCCTCCCCGGAGGCGCTGGTCGGGGGCGACCTGGTCCCGCTGTCCTACGTGGTCGAGGCGCGCAGCGGCGACGCCATCGGCGACGCGGTGTTCGGCCGCATCGTCGACCAGGACGGCAACCCGGTGACCAACGAGGACGGCTCCGAGTTCGTCTCGCCGTCCAACGACTCGTCGACCATCCACCAGGTCGGCGACAAGCTCTTCGAGGTGACGCACTTCGAGACCCAGCCCGCCGCCATGTACGTGAGCGAGCTGGCGCAGGACGAGAGCGGGAAGCTCAGCATCACCAGCACCAGGCCGGTCGACTTCTCCGGCGTGCACGGCCTGTGGAATCCGTGCGCCGGCAGCGTCACGCCGTGGAACACGCACCTGGGCGGCGAGGAGTACCCTCAAGATGCGCGCGCGAGCGAGGCGGCCACCACCGCTGCCGAGCTGACCGGCACCTTCAACGCCAACCTCCTGCGCTACTTCGGGCTCGATCCCGCCACCGCCACGCTGGCGGAGGCCCAGGCGGTGTTCAGCCCCTACTACTATGGATATCCGGTCGAGGTCGCGGTCGACGAGGCCGGCGCCACGACCGTCACCAAGCACTACGCCATGGGCCGGCACGCGGTCGAGCTGGGCTACGTGATGCCCGACCAGAAGACCGTGTACATCACCGACGACGGCACCAACGACTCGCTGCAGATGTTCGTGGCCGCGCGGCCCGGCGATCTCTCGGAGGGGCGGCTCTACGCCGCTCGGTGGTTCCAGACCAGCCCGCCCGGGCAAGGTCACGGGTCGGCCGACATCTACTGGATCGAGCTCGGCACCAGCGCGAAGGCGGCCGACGTCGAGGCGCTGGTCGACGGCGGCATCGTCTTCTCCGACATCTTCGACACCGGTGTCATGACCGGGACCGGCACCTGCCCGGCCAACTTCACCGCGGTGAACGTGGACTCCGCCGCGCCCGGTGAGTGCCTGCGCCTCAAGAAGGGCATGGAGCTGGCCGCGTCGCGCCTCGAGAACCGCCGTTACGCCGCCTACCTCGGCGCCACCACCGAATTCCGCAAGCTGGAGGGCATCACCTACAACGAGGCCGGCCACCGGCTCTACGTCTCGTTCTCGGAGCTGAACGGCGGCACCGAGGACGCCGAGCCGGCCAAGGACCTGGGCGGCCCCAATCACATCCGCCTGGCCGCCAACGACTGCGGAGCGGTGTTCGAGTTCGTCATCACCAAGGACGCGACCATCGGCAGCGACTTCGTGGCCGAGAGCGCGAAGTCGCTGGTCGAGGGTACCTGGCTCGCGGATCCGGCGAACCCGAACCCGTACCCGGATGGCAGCCCGTATGCCGGCAAGAACGAGTGCGCGGTGACGACCGTGTCCAACCCCGACAACCTGTCGTTCGCGCCCGGCTACAGCACGCTCTTCATCGGCGAGGACTCGGGCAGCGAGCACCAGAACGACTCGGTCTGGGCTTACAACGTGCAGACCGGCGAGCTCGACCGCATCCTCACCACGCCGTACGGGGCCGAGACGACCGGCGTCTACTTCTATCCCGACGTGGGCGGCCATGCGTACATCAAGGCGCAGGTCCAGCACCCGTTCGGCGAGTCGGACCAGGACCAGATGAAGAGCGCGGACGAGCTCCGCTCGTACACCGGCTACATCGGGCCGCTTCCCAAGATGAACTGACCCGGGCCCCCGCCGTGCGCCGCCGCCTCGTCATCGTCTCGACCGCCCTTGTGGTCGCCGCGGGGCTGGCGCTCGCGCTCGGCACCGTTCACCGCTCGGCGGCGCCGGAGCCGCCCGGCGTCGCGGCCCGCACGGCGCCGCCGGCGGCCGCCGTGCCGTCGCGCGCCGCCGGGGCGGGCGCCCGTGCCGTCGCCGGCGACGCGCCGCCGCTCGACAACCTCGCCGCGTACATCCCGGCGCAGTGCTACGCGGTGACCCGCGACGAGGACAGGGCCGGGACGGCCGCGAAGCCCGGCCGCACCCACAACGGCTGCTTTGCCTGCCACCAGGTGTCGCGTCCGCCCAGCTACGCCGACGACTACGACGTGCAGGTGACGCAGTCGCTGCCGCGCTTCGCGACGATCAACCGCTGGACCAACGTGCTGCACCCGCCGCCGCCGGTGGCGATGGCGGACGCCGCGCTGCTCGACTGGGTGCGGCGCAGCAACTACCGCGGCGACGACGGCGCGCCGCGGCTGGAGCGCGCAGTCCAGGCCTGGGACAGGAACGGGAACGGCAAGTGGGACGGCTTCGCGCCCGACTGCTGGTTCCACGCCGACGAGCAGGGCTGGGATCGCGATGACCACGGGCGCGCGACCGGCTGGCGGGCCTACGCCTACGCGCCCATGCCGGGCATGTTCTGGCCGACCAACGGCTCGGCCGGCGACGCGTTCATCCGCCTGCCCGAGGCCTACCGCACTGACGCCGCCGGCGGCGACAGCCCCGCGATCTACGCGCTCAACCTCGCCATCCTCGAGGCCACCGTGCGCCGCACCGACGTTCCGATCGCGCCGACCGACGAGAAGTCGGTGGGCCTCGACCTCGACGGCGACGGCGCCATGGGCACGGCGTCGCGGGTGGCGTTCGCGTGGCCGCCGGCGGCGGGCAAGCGGCTCCACTACGTGGGCCAGGCCGCGTCGCTCGACCCGGCGGTGGCCGGATGGCCGGCGGCCGGCCTCTACCCGGTCGGCACCGAGATCGTGCACAGCGTCCGCTACCTCGACGTCGCCGGCGGGAAGGTGCGGATGGCGGCGCGTATGAAAGAGCTGCGCTACATGCGCAAGAACCACTGGTACACGTACAGCGACCTGGATCTGCGCGCGAAGGCCGAGATGCGCGAGAAGGACGGCAAGCCCAACACGCTCAAGAGGGTCATCGCCGACGCCGAGCGCGGGGTGACGACCGGGACCGGCTGGCGCATGCAGGGCTTCATCGAGGACGCCGGCGGCGAGCTGCGGCCGGAGACCATCGAGGAGACCGCCTTCTGCATCGGCTGCCACGGAGGCGTCGGGGCCTCGACCGACAGCACCTTCAGCTTCGCCCGCAAGGTGGGCGGCGCCGAGCCCGACGCCGGCTGGTACCACTGGGAGGAGAAGGGGCTGGCCGGCATCCGCGAACCGCGGCGCGCCGACGGTCGCGGCGAGTACGCGGTCTGGCTCGAGGAGGTGGGGGGCGGCGACGACTTCCTGGCCAACGCCGAGGTCGCCCGCCGCTTCTTCGGCCGCGATGGGGTGCTGCGGCCGGCCATGGCGCGCGCGCTGGCGGCGGACATCTCGGTGGTCGCGATGCCGTCGCCGGAGCGCGCCCTCGATCTCGATCGCGCGTACCTCGCGCTGGTCAAGGCGCAGTCGTTCGCGCGCGGGCGCGACGTCGTGCTGGGCGAGCCCCGGGTCAAGGATCGGGTCGTGCAGGACTCGGCGACCGGCATCACGCGCGTGGTCGGCCCGCCGTGGAAGCCGGCGGGGCGCTGAGCCCACCGCGCGAGGCTCGCGGCGGCGGCGCGCCCGGGCTGCTATTCTGGACGCAGCGCTGTCGCGATGTGGCTGGCGATCCTCTTCCTCGGTGTGGTCCTCACCGTCCTGCACGCGCTCTACTTCAGCGCGCGGGTGACCCGGGCGCTCGGGCACGTGTTCCCGCGCACCGCCCCCTGGCTGCGGCCGCTGCGCATCGCCTACCGGGTGATCGCCTGCTCGCTGCCGGTCCTGATGGTGGGCTACGTGGTCTACGCCCTCATCGCCGAGCCGGAGACCATCGGGCCGCCCGACAGCCGGATCTACGACTACCTGGTGGAGGTGCCCTTCTGGCTCCTGACCATCGTGTCGGTGCAGTGCTCGCTGGTCGTCATCCCGCTCGATCTCGTCCACCTGGGGCTGGCGCGCCTCGGCGTCGCGGCCGGCCCGCGCTGGCGCCGGCGGCGCCACGCGCTCGTCCTCCTGGTCTGCGCCGCCTTCGTCATCCACGTGCCGGCGCGCGCCGCTCACGACGCCAGCGCGCTCCAGGTGCGCGTGCACGAGGTCTCGTCGCGCACCCTTCCGCCCGGGCTCGACGGGTTCACCATCGCCCTGGTCGCCGACATGCAGGCCGACCAGTACACCGGGCGCGAGCGCCTGGCCCAGATGGTCGACGCGGCCAACCGGGCGCGGCCCGACCTGGTGCTCATCGCCGGAGACATGATCACGCGCCCGCCCGCCTACATCGAGCTGGCGGCCGAGCAGGCCGCCCGCCTGCGCGCCCCGCACGGCGTCCTGGCCTGCATCGGCGACCACGACAACTTCGCCTACCGCGACCGCGCGCGCAGCCTGCGCGAGGTGCGCGCCGCCCTCGCCCGTCGCGGGGTGGAGATGGTCGACAACGACGTGCGCGAGATCCGGGCCGGCGGCGCCACCATCGCCGTCATCCTGGCCACCCAGAACTACGTGTCGAGCATCGATCGCGACACCACCCGCCGGCTGCTCGCGCGCGCGCAGGCGGCCGACCTCCAGATCCTCCTGTCCCACCAGCCGGCCGCGCGGCTCATCGACGACGCGCGCGCCGGTGGGGTCGACCTGTTCCTGAGCGGCCACACGCACGGCGGTCAGATCAACTTCTGGCTCCCCTTCCTCGACATCACGCCGACCCGCATCGAGAACCGCTACATCACCGGCGAGTATCGACTGGGCGACATGACGCTGGTGGTGTCGAGCGGGCTCGGCATGTCGGTGGCGCCCTTCCGCTACCGCGCGCCGGCGACCGTGGACATCATCCGCCTGCGCCGCCGGTGACGGCGGCGGCGCGGCCGCCGCGGTCGTCGTGGCGCGCCTCCTCGCCGCCCACCCAGGTGGCGAGGACCGAGAGGTCCGGCTCGCGCAGGAGCGCGAGGTCGGCGCGGTGGCCGGGCGCCACGCGACCGAGGCGGTCCTCCAGCCCCAGGTAGCGGGCCGGGTAGAGCGACGCCATGCGCAGGCTCTCCTCGAGCGGCAGCTCGAGCAGCCGCACGCAGTTCCTCACCGACGTGGCCATGTCGACGTCGGCGCCGGCCAGCGTCCCGTCCTCGGCGGTCAGGCGGCCATCCTTGCGCAGGATGGTGCGGCCGTACAGCTGGAACGACGTGGCGGCGGTGCCGGCGGGCGGCATCGCGTCGGTCACCAGCAGCACCTTGCCGGGCGGCTTGACGTGGACCAGCAGGCGGAGGAGCGCCGGGTGGACGTGCACGCCGTCGGCGATGACGCTGCACCAGGCGTGCGGATCGGCCAGCGCGGCGAGCACCGGCCCGGGCGCGCGGTTGACCAGCGGCGGCATGGCGTTGAAGAGGTGAGTGAAGCCGCGCACGCCGGCCGCCAGGGCCTGCCGGGTGCGCTCGACCGTCGCGGCGGTGTGCCCGGCCGCGACCACCACGCCGGCGGCGGTCAGCTCCGCGATGGCGGCGTCGTCCACGCACTCCGGCGCCACGGTCGACAGCAGGCGGCCTCGATCGCCGAGCCCGCGCCGGGCCACGTCGCACAGGAGCGCGAGGTCGTCGCCGTCGGGCGCACGGATCCACTCGCGCGCGTGAACGCCGGGCCGCTCGCGGCTGATGAAGGGACCCTCGAGGTGGACGCCGAGCACGCCTCCGGCCGGGCGGGCGAGCGCGCGGACCGCGGCGTCGCAGGCCTGCGCCATCTTGCGCCGATCGTCGGTGAGGAAGGTGGGCAAGACGGCCGTGGTGCCGGACGGGCGCACGGCCGCGGCGATGGCCAGCGCGGCGTCCGCCGTCGGCGTGTCGTTGAACAGCACGCCGCCGGCGCCGTTGACCTGCACGTCCACGAAGCCGGGCACCAGCAGCGCGTCGGGCGGCAGCCGGCGCACCGGCACCTCGGCCGGCGCGGACGCGGCCGGCAGCACGGCCGCGATGGTCTCGCCCTCGAGCAGGACGGCGTGGCCCACGACCATGCGCTCGCCGGTGAACAGGCGCGCGCCGGTCAGGAGCTGGCGCGTCACGGCCCCCTCGCGCCGCCGACGAGGTTGAGCTCGACGATGAAGTCGTACGCGTCGCCGCGGTACTGCGATCGCACGAACTCGAGCGGCGTGCCGTCCTCGAGCATCGTGCGGCGCTCGAAGTAGAGCGCGGCCGAGCCCTCGGCCACGCCGAGCTGCGCGGCCTGCCCCGCGCTCAGCCGCACCGCGGCGAGCCGCTGCAGGGCGCGGTAAGGCGTGTAGCCGCGGCGGCGCAGCTCCTCGTAGAGCGAGCCCTCCACCGCCGTCGGGTCGGGCAGGAAGTGCGTGGGGATGGCGCCCAGCTCGAGCGCCATCGGCGTGCCGTTGGCGGTGCGCAGGCGGCTCATCCGGCTGACCGTCGCACCCGGGCTGAGGCCCAGCGCGAGCGCCTCCTCGGGCGTCGCCACCGAGACGATTCGCTGCAGCCACACCGATCCGGCCACCAGGCCGCGCGACGCCATGTCCTCCGAGAAGCTGGTCAGCGTGGACAGGCGCTGCTCGACGTGGGGCGCGCGGTTGACGAACGTGCCGGCGCCCTGGATCTGCTGGAGCAGCCCCTCGTCGGACAGCTTGCGCAGCGCCTTGCGCACCGTCACGCGCGACACGTCGAATCGCTCGGCCAGCTCGCGCTCGCTCGGCAGCGCGTCGCGGTGGCCGAGCTTGCCGCCGACGATGAGGCCGCGCAGGTAGCGCGCGAGCTGGAGGTAGAGCGGGAGGGGCAGGTCGCTCGACAGGGCGTCCTTGTCGAAGGCGGTGGCGTTGGTCGCGACCATGGGTTGTCGGCTCTCTTTCCGGCTCCGCGGCGGCGCGGGGCGCGGATGCGCCATGAAAATACCAATAGAAGACCATAGCGGCAAGCTGGCCTCCCGGGGCTGAGGCGGGGCCGGAGCTGAACCGGTCGCCTTCCACGATCCGCCCGCTTCGACCGGAACGCCCGGTGCAGCGAAGGTGCCGCGGCTCACCCGCGCCTTTTTGGTTGAAGTCGATGTCTCGGCTGGTACCTTGGAGCAGTCCAATTTAATACCACTCGAGGAAACCATGACCAGCGCGACCGAGGACGTGGCCCGGCGGTTCGATGGGCTCGACAGCTGGAGCACCGGCGAGATCCTCGAGACGCTGTGGAACAGCCAGTCGCGCGCCGTGGCCGCCTGCCTTCCGGCCCTGCCCCACCTCGAGGGTGCGGTCGTCGCGGCGACCGCACGCCTGGCGCGCGGCGAGGGCCGGCTGGCATACGCCGGGGCCGGCTCGTCGGGCCTCATCGCCGCGCTCGATGCCCTCGACCTCGGCCCCACCTTCGACTGGCCCGAGGCGCGCATCGCCATCTTCGTGGCCGGCGCGGCCGGCTTCTCGCGCCCGCCCGATCCGGCCGCCGAGGACGACGCCGCCGGCGGCCGGGCGCGCGCGCACGACGCCCGGCTGGGGGTCGGCGACGTCCTGGTCGGCGTGTCGGCCAGCGGCTCCAGCGCCTTCACCGTCGCCGTGCTCGAGGAGGCCCGCCGCGCCGGGGCGCTGACCGTCGCATTCGCCAGCCAGGCCGACTCGCCGCTGGTGCACGCCGCCGAGCACGCGGTGGTGGTGGCGACCGGGGCGGAGGTCATCGCCGGGTCGACCCGGCTGGGCGCCGGGACCGCGCAGAAGGTGATGCTCAACCTCTTCTCAACCGCCATCATGGTCGGGCTCGGCTTCGTGTTCGACAACCTGATGATCAACGTGCGGGCGGAGAACGCGAAGCTTCGCCACCGCCGCGCCGCCATCGTCGCCAGCATCGCGGGCGTCGATCTCGCGGTGGCCGCCGCCGCGCTCGCCCGCCACGGCGACGTCAAGCGGGCCGTGCTCGGTCTGGCCGGTCTGTCGCCCGCCGACACCGAGGCCGCGCTGGCCCGGTCCGGCGGCAACCTGCGCGTCGCGCTCGGCGCGGCCGGGGGCGCGACCGCCGCGCGGGGGCGGAGCGGAGGGCGGAGCGGTCCATGAGCCTTGCCGCGCCCAGGTCGACGCTCACGCTGCGATCGCCGCTGGCCGGATGGGTCTCGGGTCTGGCCGAGGTCCCGGACCCGGCGTTCGCGCAGGGGATGATCGGCGACGGCGTGGCGATCGATCCGATGTCGAGCGAGCTCTGCGCACCCTGCGACGGCGTGGTGGTATCGGTGCACGCCGCCCGCCACGCGTGCACCGTGCGCGCGCCGGGCGGCGCCGAGATCATGCTTCACGTCGGCATCGACACGGTCGGGCTCAAGGGGCGCGGGTTCCGCGTGCTGGTGCGGGACGGCCAGCGGGTGCGGGCCGGCGACCCGCTCATCGCGTTCGACATGGACCTGGTCGGTCGCGGCGCCACCAGCCTCCACACCATGGTGGTCGTGGTCAACGGCGACGACCACGCGATCGTGGACCGCGTACAGGACCGCGAGGTCGCGGTCGGCGATCCGCTCCTGGTCATCGCGGCGGCGCGCGGGGGCGATGCCGCCGAGCCCGCCGCCGACGCCGACGCAGACGCCGACGCCGGCGACGCCGGTGCGAGCGGGGCCAGCGAGGCGGCCGAGCGGCGGGCTGTGCTTCCCCTCGCGCACGGCATGCACGCGCGGCCCGCGGCGGTGCTGGCCCGCAGCGCGAGGCGCCATGCCGGCCCGGTCGCGATCTCGTGCCGCGGGCGCAGCGCCAGCGGCAAGAGCCTCGTCTCTCTCATGGCCCTCGGCGCGCGCCGCGGCGACGTGCTCGCCATCCGCGCGACGGGGCCCGGCGCCGAAAACGTCGCCGCCGAGCTGGCCGAGCTGGTCGAGAGCGGCCTCGGCGAGGCCATCCCCGACCCGGCCCAGGAGCCCGAGGAGCGCGGCGACGCCACGCCCTTCCGCCCCGGCCAGGAGGTGCGCCTCGCCGGCGTGGCCGCTGCACCCGGGCTCGCGGTCGGCGTCGCCGTCAGACTCGCCAGCGAGCCCGATCTCGAGACCGATCTGGCGCTGGAGCCGGAGGCCGCGCGCGCCGCCGCCACCGACGGCACCCGCGCCGCGGCCGAGGAGGAGCGGCTCGGCGCGGCGCGCGCCCGGCTGCGCCGCGAGATCGAGCAGGTCATCGCCGCGGCCCCGCGCGACGCCACGCGGGCCGACATCTTCCGCGCCCACCTCGACCTGGTCGACGACCCGGAGCTGGTCGCCACGGCCAGCCGCGAGATCGCCGCCGGCCGCAGCGCGGCGGCGGCCTGGCGCACCGCGATCCGCGAGAGCGCGGCCGCCCTGCGCGGGCCGGGCGATCCGCTCCTGTGGGAGCGCACCGCCGATCTCGAGGACCTCGGCCGCCGGACTCTCGCGATCCTGGCCGGGCGCGCCACCTCGCGCGTCCCGGCCGAGCTGCCCGATGGCGCCGTCCTGGTCGCCGACGAGATCCTGCCCTCCGACCTGGCGGCCTTGCCAGCCGGCGCCATCGCCGGGCTGTGCACGGCGCGCGGCGGCCCCACGTCGCACGCCGCCATCCTGGCCGCCGGCCTGGGCGTGCCGGCGGTGGTGGCGATCGGCGACGCCGTCCTGCGCGTGCCCGACGGCGCGCCGCTCGTGGTCGACGGCGGCCGCGGCGCGGTGCGCGTCTTCCCCGCCGCCGGTGCGCGCGAGGTCGCCGAGGGTGCCATCGCCGCCCGCGCGCACCGCCGCCGCGCCGGCCTGGCCGCGGCGCGCGAGGAGGCGCGCACCGCCGACGGGACCCGCGTCGCGGTCATGGCCAACCTCGAGCGCCCGTCCGACGCGGCGCTCGCCGTCGCGCAGGGCGCGGAGGGCTGCGGCCTCCTGCGCACCGAGATCCTGTTCCTCGATCGCTCCGCGCCGCCGAGCGAGGACGAGCAAGCCGCCTGCTACCAGGCGATGGCCGACGCGCTCGAGGGCCGCCCGCTGGTCGTCCGCCTGTTCGACGGCGGCGGCGACAAGCGCCTGCCCTACCTGCCCGCGCCGCGCGAGGACAACCCGGCGCTCGGCGTGCGCGGCGTGCGCCTCGCCCTGCTCCATCCGCGCCTCCTGCGCGCCCAGCTGCGCGCCATCCTGCGCGCCCGCCCGGCGGGCGTCTGCCGCATCCTGGTGCCGATGATCGCGACCGCCGCGGAGCTGCGCGCGGTCCGCGCCGCCGTCGACGAGGAGCGCCGCGCGCTCGACCTGCCGGCGCCGGCGATCGGCGCCATGATCGAGGTGCCGGTCGCTGCCCTGCTGGCCGCGACGCTGGCCCGCGAGGCCGACTTCTTCTCGATCGGCACCAACGACCTGGCCCAGTACGCGCTGGCCATGGACCGGGGCAACCCGCTCCTGGCCGGCGCGCTCGACGCGCTCCACCCGGGCGTGCTCCGCCTGGTGGCCGGCACCGCCGTCGCCGCGCGCGCGTGCGCTCGCCCGGTCGCGGTGTGCGGCGGCGCGGCCGGCGACCCGCGCGCCGTGCCCCTCCTCATCGGTCTCGGCATCGGCGCGCTGTCGACCGCGCCGGCCCTGGTCGCCGAGACCAAGGCGCTCGTCCGCACCCTCACCGCGGCGCGCTGCGCCGAGGTCGCCAATCGCGCGCTGGAGCTCGAGAGCGGCGAGGACGTGCGCGCCCTCGTCGCCGAGACCTGGCCGGAGCTGGCCGGCGAGCCGCCGGCCACAGCCGGGCCGGCCATCCCCCCCATGCCGCAAGGACGTCACGTGATCGGAGGTCAGTCATGGTGAAGAGCTCGTTCGCTGGCGCCCAGAAGCTCGGGCGCGCACTGATGCTGCCGATCGCCGTCTTGCCGGTGGCCGGGCTGCTCCTGCGCCTCGGTCAGGCCGACATGCTGGACATCCCGTTCGTGGCCAACGCCGGGGACGCGGTGTTCAAGAACCTCGGCCTCCTGTTCGCGGTCGGCGTCGCCATCGGCTTCGCCAAGGAGAGCCACGGCGCGGCAGGACTGGCCGGCGCGGTCGGCTACTTCATCGCGACCTGGGGCGCCAAGGTGCTGATCGACATCCCGCCCGACGCGGTGCAGGGCCTGAGCGGGAAGGCCCTCGAGCTCGCCACCGCCGCCGCCCGCGAGGACATGGTCCGCAGGATCAGCGTCCTCACCGGCATCCTGTCCGGACTCCTGGCCGGCGGCCTCTACAACCGCTACTACGACATCAAGCTGCCCGACTACCTGGCCTTCTTCGGCGGCCGCCGCTTCGTGCCGATCGTGACCGGGTTCGCCTGCGTGTTCCTCGCCCTCGCGCTCGGCTACTGCTGGCCCATCGTGCAGGGCGGCCTCGACGCCGCGAGCCGATCGGTGCTGGGCAGCGGCGAGATCGGCCTCTTCATCTACGGAGTGCTCAACCGCCTGCTGCTGGTCACCGGGCTGCACCACATCGTCAACAACATCGCCTGGGTCATCCTGGGCGACTACCACGGCGTGACCGGGGATCTGAACCGCTTCTTCGCCGGCGACCCGAGCGCGGGCGCGTTCATGGCCGGCTTCTTCCCGATCATGATGTTCGGCCTGCCGGGCGCCTGCCTGGCCATGTACCGCTCCGCGCGCTCGAACAGCCGGCGCATGGTGGCCGGCATCCTGTTCTCGATGGCGCTCACCTCGTTCCTCACCGGGGTGACCGAGCCCGTCGAGTACGCCTTCATGTTCCTGGCCCCGGTGCTCTACGTCATTCACGCGATCCTGACCGGGCTGTCTCTCGTCGTCATGGACCTCCTCCACGTCAAGCTCGGCTTCACGTTCTCGGCCGGGCTGTTCGACTACGTCATCAGCTTCAAGAAGGCGAGCCATCCGCTCCTGCTGCTGCCGGTCGGCGCGGTCTACTTCCTCCTCTACTACGGCATCTTCCGCTTCGCGATCGCGCGCTTCGATCTCAAGACCATCGGGCGCGAGAGCGACGCGGTCTCCGCGACCGACCTGCCGCTGGCCCGTGCGTCCTCCGCCGCCAGCTCGCGCGGCGAGAGCTACCTGCAGGCCCTCGGCGGCGCCGGCAACGTGCGAGAGGTGGAGGCCTGCGCCACCCGGCTTCGCCTCGACGTGGTCGACAGCGCGCGCATCGACGAGGCGGCGCTCAAGCAGCTGGGCGCGCGCGGCGTGCTCCGCCTGGCCACCGGCAGCGCGCAGGTCATCATCGGCCCGCAGGCGGACCAGGTGGCCGACGAGATACAGCAGGCGATGCGGGGCCGCGTCTGACGCGGCGAGCCGCTCCGCCCGCCACAGACGAGTGAAGACTGCAGCTGAGCTCGATCGGGCGCCGCCGGCGCCAGCGAGACAGATCTGCCCGAGGACAGGGAGGGAACCCATGAAGCGGACCGCGCTGCACGCTCTCGCATCGATCGCGTCGATCGCATCGATCGCGTCAATCGCCGCGCTCGCCGGATGCGACGCCGCCGCCACCGACGGAGCGGCGGCCGCGGATCCGGCGGCGACGGCTCACACCGGCGATGCGGCCGCGGAGACGCCGCCGGCGCCCGGGGCGGCCGACATCCGGGTCCAGTGGCGCCCGGTCGACAACCCGGTCGGCGGCGGCGCCTTCTTCGTCTCCGAGCTCACCGTCGAGAACCGCGGCCCCGGCCAGCTGGGCGCGAGCGGCTGGCACCTCTATTTCAACTTTGTCCGGCGGGTCCTGGACGACCGCGAGGGCGGGGACGGCATCGTCCAGGACCTCGCCGGGCAGCGCATCCGCATCGCGAAGGCGGACGCGGCCGCGAGCGGCGACTTCGACGTGCTCGAGCCCTTGCCCGGCTTCGCGCCGATCGCCCCAGGCGAGAGCCGCACCTTCACCGTGCTGGCCGAGGCGTGGGCCATCCTCAAGACCGACGCGCCGGCCGCCTTCCACATCGTCTTCGACGAGGAGTCGGGGCCCGGTCAGCCGCTCGCGGTGCCGGCCAGTGTGACGATCGATCCTGCCGACCCCGCCCAGACCACGCGCTTCGCCGGCGACGTGCTGCCGCTCGAGACCGCGGCCGTGCGCCAGGCGGCCAACCCGCCGCCGCGCGAGGTGACGATCGCCGACCGGATCCTGCCGCGCCCGCGCCGGGTCGAGCTCGGCACCGGCGAGGTCACGCTCCGCGGCGGCGTCGCGATCGATCATCCCCGGGAGCTCGACGGCGAGGCCGCCTACCTGGCCGCCGCCCTCGAGCAGCTGCTCGCGCCCGGCGAGGCCGCCGAGGCCGGCGAGCCCGGCGACCCCGACGCGCAGGGCCACCACGCGCACGATGCCATCCGTCTCCGCCTCGACCCCTCTCTGGACATCGACTGCGACGGCCGGCCGGACGCGGAGGCCTACGTCCTCGACGTGGGCCGCGGCCGGATCGAGATCCGCGGCAGCGACCCGGCGGGCGTGTTCCACGGCATCCAGACCCTGCGCCAGCTCGCGCCGGTCGACGCCCACCTGGCCGCGGCGGATCCGGCGTCGCGCCATCGCCGCGTCTCGCTGCCGGCGGTGCACGTCGCCGACGCGCCCGGCCTCGCCTATCGCGGCATGCACCTCGACGTGGCGCGCCACTTCCAGCCGGTCGCCGAGGTCGAGAAGCTCATCGACCTCCTCGCCTACTACAAGCTCGACGCGCTCCACCTCCACCTGACCGACGACGAGGGCTGGCGGCTCGAGATCCCGGGCCTGCCCGAGCTCACCGACTACAGCGCCCGCCGCGGCCACGACCTGGCCGAGCAGGACATGCTGCACATCGGGCTGGGCAGCGGAAGCGACCTCCGGCCCGACGACGGCATCGGCGGCAAGCCGGCCGACCAGACGGCGGCCAACGGCGGCACCCCGCCGGCCTACCAGGGCTTCGAGACCGCCACGCTCAACTTCGTCGGCCAGGGCGACGGCTACTACACGACGCGCGACTTCGAGGAGATCCTGGCCTACGCCGCCGAGCGCCACATCACCGTCGTCCCCGAGATCGACGTGCCCGGCCACGCCCGCGCCGCGGTCAAGGCGATGGAGCGCCGCTACCGCGCGCTGCGCGACTCGGATCCGGCCGCGGCGGCGCAGTACCGCCTGATCGATCCCGACGACGAGTCGGTCCACAAGAGCGTCCAGGGCTACACCGACAACTTCCTCAACCCGTGCCTGGACAGCACGTACGCCTTCCTCGGCGCGGTCGCGGCCGCCATCCAGGCGCGCTACGACGCGGCGGGCGCCCCGCTGTGGGCCATCCACGGCGGCGGCGACGAGCTGCCCGGCCTGGCCACGAACGTCTGGTGGCAGGGCTCACCCGCGTGCGCGGCCAACCCCGACACCACCGGCATGACCGACCCGGAGCTGTACAACCGCTTCTTCACCCGCTGGAACCAGATCATCACCGCGACCGGCGCGGCCATGACCGGATGGGACGACATCATCCACGGCGGCCTGGCGCTGGACGGCTTCGTGCCCATGCCGTGGAGCAACGTGTGGGGCTGGGGCCGCGAGGACGACGCCTACCGCTACGCCAACCAGGGCTACCGCGTGATCCTGGCCCACGCGACCAACCTCTACATGGACCTGGCCTACGGCAAGGATCCGGACGAGCCGGGCTACTACTGGGCGAACTTCGTCGACGCGAAGAAGACCTTCGAGTACCGCCCGTTCGACATCTTCGCCAACGCCACCCACGACCGCATGGGGGTCGCCATCGATCCGTCGGTGTGGGACGCCAAGGAGCGCCTCACCGCCGACGGCCGCGGCAACATCCTCGGCATGGAGGGCCTCCTGTGGGGCGAAAACTTGAAGACGCCGGAGCTGATGGAGTACATGGCGTTCCCCAAGCTGCTCGGCGTCGCCGAGCGGGCATGGAACCCGGAGCCGCCGCCGGTGGGCGAGATGCCCGAGGCGTGGGCGCGCTTCGCCAGCGCGCTCGGTCACGAGGTCCTGCCGCGGCTCGGCGCCTATCGCGCCGTCGATGTGCGCGGCGAGCTCCCACCGGCCCCCGCCGGCATCAACTACCGCATCCCGCCGCCGGGCGCCGCCATCGAGAACGGGCTGCTCCGCGCGAGCGTGGAGTTCCCCGGCCTCGCCATCGAGTACTCGACCGACGGGGCGCGCACATGGACCGCCTACACCGAGCCGGTGGCGGTCGCGGGCCCGGTCGCGCTCAGGACGAGCGCGCCGGAAGGCCGCTCGAGCCGCATCGCGTGGGTCCAGTGACCGGCGCGGTCGTCTGCTCGAGCCAACCCCATTCTGGAGGACTGTCATGAAGACGCTTGCTCGCTCCACCATTCTGTTCGCGATCGCATGCGCCGCCGGCGCGTGCGGCACCGAGGGCGACTCGAGCTCCATCACATCGCTCGCGGCGACCTGCGACTCTGTGACCCCGTGGGCCAACGGCACGCACTACGCCGTCGGCGCCGTGGTGACGTTCGATGGCCAGACCTACCAGTGCATCCAGGCCCACACGAGCCAGCTGGACTGGACACCGCCGGTGGTGCCGGCCCTGTGGGGCATCGCCGACTGCGACGGCGGCGGTGACGGCGGTGACGGCGGCGACGGCACCGGCGACGACGGCGGCGGCGACGGCACCGGTGACGACGGCGGCGGCGACGGCACCGGCGATGACGGCGGCGGCGGCGACGGAGGCGGAGTCGCCGACGGCTTCATCCTCAGCGCCTACAAGGACACCAGCATCAACATGGACTTCAACACCAACGTCATCTCGACGACCGTCCCGGGCGCCCGCACCCCTCTGGCCGACGACCTGGCCGCCAATGGCGGCGGCCCGATCACGCTCGCCTTCGCCACCGGCGAGTGCGGCACCGAGAACTGGGGCGGCGTGCAGGGCGCGGCCATTGCCCAGGCCAACGTGCCGCGCCTGACCTCGGCCGGCATCGACTACATCCTGTCGACCGGCGGCGCGGCCGGCTCGTTCACCTGCGGCTCCGACGCCGGCTTCTCCACCTTCATCAACCGGTGGCTCTCGCCCAACCTGATCGGCGTCGACTTCGACATCGAGGTCGGCCAGTCTCAGGCCGCCATCGTCAACCTGGTCCGCCGCATCGACGCGGCCCACGGCGCCCACCCCGGGCTGCGCTTCAGCCTGACCATCGCGACCCTGGCCAACACCGACGGCAGCGAGAGCCTGAACGCCACCGGCGTCGCCACCCTGCAGGCGGTGACCACGGTGTTCGGCAGCAGCGTGCCCAGCTTCGTCACCATCAACCTCATGACGATGGACTACGGCGGCCCGAGCCAGTTCGTGTGCGTGGTGGCCAACGGGACCTGCGACATGGGTCAGTCCGCCGCCCAGGCGGCGCGGAACCTCCACGACCGCCACGGCATCCCGTTCGGCAACATCGAGCTGACCCCGATGATCGGCGGCAACGACGTGCAGAGCAACGTCTTCCACCCGGCGGACGTGAACACGCTGGCCACCTTCGCCGCCCAGAACGGCATCGCCGGCGTGCACTTCTGGTCGTACGACCGGGACGTCGACTGCCCGCCCGGCCCCGCGTCGCCGGTGTGCAACTCGCACGGCGGCGTCGGCGCGCACGGCTTCCTGCACCGGTTCCAGAGCGCGCTCTGAACAGGCGGTCGGCGCTCGAGCTCACGCACCTGCGCGTCGCCGGATCGCGTCGGCGGTCGCGATGACGATCGACTCGTCGTCGCGCAGGTGCTCGAGCGCCTCGAAGCAGGCGCGGGCGATCTCGGCGTAGGGCGGGACCGGGCCGCCGTCGGCGGCGAGCAGCGCCTCGGTGTAGCGGATGGCCCGGTCGATGAGCTTGCGGTTGGATGGCCGCACCCAGGTCATCACGTTGCCGCGGTAGCGGCCGAGTCGCCCCATCACCAGCGTCGAGTGCAGGTTGAGCGCCAGCTTGATCAGCACCTGCTCCTCGAGCGCGGAGCGCCCGCCGAGCGGGATCTCGCCGCGCAGCCCGTCCAGCGCGAGCGCGATGCGATCGCCGGCGCGCGCGATGGTGAAGTCGTGCGCGCGCGCCGCCGTCGCCCGGCGCGCCGCGGCGGCCGGGCTGAAGTCGAAGCCGTTCAGCCAGCGCGCGCCGGTCACCTGGGCGTGCTCCGGCCACTCGAGCGGTCGCGGCGCGCGGGCGAGCAGGATGCGCCACGCCTCCGCGCCGTCGTGGGCGCCGTCGACCGCGAGGTAGCAGGGCGAGAGCTGCGGCCCTGGCTCGGTCTGGTTCTCGAACGGCCGCTGGTTGAAGGTGGGCGCGCGCTCGGTGGTGTCGGCCAGCACGGTGCTGGCGTGGCGCGCGGCGCGGTAGTGGACCAGCTCGCCGGCGCCGCACGCGTCCGCCTCCGCCTCGATGAACGGGGCGAGCCAGCCGAAGTCGATCGCGGCCAGGTGATCGAGCAGGCGATCGAGCGCGCCGATCGCGCCGCCCGGTCCCGCCCCGAACAGCGCCATGCCCACCGCCAGCGTCTGCGCGGTGGTGGCCTGAAGGCGGGTGCTGCCGGTCAGCGCCATGGGCCCGACCGGCATGCTGAAGGCGCGGACGCGCGGGTCGTCGATGACCCGGCGCGAGCGCTCGATCGGGCGGAGCGCCTCGTCCGGGTTGCAGTAGAGCATCCACGGGCGCCTACCCCCGGCCTCGGCGGCGCGCTCGACCGCGCCGATGACGTAGGACGTCTCGCCGCCCTCGGTCACGCCGATGACCAGGTCGTCCGGCGTGAAGCCGAGCTCGCCCAGGTGGCGGGCGCCGAACGCCGCGTGGTCCTCGAACCCCTCGACCGAGCGCACCAGCGCCGCGTCGCCGCCGGCCATGAACCCGATCACGCGGTCGGCGCGGTCTGGCCGCTCCGCGCGCCAGAGGACCTCGAGCCCGATGGCCAGGCGCCCGGTCGCGCCGCAGCCGCACAGGAAGGCGCGGCCGCCGGCGCTCGTGCAGTCGGCGACCGCGCGGCCGAGCTCCTCGATGCCTCCGGCGTGGCCGCGCAGCGCCGCGATGGCGCCGCGGTCGACCTCGGCGAAGGCGGCGATGGCGCGGGGCAGATCGCGGGCGGCGAGCTCGGCCAGGCCGCGGGTCACCGGGTGCGGCCGCTCGGTCAGCAGGCCGCCCAGGCGGAACTGGCCGGCCTCTGCCAGGAAGCTCTCCAGCGTGAGCGGCACACTTCACGCTAGCAGCCCGACTGCGTGTTCGCACTGCGAGTTCGCCGCCCGGCCAGGACGCGGCCGGGGCACCGCATCCACCGCATCCACCGCCCCGGATCACCCTTCACCCCGCGTGGTCGGGCCGGTCCGTGACAGGTGAGTCGCCACCCTGGCCGGGGCGGGGCCGCATCTGCCAAGCTCCTGTCCATGGTCACGCGACCGGTCTGCATCTATCTATGTGGCGCGCCGCCCGCCCCCATCGCGGCCGAGCACGGTCGCTTCGCCGACTGGTTCCGGCGCCTCCTCGCCGACCACCCGCTCGACGCGGTCGAGGTGGACGGGACCGCGGGCGGCCGGCCGCCCGATCCGGCCGACTTCGCGGCCGTCGTCATCTCCGGCTCGCCCGCCTCGGTGACCGAGCCGGAGCCGTGGATGGACGCAGCCGCCGAGCTGGTGCGCGAGGCGATGCGGGTCGGCGCGCCGCTCCTCGGCGTCTGCTTCGGCCACCAGATCGCCGCGGCCGCGCTCGGCGGGGCCGTGCGCGTCAACCCGCGCGGATGGGAGGTCGGCACCCGCGCGGTCGAGCTCACCGCCGACGGCCGGGCCGACCCGCTGTTCGACGGCATCGGTCCCCACCTGCGCGTCAACTTCAGCCACCGCGACGTGGTCGACCCGGAGTCGCTGCCGGCGCCGGGCTGCCGCGTGCTGGCCGGCAACGACAGGAGCGAGGCGCAGGCCTTCGCCGCCGGCGACGCCGTGCGCTGCGTCCAGTTCCACCCCGAGTTCGACGGCGCGGCCACGCGCGCGTACATCCGCACCCGCCACGACCTCCTCGCGGCCGACGCCGCCGCGCGCGGCGCGAGCGGCGACCACCCCGATGCGCTCCTGGCAGCCACCGCGGACACGCCCGACGGCGAGCGCGTGTTCCACAACTTCATCCGGCACTGGGCGCTCAAGGCGTGACCTGGCCGCCGTCGCCTCCGGCCCGGGGCGCCGAGCAAATGCGCGGTCGGGCTGCTATCGTCGCCGCTCACCGACCCGGAGGCGGATAGTGAGCGAACAGGACGAGCGAGCCGCGATGGCGCGGAAGACCGTGGTCCACGAGATGCCCGGCATGGACGCCGTCACGGTCGAGCGAGACCGAGCGTACGGCTCGAGCGACGATGGCCCGCTCACCTTCGATCTCTACCGCCCACCCGCCCCGATCGATCGGCCGCCGCCCGGGCGGCTGCCCGCGACGCTGTTCGTGCTGGGCTTCGTCGACCCGATGTTCGCCCGCGGCCTGAAGGAGACGGGCGGGTACACGTCGTGGGGCCGGCTGGTCGCGGCCTCCGGCTCCATCGCCATCACCTACTCGTATCGCGACCCGGTCGCCGACCTGGACGCGCTGCTCCGGCACCTGCGCGACAACGCCGCGGCGCTCGGCATCGACGAGACGCGGATGGCGGTGTGGGCGGGCTCGGGCAACGGGCCCATGGCGCTGTCGCTGCTCATGCGCGAGGCGGCGGGCGCATTCCGCTGCGCGGCGCTCCTCTACCCCTTCCTGCTCGACGCGGCCGACGCCACCCACGTCGCCGACGCGTCGCGGCTCTTTCGCTTCGCCAACCCGTGCGCCGGTCGCTCGCTCGACGACCTCTCGCCGGAGCTGCCGCTCTTCGTGGTGCGGGCGGGACGCGACGCCCCGCAGCTCAACCAGACGATCGACGCGTTCCTGGCCGGCGCGCTCGCCCGCAACCTGCCCGTCAGCTTCACCAACCACGCGACCGGCCCGCACGCCTTCGACCTGCTCGACGACAGCGAGATCTCGCGCGAGATCGTGCGGCGCGTCCTCGCCTTCCTCCGCTTCCACCTGCTCGCGTAGCGCCCCGCGCCCCTGCGGGCTGGTCGGGCCGGGCGCGCTCTGGCACGCTCGCCGGCATGACAAAGGCGGCAAAGGCGGCTGTCCGGACCGGGACCGCGACCGCGACCGCGTTCGGCGGGTTCGATCGCAAGGCGATGCAGTTCTGGCACGAGCTCGCGGCGGAGATGAACCGCGAGTGGTTCCTCGAGAACAAGGAGCGCTACGAGACGCAGTGGCTCCGCCCGATGACGGCGCTCCTCGCTGGCGCGTCGGCCAGGCTCGCCCCGGCCTACCGCGGCGTGAAGCTCGGCGCGCCCAGGGTGATGCGCATCAACCGGGACATCCGCTTCAGCAAGGACAAGTCGCCGTACAAGACCTGGATCGGCGGCGGCGTCTCGCTGGGCGAGCGGAAGCCGAACGAGGGCGTGACCGCGCTCTACGTCCACTTCGGCGTCGACGCGGAGTTCAGCGGCGCCGGCCAGTACGTGTTCGTGGGCGACACGCTCACCCGCTGGCGCCGCAAGCTCGACGACAAGGTGAAGGGGCCGGAGATCGCGAAGATCGTCGCCGGCCTGCGCAAGGCGAAGTACCAGGTCACGGCCTACGATGAGCTCGTGCGCGTGCCGCGCCCGTACGCGGCCGACCATCCGCGAGCCGACCTGCTCAGGATGAAGGGCCTCGTGATCGGGTTTCCGGCGATCCCGCGCGGCCTCATCCACAGGCCCGAGCTCGTCGGCTGGCTGGTCGGCCACGCGAAGGCCGCCGCCCCGCTCGCGACCTGGCTGTACCGGAATCTGCGCTGAGAGTCGAGCCGCAGCGGCGCGTCCGGAACGTTCAAGATCGGCCGGCCGGCCCGGGACACCCTCTCCTCATGATCGAACGCAGACATCTCCTCGCCATGGTGCCGGCCTCGCTCGCGGGCGCCTGCACTACCTCCGTCCTGGCCGGGCCGGCCCATCGCGACGCCGAGGCCGCCGCCCGCCGCTTCTACGGCGTGCTCAACCGGGCGCTGCGGAGCGGCGACATGTCGCTGCTCGCCCAGGTCGTCGCGCGCGACGCGGTCGACCACGACCCGGTGCCCGGCATGAAGCCGGGCCTCGAGGGCATCGCCGAGGCGTTCGCCGGCTTCCGCGCCACCTTCGGCGACGCCGAGTTCACGATCGAGGACGTCATCGCCGGGACCGACCGGGCGGCGTGCCGGGTCCGCGTCACCGCGACCCATCGCGGCGAGCTGTTCGGGGTCGCCGCCAGCGGCCGCCGGCTGAGCTGGATGGTGATCGACATCCTCCGCTTCGCCGACGGCGGCCTCATGGCCGAGCGCTGGGGCGCCTTCGACGAGGCCGGGCAGCGCCGCCAGCTCGGCGCCTCGTGCGGTTGACGCGCGGAGCTCGCAGCTACCCGCGCAGGAGCGGCGCGCGCGGCGCCCCCAGGGCGAAGCGCCGCGCGTAGCCGTGGGTCAGGTTCTCGATGCAGATCTCGATGGTGCCGTCGGGCGCGTAGGTATACGTCTCGCTGATCTCCTCGGCCAGGAGATCGGGCCGATGCTCGACCGGGGCGCGGGCGAGCTCGGCGCGGTCGGCCAGCGACGGGTCGTACGGGAAATACACATCGGCCGCGGGCACCAGGTCGTCGATGGGCTGGCCGGCCTCGTCGAGGGTGCCGCACTCGAGGAAGCGCAGGTGGCCGACCGAGTGGGTGGGGCGGTAGCGGCGCCGGACCACGAGCGGCCCGTCGGCCGCGGTGTCCTTGTCGATGAGGCGGTCGAACACCTTGTCGGCTCCCCCCTCGCCCTCGCGCCAGACACCGAAGTGGCGGGTCACGGCCTCGCGAACGCGCACGTCGGCGTCGGGATCGGCCGCGATGGCCAGCCCGGCGGCGGTGGCGGCGAACGGCTGGGGCGCGAGCTGCAGCTTGCGGCCGAAGCGCGCGCGCAGGCTGCGCGCCACCGCCGGGAAGGCGGCCGCGCCACCGACCAGATAGACGCCGCCGAGCTCGCGGACGTCGTCCGGGTCGATGCCGCGCAGGCGCAGGCGCTCGAACAGGCGCTCGGTGTGGACCAGGGTCTCGTCGATGAGCGGCTGGCAGCGGGCGTAGATCGCGCCCACATCGAGGGTGACGGGCGCGCCCTCGAGCTCGACCAGGAAGCGCCGGCTGGTCGGGCGCAGGCTCTCCTTGGCCTCGCGCACCCGCTCGAGCGCGGCCGCGCGGGCCGCCGGCGGCGGGCTGGTGCCGGCGGTCTCGCACGCCGCCGCCAGGATGAGCTCGTCGAAGTCGTCGCCGCCGAGTCGAGCCACGCCGTCGGAGGCGATGAGATCGAAGCGGCGGTCCTCGAGCGACACGGCGGACGCGTCGAACGTGCCGCCGCCCAGGTCGTAGATGACCACGTAGCGCTTGGGGCTGCGCTTGCCGAGCGCCCCCAGGTAGCGGTGCGCGTACTCGATGCTCGCCGCGGTCGGCTCGTTGAGCAGGCCGAGCGGCGTGAATCCCGCCCGACGCGCCGCCTCGAGGGTGAGCCAGCGCTGGCGCGACGGCGTCGACGCGGGCACGGCCAGCATCGCCTCGAGCGGACCGTGCACGTCGAGGTTGGAGCTCTCGACCAGGTTTCGCCGCACCTCGGCCAGAAACGCCGTGCACAGCTCGAGCGCGGTCGTTCCCGGCAGTCCGGGCACCGGGTCGTCGGGCGCGAGCGCTGCCGCCACTCGCTTGATCGATCGGATCGCGTGCTCGGCCTCGCCCGACGCGATCGCGCGGGCGGCGTCCCAGCCGACGCGCAGCCGGCCGCCGCACAGCGCGGCCAGGCCGGGGACGTGCTCGGTGAACTCGCCGCCGGTGTCGAACGCGGCCAGCGGGTGGCGCCCGTCGAGGACCGCCGCCACCACGGTCCGGGTGGTGCCGAAGTCGATTCCCAGCCGCATGCGCCGAGCATGCACCAGACGCCACCGGCCGGCCGACCTCGATCACCACGGCGGCGTCGAATGCGACTCGAATGCCCCGGCGCGCGCGCGTGGCGCGATCGCCGGCCCTGCCCTACCCTCTCGGGAGAGCCGGCCGCGATCCGGCGCACCATGTCCTCCCGCCCGGAATCGGCGCCCGACCAGCCGCTCCTCGCAACCCGAGCGGCCGGCGGACGCGGACGCGCCGCGCGCTGGCTGCCGTGGGCGGTGGGCGGCGCGGCGCTGGCCGCGGTCGTGGTCGCCGCCACTCACTTCAGCGAGGAGCGCGCGTTCGCCCGCCTGCTCGAGCAGGCCGACCCGTGGTGGCTGGTCGCCGCGCTCGCCCTCCAGGGCGCGACCTACCTGGCCCAGAGCCAGATCTGGCGCGACGTCACCGCCGCCGGTGCCTCGCGCCTGCCGGTGCGCACCACCTACGGCCTGACCCTGGCCAAGCTGTTCGTCGACCAGGCGCTGCCCAGCGCCGGCGTGAGCGGGACCGCCGTCCTGGCCCATGGCCTCGAGCGCGCCGGCGTCGCCGAGAGTGTGGTCATGGCCGGCGTGGTCGTGAGCACCACCGCCTTCTACGCGGCCAACGTGCTCGCCCTCGCCGTCGCGCTGGTCATCGCCGCCTCCGCCGGCCACGCGAGCGCCATCGTGCTGGCCGCCTCGGCCCTGTTCATCGGCTTCGGCGTGGCGCTCGCCGTCGCGCTCCTCCTCCTGGCCGGCCGCCGGCACGGTCGCGCGGTCGGGTTCGCCGCGCGCGTGCCGGTCCTGGGTCGCCTGGTCGGCCTCGTGCGGGCCGCCGACCCGCGCCTGGCGCGCAGCCCGCGCCTGCTCGCGCGCGCCGCCGCCTGGCAGCTCGCGATCGTCGCGCTCGACGCAGCGACGCTGTGGACCTTCATCCGCTCGCTCGGCCACACGGCCTCGCCCGGCGGCGTCTTCGCCAGCTTCATGATCTCGACCGTCGCCAGGACGGTCAGCCCGATCCCGGCCGGGCTGGGCGTGTTCGAGGCCGCGTCGGTCGTGACCCTCCGGCTCATCGGCGTGCCGCTCGCGGTGGCGCTGTCCGCCACGCTGCTCTTCCACGGCTGCACGTTCTGGCTGCCCATGGTGCCGGGCCTGCTGGTGGCGAGGCGCCTGCGCCGGCCTACTTGACCAGGCGCCGGATCATCGCGCGCCGCGACACCGCGACCAGGAACGTCATCCAGCCCAGGAGGATCGGAAAAGCGCGCGCCTCGATCGGAAAGCCCAGCGCGAGCGAGTGCGCCAGCGACGTCACCGACGTGAGCGGGAGGCACCAGGCCAGGATCTGGAGACCCGGCGGCAGCTTCTCGAGCGGGTAGAACACGCCGCAGAAGAGGAACATCGGGAAGACCAGGAGGTACTGTGGATAGGACATCTGCTCGATCGACCGCGCGTAGGCGGCGGCGGCCAGCCCGAGCGCGGAGAAGAGGAGCGCGCTGACCAGCGCGAGCGGGAGCACCGTGACGAGCGCCAGGGGCGGGAAGTCGCCGGCGACGACGCCGATGATCACCACCACCTCGGCCGCCGCCGTCGCCTTGGTCGTGTCCCACAGGAGCTCGCCCCACAGCACCTCCGACAGCGTGATGGGCGTGACCGCGATGGCCTGGAAGATGCGCTGGTAGTACATGCGCACGAACCCGCCGTACGCGCCCTCCATGAAGCCCTGGAACAGGACGGTCTGCGCGATGATGCCGGAGAAGATGAAGGCCCGGTAGCTCACCTGGTGGCCGGCGGCGGTGACGTCGCCGACCAGGCTGCCGACGCCGAGCCCGAACGAGAGCAGGTAGAGGATGGGCTCGAGGAAGGTGGTGACCAGGTAGTACCAGACGCCCTTGGTGAAGACGTCGAAGAACCGCAGCCAGACCCGGCTGACGCCCCACAGCGAATCAACCCTGGGCATGGGGCACCTCGAGCCGCGCGCCGGTCACCTTGAGGTAGACGTCCTCGAGGTTGGGCGGCCGCCGCCACACCACGCCGGGGCGGACCTCCTCCTCCACCTCGCCCGCGCCGATGTGCCGCTCGATGAGATCCTGTGGAGCCGCGCAGTCGAGGATCTTGCCCTGATGCAGCATCGCGACGCGATCGCACAGCCGCTCGGCCTCGTCCATGTAGTGGGTCGACAGCAGCATCGCCACCCCCTGGCCGCGCGCCTCCATCAGGATGTCCCACAGGAGCCGCCGCACCTCCGGGTCGAGGCCGGTGGTCGGCTCGTCGAGCAGGAGGACGCGCGGCTCCGAGATGAGCGTGCGCGCGACTTGAAGCCGCCGCCGCATGCCGCCCGACAGGCTCTCGACCGGCTGCTCCGCCTTGTCGTCGAGCCCGAAGCGGCGGAGCAGCTCGTCGGCCCGGCGCCGCCCCTCGCGCAGCGGGACGCGGAAGAAGGTGGCGTAGCGGGCGAGCTGGTCGCGGACCGAGAAGTCGGTGTCGAGGGTGTCCTCCTGCGAGCAGACGCCGAGCAGCTGGCGCGCCGACTTGGGATCGCGGTGGACGTCGAAGCCGCCGATCGTCACCCGACCCGAGCTCGCCGGATAGAAGCCGGAGATGCACTGGATGGTGGTCGACTTGCCGGCGCCGTTGGGCCCGAGCAGGCCGAAGCACTCCCCCGGCGCGATCTCGAACGAGATGTCCGACACCGCCTCGAGGACCGGAGGATCACCGGAGCGGAGGTGGTACCGCTTGGTCAGTCGAGCGACGATGAGTCTCGAGTCTTCGCGATCGGCCATCGGTGGGCACCGGCCAGCACCGCGCTCCGGACGCTGGACCCGACTCCGTGTCGCCGGGCCGGCG
>DATFRY010000215.1:0-10618 GCA_035262925.1 Kofleriaceae bacterium | reverse complement strand
CGCCGACGAGGCCGGCGCGGGCGATGCGCGGCGCGACGCCAGGGCGGACGACGCCGTGCTGCGCGTGGCCCTGGTCGGCAAGCCCAACGCGGGCAAGTCATCGCTGCTCAACCGCCTGGTCGGCAGCGAGCGCAGCCTGGTGCACGACCAGCCGGGCACCACCACGGATCCGGTCGACACGCCGCTCAGCTACGGCGGCAAGGACTACCTGCTGGTCGACACCGCGGGCATCCGGCGGCGCGCGCGCGTCGAGGGCGCGACCGAGAAGCTGTCGGTGACCCTGGCGCTGGCCCAGATCGAGCGCGCCGACGTCGTGGTCCTGGTCATCGACGCGCACGGCGGGGTGAGCGAGCAGGACGCGCGCCTGGCCGGGCTCATCGAGGAGAGCGGCCGCGCCGTGGTCATCGCGCTCAACAAGGCCGACCTCCTGGCCGGGCCGGGGGCGGGGCGCGCGACCCTGCGCCAGACCAGCGACGAGCTCCACTTCCTGGCCTACGCCCCGCGCCAGCTGGTGTCGGCCCTGCGCGGCGACGGCGTCGGCGAGCTGTTCCGGCGGGTGGACGCGGCCGGGCAGCAGCACCGCCGCCGCATCGCGACCTCCGATCTCAACCGCTTCTTCGCCGACGTGTGCGAGCGCTACCCGCCGACCAGCCGCGGCGGCAAGCTGGTGACCGTCCACTACCTGACCCAGGGGGGAGTCCGTCCGCCCACGTTTCTCCTGTGGGCCAACCGGGCCGATCTGGTGGACGAGGCCTACAGGCGCTTCGTGGTCAACCAGCTGCGCGCGCGCTACGGCTTCTCCGGCACTCCGCTCCGGGTCGTGATCAAGGCCAAGGCCCGCGAGCGGGCACCCCGCCGCGCGGCGGGGCGCAAGCGCAAGTGAGAGGCGCGCGGCGGTCGCGGTCTACTCGACCGCGGCGTCGGCCGTCCCGCCGTCGGCCGTCCCGCCGTCGGGCAGGCCGCCGTCGGGGATCCCGTCGCCGGGCAGCTCTTGCTCGCGCTCGGCGCACTCCTTGAGCCGCGCCAGCACTCCCTTGTTGCGCACGGCGGGCAGCGTGTCGCAGTGCGGACCCACCAGGCAGCGCATGACCATCCGGTTGTTGATGTAGTCGAGCTCGAGGCGCAGGCTGGCCAGCGCCTCGGTGCCCAGGATGCCGTCCAGCTCGGGAGTCTTCGGCCTGAGCTCGTCGCGCAGCGACTGGAGGACGGGATCGCCGTCGTCGAGCACCGCCACCTCGATCGAGCGATCGAGATCGACCGCCGCCGCCGTCGAGCAGAAGTCGGAGCCGTCGGGGCAGGGGCAGGACTCGATCCCCGCGTCAGGGTCGGTGCACTTTTCGCCCGCCATCAGCCGGTTCAGGAACAGCTCGCGGCACGGGCCGCGGTCCTGGTTGTCGTTCTCCGACCCGCTGCCCAGGGTCCCGGCCAGCGCGAGCCTGCCGATCGACCCGAGCCGGACCGGCACCGCCCCCGAGGCCAGGTGGAGCACGCCCTCGGGCAGGTCTTCGAGGGCCGGCCCGTCGGTGGCATCGCGGTAGCGCTCGTAGGCGCTGCTGGCCAGCACGGTGATCCCGAGGCCGGTGGACACCAGCATGAGCGCGTCGGTGCCGCGCTCCTCCAGGAGCGGGTCGGAGCCGCCGTCCTCGGCCGGCGTGCGCGCCTCGTCCAGGCAGGCGCCGACCACCGGGCGCACGCTGGGAAACAGCACCTCGGTGCCCGCCACGCGCAGCGTGCCGCCGCCGGCGAAGGAGCGGCCGAACACCGCCTGGCACTCGTCGCCCAGCTGCGACGAGTCCCCGCTGGTGCCCGGGAAGAAGCGCAGCTCGGAGGTCGGGAAGTCGAAGCGCGCCGAGCTGCGCGAGAGGACGTCGCCCCCGATCACGCCGCGGAAGTCGACCGTGTCGCCCTCGAGCCCGACGCTGCAGGGCCCGTCGTCGGGGCAGGGGTGGAGCTCGAGCGCAGCGGTGTCGGGGAACTCGGCGCGCGGGATGGTCGGGTCGCCGTCGGGGTTGAGCCCGATCACGGTCACGGTGACCAGCTTGCGGCGAGGCGCGGGCACCGTCTCACCCGCCACGAGGGGATCGATGACGGTGAGCGGCGTGGCGGTGTCGATGATCGCCGGCACGGGTCCGTCCCCGACGTTCATGGCCAGGGTCATCGGACCGCGGCTCAGGTCCACGCGGATGGGAAACGGGTCGATGGCCCGCTGGTCCTCGGTGCAGGCGGAAGTCATCAGCGCGAGCGCGGGGAGGGCCGTGTGCGCCAGCGCGGCCAGGCCTCGAACCATGCGTGATCGCGGGCGGGGCGTCGCCGGCACGCGACTACCTTAGCACTGGTGAGCTCGCGCCCCAGGTGGGGTGGCTCCTCTCGCTGCAACGCGGCAGAAAAGCGACGGCGCCGCGTCCGGCGGGACGCGACAACTCGCGGCAACGCGCAGTTGCGCGATGGCACCTCATTCGCAAGGCTATGGATTGCGGTGCGTGAACAGACCAACAGGGACGCTTCCATGAGCTCCGGTCTCTACAAGGCCGTCTGCTACCGCTGTTCCCACGTGGGCCCGGTCTCCGCCAACCACTGCCCCAGGTGTCGCTTCCCGCTCATCCTCGAGCCCGAGGGCACGCCGCCCGGCGGTCGCCAGATCCACGAGATCTTCGACCGCGGCTCGGTCGCCGACGGCGCGCCGCCCCTGCCCGGCGTGCACGCCGAGAAGCGCCAGGCCCAGCTGATGGCCGAGGCGCGCCGCGACCGCATCGCGACCAGGCGCCAGCCGCGCGCCGCGCGCGAGCGCGACCACGAGCGCGACGGCGGCCGCGACCACGACGACGCGAGCCACTTCTCGGGCTTCACCGCCGACGACTCCGCATCGGTGCGCATCCCGCGCTTCCGCCACGGCACGCTCAAGCTGACCCTGTTCTGCGCCTCGGCCATCGCCGCCGGCGTGCTCGCCGCCGCGCTGCAGAGCGGCGCGCTGTAGACAGACCCACGGTTCGCCGGTCGGCCAACCCGAAAGCGCGCGCCCGGGCGGGATGCTACGTTCCCCGCCATGAGCGAGCCGCTCAGCCCGGCCCAGACCAGCTGCGTGATGACCCAGATCGTCATGCCGGGCCACACCAACGGGCCGGCCGGCGTGCTGTTCGGCGGCGTGATGATGCAGTGGATCGACGTCTGCGCCGGGGTCGCCGCCATGCGCCACGCGGCGGGCGGCGTGGTGACCGCATCGATCGATCGGCTCGACTTCATCGTGCCGGTCCACCTCGGCGACGTGGTCGTGCTGCAGGCCCGGGTCAACTACGCGCGCCGCACCTCGATGGAGGTCGGCTGCCGCGTCGAGACCGAGGACCCGCGCACCCGCCGCCGCCGCTACACCACCAAGGCGTACCTGACGTTCGTCGCGGTCGATGCCGCGGGCCGGCCGCGACCGGTGCCGGAGCTGATGCTGGAGAGCGACGACGATCGCCGGCGGTTCCGCGACGGGGAGCGGCGCCGTCACGAACGCCTGCGCGCGGCGGGTCGCGAGGAGCAGTCATGATCGACAGTCGTGGTCTCGACAGCAGTCATGGTGTGGTGCTGGTCGACCAGACCGGCTGGGGCGCGGTGCGGGTGAGCGGCGCCGATCGGATGCGCTTCCTCCAGGGCATGTGCATGGGCAACGTCGAGGCCGTGCCCGAGGGCGGCTGGCTGAGGACCGCCACACTCAACATCAAGGGCCGCCTCCTGTCCATCTTCGACCTGGTCAGGCGCACGGGCGACATCCTGCTCCTGTGCCAGCCCGGCCTGGCCGACGCGACGGCGGAGCTGTTCTCGCGCCACGCCATCGCCGACGACGTCGCGTTCGAGCGCGCCGACCTGGCGGTGCACCGGGTGTGGGACTCCCCGGCCGCGGTGTGGGACGCGCCGCCGGTGTTCGCGCCGCCCCCGGGAGCGCCGGCCAGCGCCGAGGCGGTCGAGGTCCGCCGCATCGAGGCCGGCCTGCCGCTCTGGGGCGTGGACGCGAGCGAGGACCACTTCCCCTTCGAGACGCCGCTCGCGCGCCTCATCGACTACCAGAAGGGCTGCTTCATCGGCCAGGAGCCGCTGGCCCGCGTGCGCGCGCGCGGCACGCCCAACCAGGTCCTGCGCGGCCTGCGCCTGGGCGGCCCGCTGCCGGCGCGCGGCGCGCGCATCCACCACCCCGCGCGCGACGACGCCGGCCAGGTCACCTCGGCCGCGCTGTCGCCCGCGTTCGGCCCCATCGCGCTCGGCTATCTCCACCGCCAGACATGGGAGCCGGGCGGCCAGGTGACGATCGACGGTCACCCGGCCGAGGTGGTCGAGCTCCCGTTCGGTTGACACCCCCGGCCGCCTCGTGAAAGATGGCGGCCCATGGGTCGTGGAGATCGAAGAAAGTCGCCCAAGATGCGCCGTCGAGTGGGCCAGCGCAAGAAGAAGGCCGCGGCGCGCCGCAAGGTGACCGCGCGAAAGGCGGCCGCCGCCGCCACCGCCAAGCCGTCCGGCGGCAAGAAGAAGTCGGCCGCGAGCCAGTCCGCGACGTAGGGCCCCTCGCGACGCGGCCTCGCCGCCGCGCTCAGAAGAGGAAGCCGAAGTTGATGTGAAAGCGGCCGCGCGGGTCGTCGCCCAGCTGAGGATCGAGCGGGACGGCGTACTCGAACGAGAACGAGCCGAACGGGGTCACCCAGCGCAGGAAGGCGAGTCCCAGCGACTCGCGCAGGTCGCGCATCTTGAAGCCGACCCACGAGTTGGTGACGATGCCGGAGTCGAAGAACACGGCCGAGGCGATCGGGAAGTCGAACATCGGCTCCTTCCACACCCGCACCTCGAGGTCGAGGTTGTAGATCGCGCGGATGCTGCCGCCGGCCGGGATCACGCGGAACTGGGTCACCCCGCCGAGCGGGCCGACGTCGTCCTGGACGATCTCGGTGGCCAGCCGGTCCTGCTCGAAGCCGCGCACCGTCGTGTCGCCGCCGGCGAAGAAGCGCTCCACCTCGGGCAGCGCCGCGGTGCCGCCCAGCGGCACCCCGTGGTCGTAGCGCACGGCGTTGGACAGGCGAAATCTGCTGCCCAGCGGGATGAAGTGCTGGGCCTGGCCGCCCAGCTTGAGGAAGCGCGCGCTGCCCAGCAGCACGTCCTCGCCGTAGGCGCCCGACAGCTCGAGGCGATAGCCGCGCTCCGGCAGGAGCGGGTTGACGTGGCCCTGCCGGTCGCGCCGCTTGTCGAGCACGATGACCGGGCCGATCGTGCTCGAGCGCGTCTTGATCTTGTCGGTGTCGATGTCGTCGCTGTTGCCGCTCGGCCTCACCAGCGCGACGTCGCGGTTGCGCTGGCGGAAGTCGTAGCGCAGGGACAGGAGCAGGCCCTCGAGCGGCCCGCGCAGGTACTGCTTGGAGGCCGCGATGCTGGTGCCGATGCTGGTCAGCTCGCCGAAGCGCTGCGTCTCCTGGATCTCGTAGATGCCGCCCAGCTCGAGCAGGAAGGCGGTCCCGACCAGGCGGCGCATGATCCAGCCCGGGAAGGCCAGCTTGGCCTCCAGCGACCGCGCCCGGAAGCCGAGGATGCCCTTGATGTCGAAGCGCGCGCCCGAGCCGTACAGGTTGGCCACGATGAAGCCGAGCTCGACGAACAGGCTCTTGTCGGTCGAGTAGCCGCCGCCGGCCTGGCTCTCCAGCCAGTTGTCGTGCCGCTCCTCGACCCGGACCAGCGCGTTGACCACCTCGCGCCGCGGGTCGTCCAGGCCCTCGTAGTCGATCTGCACGGCCGAGAACAGCCCCGAGCTGCGCAGGTTGCTGCTCGCCTCCTCGGCGGTCCGGAAGGTGAGCTGCTTGCCCTCGCGCAGCTTCAGCTCGTCGGAGATGACCCAGTCGCGGGTCTTGAAGTTGCCGCGCAGGGCGACCTTCCCGATGCGCGCGGTGAGGTGCGGCGCGATCTCGTAGGTGATGACGATCGAGCTGGCCGAGCGGCCGGCGGCGGTGCGCGTTGCGACCTCTGCCCGCGGGTAGCCGTGGTCGTAGTAGATCTTGCGCAGCGCCTCGCCGTCGGCCAGCGCCCGCTCCGGGGTGAAGGTGTCTCCGCGGTGAAGCGCGGTGCCGGCCACCAGCGCGCCGACGTCGACCTGGGCCGGCCCGATGAACTCGAAGCGCACGTCCTCGACCCGGTAGAGCGGCCCCTCGTCGATGTCGAAGCTGACTTGCAGACCCTCGGCCGGCGTCTGCGCCGCCACCGCCGCGGCCAGGGCGGCGGCGTTGCCGAGCAGCGACTGGCTGCGCGCGACCCGCAGCTCCACCCGCGCCTCGCGGTAGCCCAGCGAGTGGTAGAGCCGGCTCAGCCGCTCCACGTCCTGTGACAGCTGCCGGTTGGTGGCGAAGCCGCCGTGGGAGCCGGGCAGGAGGATGCGGCGGTAGGGGCGGGTGACGATGGCCTGGCGCAGGCGCTCGTCGGACAGCGCCCGGTTGCCGACGAACTCGATGTCGGCGACCTGCAGCTTGGGCCCCTCGAAGATGGTGTAGACGATGCGCTCGAACAACCCGAAGCGGACCCGCTCCCAGGTGACGCTGGCCTCGAAGTAGCCCTGCGCCTGGTAATAGCGGCGGATCGCCTCGGCCGAGGACTCGACCTCGACGTCGTCGTACGAGCCCTCCTCGTCCATGGTGAGGAGCTTCTGCAGGGTGTCGTCGCGGTAGCGGCTGCCCTCGAACACCACGTCGATCTTGCGCCGCTCGCGCACGTCGACCATGAACTCGACCGTGTGGGTGTCGCGCTGGAAGCTGTGGCGCAGGTCGAAGTCGGTGCGCACGCGCACGCCGGGGAAGCCGCGCTTCTGGTACATCTCGGCCACCCGCTGCACGTCGCGGTTGAGCTGGTTGCGCGAGAAGCGCGCGGTCCCGAAGCAGACCACGATGCAGCGCCACGAGTGGTGGAAGGCGCGCCGGATCTCGCGGCTCTCGATCGCGGTGTTGCCCACCACGGTCAGGCGGCCGATGTGGTAGGGCGCGCCCAGCACCACGTGCACCGCCAGCTCGACCGCGTAGGCGCCCTTGGCCACGTGGCTCACGTCGACGTTGGCGTCGTAGAAGCCCTCGTTGCGCAGGTACTGCTCGAGCCGGCTCGACTCGCTCTCCAGCTGCAGCGCGCGGCTGGTCTGATCGCGCTCGAGCGGTGAGCCGGCGCGCAGGGTCATGCGGCGCAGGAGGTCGTCGGCGTAGATCGGCTCCCACAGCCGCTCGAAGTAGTTGCGCGCGTCGATGTTGACCGACACGTAGCGGATGAAGGTGACCGGCTCGAGCAGGAGGACCGCGTGCAGGCCGCCGTCCGGCAGCACGCGGTTCTGGATCACCGCGTCGTAGCTGAGCCGGCGCAGGAACGCGACGACCTCGCGCTGGTCGGCGTCGCTCCAGCTCTTGTGCTTCTCCATCTCCGGCTCGAGGAAGGCCTCGACCGTGGCGACGTCGTCGATGAGGTTGCCCTGCACCGACCACTGGGTCCAGCGCGTGGTCGGCGCCCCCAGCGTGGTCTCCTCGATGGCGCCCCGGTCGGGGGGCGGCGCCGGCCCGCTCGCCGGCGGCCCGGCCTGCGGCGCCGGCCGCCGGCCGGGGATGAAGGGCGGCTGCGCCGCCGCGTCGCCACCGGCGACCAGGAGCGCCACCGCCAGCGCGGCGGCTGCCGACCCTCTCATGGGAGGAGGACTTTACGCCAGATCACGCGGATCCGGCCCTCCGAGACGTCGTCTTCCGCCTCGTCGTCGAACCGCCGCTGCTGCCCGCCGCCCTCGAGCGAGACCGAGTCGTTGAGCCGGTACTCGCCGCGCGCGTCCCAGCTCCAGCCGCGCAGGGATCGCTCCACGTCGCCGACCGCGCGCAGCCCGGGCAGGAGCACCTTCTCCCAGTGAAAGCCGATCGAGCCGGTGCCGAGCTCGAGGCGGGCCACGTCCAGCGTGGTGACGTTGCGGATGCTGTCCTCCATGAGCAGCGAGAAGTACTCGCCGGCCAGCTGCTTGAGCAGCTGGTCCGCGATCACCAGGCGCCCCTCGATGAGCCCGGTGGTCAGCGTGGTGCTGGTGAACTCGCCCGAGGTCTTGCCGATCGGCTCCTCGCCGAGCAGCGCCTGGCGCGCCTCGTCGGGAGTGCGCCCGGCGAAGATGAGGGTGAAGGTCTGCGCCCGGTTGAGGCCGGCGCTGGTCGACAGGTCCCAGGCCAGCTGGCCGATCGGCCCCTTCAGGGTCAGCTGGATGAGGTGACTCTGCCCGCTGACGTCGCGGTAGTCGCTCTCGCTGTGGATGTCGAGGGTCGGCGTCTCCTCCGGAAAGCTCCTGAAGCGGGAGAACGTGACGGTGCCCTGGGTGCGCTCGAAGCGGGCCCGCACGCCCTGGAACTTGAACGATCCCTGCTCGACCCGGATGATGCCCTCGAAGCGCGGCTCGAGCGGCGTGCCGGTGACCGCGACCTGCCCGGTCATCTGGATGTCGGCCACGTTGTTCTTGACGAAGAACGCGCGGCTCTCGACCGACAGGTTGAGCTGTGCATTGGGGACCAGCGGGAGGATCTCGTAGAAGGGCGTGGACGTCTCGGTCACCCGCTGCGGCCGCAGCGCCTCGAGCAGCGGCGAGAACTTGCGCACGTAGCGCCCGTCCACGATCTCGATGACGCCGCCGATCTCGAGCCCCGCGTCCACGCCGCCGACCACGTGCACGCCGCGCAGGTTGATGGCCAGCTCGAGGGTCTGCGGCACGCGGAAGGGCAGGTCGTTGGCGGTGATGCGGACGTCGAGGTCGACCGGCCGCCAGCTGGCCAGCGTGATCCTCCCGCTGATGTCGGTCAGCTCGCCCTCGTCGTCGATCCAGCCGGTCACGCCCTCCAGCTCGACCAGCTTGTCGGTGAAGCGCACCTGCCCGCCGGTCAGCGCGATCTCGCGCCGCACGCCGCGCGGCGTGAGCGTCAGCGGCGAGGTCTGATCGAACTCGATGGTCCCGTCGATGTTGGGCGCCTCGCCCTCGCCCATGAGCCCGATGGACAGCTGGGCCGAGCCCGAGCCGGCCGAGAACCGGGTCGGCGCCACCACCAGCAGCATCTTGCCGGACAGCTCGCCGTCGATGCGGATGGCCCAGTGCACCGGCCGGAAGTCGCGCAGCTTGACCCCGCCCGACACGCTCAGCTCGGAGCGCTCGTCGCTGAACTGGTCCACCACCACCATGCTGAGGCCGGTCAGCGAGATCTGATCGTTGGTGAACTCTATCTTGCCGCCCGGCACCTGGACCAGCGCGTCCTGGCCGGCCGGCTTGAGCGCCACCTTCGAGATCTGCACCACGCCCGACAGGCGCGGCGCGCTCGGCTGGCCGGTGACGTGCACGCTCACGCCCAGCGTCCCGGCCACATCCTCGAAGTAACGCTTGAGGTAGGGCGCGAGCAGCGCGACCGCGACGTTGCCGCTGACCTTGAAGTCGAGGGCGCGGAGCCCGCCCGAGCCGCTCACCCGGACGTCGCCCGCCGGCCCGTGCAGCACCACCTCCTCGCGCAGGGACAGGGTCGCCCCGTCGTAGGACAGGAGCACCGGCGTGCGGTTCTCGACCCGGATGGGCGCCGGCCGCCCGGCCGCGTCCTCGCTGTCGATGACCACCACCGCCTCGGTCAGGTCTGCGGTGACCAGGGCCGGCCCGCCCGGCACCGGGGCGAGGCTGCCGCGCCAGCGAACCTGCCCCGACAGCCAGCCGCGCGCGCTGTACTGCTGGGCCAGGGCGGGGAAGATCTGGTCGAGCTCGACCCGGCGCAGGATCAAGGTGAGGTCGGCCGCGTAGGGCGCCCGCGTCGCGACCACCCCGTGCACCTCCGCCTTGCCCTGGAACAGCTGGCCGCTCACCCGCAGCTGCCCCTGCGCCATGCGCTCGACGTCGAGCCGGGCCGAGCCCAGGAAGGTGTCGCGGAACCAGCCGCGCACCATCTGGATCTGTCCGTCGGCGGTGGGCGCGTCGGGCCGGCCGCCGAGGTGGAGCTCGGCGTCGAGCGTGCCGCCGATCGGCAGCCTGAGCCGGCTGGTGAAGGTCTCGAGCGGCAGCTTGCGCAGGCTGACCGCCCCCGACAGGTCGCCGCCGCCGCCCAGCACCGCCGCCGCGCTCAGCACGCCGCCCGCCTTGCGCTCCAGCTCCAGCGCGATGCTGCGCCGGCCGTCGCGCTCGCCGTGCATGGTCAGCTGGGCGTCGCGGTAGGCGTCGCCCGCCACGGTGAGCCCGGTGATCAGCGCCGACGCCTCGGTCTCGGGCGCCAGCAGCGGCCCCGACGCGCGGCCGTCGATGCGCGCCTTGCCGGTCACGACCCCGGAGAGCCCCGGCACGCGCGAGAGGTCGAGGTCGGAGCCGCGCACGCGCGCGTCGACGAGGCGCGGCCGCCGGCCGAGGACCAGCTTGCCCGAGCCGGTCAGGCTGCCGCCCAGCGCGGTCGACTCCGCGTGGGCGACGGTGACCGCGCCCTGGCCGTAACCCAGGCGCGTCACGACCTGGCCGACCACCGGCACGCCGCGCAGGACGAGGTCGGCGTCGGCGACCGGATCGGTGATGCTGCCCTTCACCCGACCGCTGCCGGTGAGCGCGGTCGCCAGCGGCGGCGCGCCGACCCGCGAGAGCCAGCGGTCGAGGTCG
>DATFRY010000214.1:0-3999 GCA_035262925.1 Kofleriaceae bacterium | reverse complement strand
AACGAACGGGTCGCCGCGGGCACGCAGATGAGCAGGAGCGCGAGCCCGCCCAGCCAGGCGCTCATCGCCAGGACGTGCGCCACGTCGAGCGGGAAGAGTGCCCAGACGGGATCCTGGGTGCTCGCGTGCCCCGACAGCGCCGGCGCGACCGCGAGGAACAGCGCCGGGACCGCGAGCGCGACGAGCGCCGCCCGCGACAGCGCCGGGTCGAGCACGTGCCCGGTCGCGCCGAGCGGCACCGGACGCGCCACCGGGATCGCCCCGCGCCCGGCGAGCAGCCCGAGCGCGACGGCGAGCAGGGCCCAGTCGGCGAGGCGCAGCACCCAGCCGGTTCCGGCATGCGTCGACGCGGCCTCGCGCACGATCGTCGGATCGAGCGCGGACCAGAAGCTCACGCCGGCGCCGGTTGCACCCTCGAGGACGAGGCCCGCCGCGCTGGTGACGAGGCCGAGCACGACGGCCGCCGCGAGCAGCCGCCGCGCCCGCCCCGCGAAGCCGCCGGCCGCGCGCGCCCACTCCGCTCCGCCGCCGGCGACGCCCGCCAGCGCCGGCCGCCACACGGCGGCCAGGAAGGCGAGCCCGCCGAGCGCGAGCGCGATCGCGACGTAGCCCAGCGCCTTCACGGCGCCGAAGGCGACGTCGGTCGCCGTCCCTGAGCCGGCCCCGCCGACGAGGTCGGCGACGCTCTCGCGGGGAGCCGCGCCGGCACGGCCGATGCTGAACGTGAAGCCGCCGGAGACCGGATGCCCGTCGGCCGACACGACGCGATAGGTGGCCGTGTACGTGCCCCGCGGCAGCCCGCGCTGCAGCGCCGTGCCCACCTGCCTGTCATCGCCGCCGGGCCTGACGATCCGGCCATTGTCGACCCGGGTCCCGCGCGCGTCGAACACGCGCACGGCGCCGAACGTCGCCTCGACCCGCTCGCCGAACCGGAACACGACCCGCGCCGGCTCCTTGGCGACCGTGGTCCCGCGCTCGGGCGACGTGCCCTCGAGGCGCGCATGGGCGCTCGCCGCGGCCGGCGCGAGCGCCAGCAGCACGAGACCGGCCGCGAGTGCCCGGATCACCACGCTTCCGCGGCCTCGCCCGCCGGTCCCCGGTGCCGACGCCGCCGCGCGAGTGCGACCACGCCGAGCGCCAAGACGGCGAGGACGCCGAGGCCGACGAACATCCCGACCGGCGCGCCGCCGCTCTCGGGCTGCCAGAACAGCGTGCCCTTGATCGCGCCGGGCGTGCTGCCGATCGCGATCGGGATCGAGTAGTCGTAGACCTTCGTGCGCTTGGACTTGTCCTTGACCTGCGGCGGCAGGCCCTGGCCCATCCAGTGCATGCGATGGTCGTGCCACTGGACGCTGGCGCTGCGATCGGTGACCTTCCACTCGGGGGGCGCCTTGGGGTCCGCGCTCGCGGGCACCTTCGCGTTGGCGTTGCGGTCGTTGTTGAGGTAGTAGGCCGGCGAGCGCTGGTTGAGCTCGACCGTGCCGTCGGCGAGCACGCGCGCGTAGGGCTCGCCGTTGTAACCCTGCACTGTCACCGTCTGGCCGGTGCGGTTGGTCAGCTCGAACCGGTCGTCGTAGTTGAGGACCTGCAGCTTCAGGCCCCGCACCGCGGGCGTGACGGCGTCGACGATCGAGCGGTAGTTCGGGTTGCCCTGGTGCGCGCTGGCGGCGGGCGCTGCGATGAGCGCCGCCGCCGCCGCGGCGAGGGCGAGGGCGCGACGCAAGGCGCACCTCCTCTGTGGCGGTTGGCGGTCTGGGTCGAGCGGCGGCTACGCGCTCAGCGCGCAGCAAGCGTGGCCGGAGGCCCGCGCTCGGCCAGCGAGGCCGCGACCAGCCGTCCACCGCGCGGCACCAGCACGCGCGGCGCGCGCGCGACGCGCGCGACAAGCCGCCGTGCGGCGCGCCGCACCGGTCCCGCGAAGCGCGCCACCAGCCGCTGGATGCGCCGCTCACCCACGTACCGGCCGGCGAGCAGCGGCAGCGCCAGCACGAGGAACGGCGAGACCATCAGCACCTCGACGCCCGTCGCGGCCTGCACGAGCAGCAGGGCGACGGTCAGCGCCGCCATGCCCAGCAGCAGGTGCACGTCGCGGCGTGCCATCGCGCGCAAGAGTAGAGCTTCGTAGGAGAGGGTGGGCCGCCGCGCCCTAAGGGGGAGAGAGCGCGACGGCCACCGGGTCGGCGCAAGGAGGGGGGTTCCCAGCGCGTTCACAGCGCACAACGCCGCGTCGGCGGAGAACTTGCGGCGTTGTTCAGTCGATGCGATCGAAGCGGCCGGGGCGTCGCGAGCGCCGGTCGACCTCGAACCACACGCGGCAGCCCTTCGAGCTGTCGACGCCCCAGCGGGCGGACAGCTTCGAGAGCAGCTTGAGCCCGTATCCCTCCGTCTGCACGCGATCGGGATCGAAACCGCCGCCGGGGTCGGCGACCTCGACCCGGGCGAAGTCGTCGTTGAGCCGGGCGAAGAAGACGATCCGCTGGTCGGACCGCAGTGCCGCGTGCCGGACCGCGTTGCCGACGACCTCGGTGGCCAGCAGCGTCACCGTGTGCTCGATGTCCTCGTGCAGCCCGTGGGCCTGCAGCGCACGCCGAGCCAGCCGCGCGGACTCCGGACGCGGCTCCAACGCAAGGAGCATTTCCCTGGTGTTGGTGGCGATCTGCGCCATCTGTCTGGCCGTGTGCTGCCCCGACTGACAGCGGGTCTAACCCACTGTCCGTTTACCGGCGCATCATCGCATGCGTTCCTGCATAGGCGGGCGCTCGCCGACGGACTTGCGCCGCGCGGTGCGCCGGGGGGCGATACTCCGAATCGTGCGCAGGGCGCTGCTGCTCGCCGCGGGTCTCGCCGCCGCCGCCGTGGTGGGTTGTGGCTCGTCGGACGTGCGCGAGATCGCGGCGTGGCGGGTCCAGGCGCCGTACATCCCGCCACCGGATCCGGCGGCCCGGACCGTGCGCGCACCGGCGGCCGCCACTCCGGAGACGACGCCCCCCGCCGACCAGGGCGCACCCACCGATGCCGAGGTCGCTCGCGACCTCGAGCGCGCGTACGGCACGAAGGCGGGCCGGATCGTCAACGCCGCGACCGTGACGGCGGGCGGGACGGCGACGGTGCCGGCGTCGGCGCCGTCGCGCGTGGCGGCGATGATCGCCGCCGCCAACCAGGTCGCGCGCAAGCCCTACGTCTACGGCGGCGGGCACGGCCGCCTGGCCGGCGAGACGTTCGTCGACACCGCCTACGACTGCTCGGGCTCGGTGTCCTTCGCGCTGGCGGCTGCGGGCTTCATCGACAGCCCGATGGACTCGACGGCGCTCGCGCAGTTCGGCAAGCCGGGGCCCGGCCGCTGGGTGACGATCTACGCGAACGCCGGACACGCCTTCATGACCGTCGCCGGCCTTCGCTTCGACACCTCCGGCCGTGACGTGGGCGGCTCGCGCTGGCAAGCCCGGACGCGCTCGGTCGCCGGGTTCACGGTCCGCCACCCGCCGGGCCTGTAGCTAGAGCACCTGCAGCGCGGCTTCGGTGCCGGTGAGCGTGAGCAGCCGGGCGACGGGGCCGTCGCTGCGGCGCAGCACGCGCAGGTGACAGCCCGAGTCGCGCGCGGCGAGCAGCACGCACAGGGTCGCCGGGTCGGCGAACGTCGCCCCGCTGAGGTCGACGGTCACCTCCCCCTCGGCGTGCGCGAGCGCGAGCGCGAGCTGGGGCGCGGTGGCGACATCGAGCTCGCCGGTGACGGCCACCACCGTGCCTGCATCGCAGCGCCGCACTTCGAGCGAGAAAAGCGGATCGTGCAGCACGGCACTCGACCCTAACCCGAGCGCCCGACGGCGGGCGCGCCGATATCGCTCGTTGCGGAAACTGGGCGCTTAAACGCGAGACCCCGGCGCGCACGGAGCGCGCCGGGGCAGAGCGGCCTTGGGGGGCTTAGGCTGCCTCGCGCAGGTCGGCCAGATCCTCCATGTCGGCCAGCCGGCTGAGGGCCTGCGACTCGAGGCGCTCGGC
>DATFRY010000213.1:0-34478 GCA_035262925.1 Kofleriaceae bacterium | reverse complement strand
GGCAGCGTGGTGTCGAGCGTGATCTTGTAGTCGAGGCCGGCCGGGAACCGCTCCCTGAGGTGGGAGATGGTCTGCTGGACCCCCTCCGCCACCCGCAGCGCGTTCGAGCCCGGGCTCTGGAACACCGCGATGATGGCGCCGGGCTGGCCGTTGACCCTGGCGCGCTGCTGGTAGTTGAGCGCGCCGAGCTCGATGCGGGCGACGTCGCCGAGCCTGACCACGGAGCCGTTGCGGCTGGTGCGGACGACGATCTTGGCGAACTCCTCCGCGGTCAGGAGACGGCCCTGGGCGCGCACCGTGTACGTCATCTCGCGCCCGGCCGGGCCGGGATCGGCGCCGAGTCGGCCGGCCGGGTTGACCGTGTTCTGCCGCTGCAGCGCGGCCACCAGATCGGGGATGGTCAGCCCGAGCCGGGCCAGGCGGTCCGGCCTGACCCAGATGCGCATGGAGTAGTCGCTCGCGCCGAAGATGCGGACGTCGCCGACCCCGCGCACGCGGTAGAGCGCGTCGAGGATGTTGATGTTGGCGTAGTTGGCCAGGAACAGCGCGTCGTACAGGTTCCTCGGCGAGTAGAGCGAGATCGCCATCATCGGCAACCCGGTCGACTTGCGGTAGTTCAGGCCGAACTGGCTCACGTCGGGGGGCAGGTTGGGCTGCGCCTGCGACACCCGGTTCTGCACGTTGACCTGATCGATGTTGGGATCGGTCTTGATGTCGAACGTCACGTTCAGCGACGTGGTGCCGTCGCTGGCGTTGGTCGACAGCATGTACAGCATGTCGTCGACGCCGTTCATCTGCTGCTCGAGCGGAGTGGCGATGGCCTGCTCCGCGGTCACCGCGTCCGCCCCCGGGTAGGTGGACGTCACGATGATCTGCGGCGGCACGATGGCCGGAAGCTGCGCCACCGGCAGCGACCGCATGGTCAGGAAGCCGCCGAGGAGGGTGATGAGCGCGATGACGATCGCCACGGTCGGGCGATTGATGAAGAAGCGAGCCACGGTTCAACCGCCCTTGTGAGTCGCGCTGGCCTGATCCGGCACCGAGTCTGCCTGGACCGGCTTGGGATTGACCGGCGCGCCGTCCTTCACCTTCTGCACCCCCTCCGCCACGACGCTGTCGCCGGCGGAGACGCCCTTCTCGACGATCCACATGGAGCCGACCTGCTCACCGAGCTCGACCGGCCGGACCATCGCCTTCTTGTCGGGGCCGACCACCGCGACCTGGTAGTTGCCCTGCAGCTCGGTGACCGCGCGCTGCGGGACGAGCAGCGCGCCCCTGGCGACCCGGGTGGTGGCGCGCACGCGGCCGAACTGGCCCGGTCGCAGGAGGTGCCTCGGGTTGGGGAACGTCGCCAGCACGCGGATGGTGCCGGTCGTGGGATCGACCTGGCGATCGGCGAGGACGAACTGCCCCTTGTACGGGTAGACGTTGCCGTCGCCCAGGATGAGCTGGAGGCCTCCGCCTCCCTCCCCGTCGGGGCTGCCCGGCAGGAGCTGGCCGCCCGGCGCCATGGCCTCGGCGAAGCGCATGTACTCCTGCTCGCTGATCGAGACGTAGGCCTTGATCGGATCCACCTGGGACACCGTGGTGAGCACCGTGGTCGGCCCCACCAGGTCTCCGATCTGTCCGCGCGCGAGGCCGGCGATCCCATCGACCAGCGAGCGCACCTTGGTGAACTCGAGGTTCAGCTGGGCCTGCCGCCTCGACGCGCGCGCCGAGTCGGTCGCCGCCCTGGCCGCGCGCTCCGACTGGACATCGTTGTCGAGCTGGCTGCGCGCGATCGCCCGGGCGTCGGCCAGCGGGCGGTCGCGCTCGAGGTCCTGCCTGGCCCGGCCCAGCTGCGCGTCGGACTGGTCGACCTGGGCGCCGGCCTGATCGAGCGCCGCGCGGAAGGTGCGCGGATCGATCTCGAACAGGACGTCGCCTTTGCGCACCTGCATGCCCTCGGTGTAGCTCTGCTTGATGAGGTAGCCGTTCACCTGGGGCTTGATGTCGGCGTTGACGAAGCCATCCAGGGTCGCGATCCACTCGCTTTGCAGCGGCACGTCCTTCTGGATCACCTTCACGACAGCGACGACCGGCGGGGGGGAATGGGGAGGCGCTGCTTCGCTCCGGCACGCGGTGTGTGCGATCGCGAGACCGGCGAGCATCAGCAGCAGTGACTGCTTCTCTTCCATGGTGGGCATGGCAGCGATGTTTGATGGCATCTAACGCGGTGGCAGGGCGTGGCAAGCCGGAGGCGGCTTCGCCGGGTCCGGCCGACCCGTCAGCGCGGCAGGGCGAGTGGCCTGGCCGCCGGCGCGCTACTTCCGCAGCGTCCAGACGATGATGGCTGCGGACGCGAGAGTCGCCACGATGCCGAGCGCCCCGAGGAAGCCGAAGCGGCCGCGCGCGCCGGCAGGGGCCACGCCGACCGCGGCCAGCGCAGGCCCGGCCCCCGGCGCGGAGCCCACCGCGCCGGCGCGCGTCGACGATGACGGCGGCGCCGCCCCGGTGTCGCGCGCGACCAGCTGATCGGGGCGCGGCGGCGTGCCCCAGCTGACCGTCTCGATCAGCGAGCCGTCGGCCCGCACCGCGGCGATCTCGATGAAGTCGCCGTAGACGTGAACGCGCAGGTAGTGGTTGACGCGCTCGAAGAACTGCGTCGCCTGCGCGTCGATGCGCGACGGGTGTGCCTTGCGCGGGTAGAGCGGCGCGCCGCCGCCGCCCGAGACGAAGTAGTGGACGCCGCTCTGCTCGGCGCGCGAGTAGACGTGGTCGTGGCCGGAGAAGACCGCCGACACCTGGTACTTCTCGAACAGCGGCGTCCACGCCTCGCGCAGCTCCTCCTGTCCGCCGTGGAGCGACACCGAGTACGGCGGGTGGTGCATGCTGACGAACACGTGGCGGATGGTGTGGTCCAGCCGCGCCGCCTGCAGCTGCTGCTCGATCCAGTCGGTCTGATCGGTCAGCGCGAAGCTCGTCGAGTTGGAGTCGAGCACCAGGAAGCGGGCGCTGGCGAAGGTGAAGGCGTAGTAGCGCTCCGGGTTGGGCGAGTTCTCGGGCAGCGCGAAGTACTTGCGGAAGTTGTCGGCGGTGCGGCCGCGCCCCTGGCGGTCATGGTTGCCGAGCGATGGATAGAGCACCTCCTCCCGCAGCATCTCGCGCTCGGTCTCGAAGAAGGACTGCCAGTCGTCGTCGCTGTCCCCCTCGTTGACCATGTCGCCGGTGCCGATCAGGAAATCCGGCACCTCGTCGCGGATGCGGTCGACCACGCGCTGGTGTCCGCCGCTCGAGTCGCGGCTGTCGCCGTACACGATGAAGGAGAACGGCGCGCCGGCCGGCGGCGCGGTGGCGAAGTCGCCCTTCTCGACCTTGCCGCCCATGGTGACCGCGTACTGGTAGCGGTGGCCCGGCTCGAGCTTGTCGAGCACGACCTCGTAGACCTCGTCGGGCGCGACCTTGATGGGCGGGCGGCGGACCGGCGCGATGATCTCGACGACCGCGGGCAGCGGCCTCTCGCTCTCCCACATGAGCGTGACCGAGGTGGTCGTGAGGTTCTGCAGATAAGGCCCCTTGCGGAAGGGAGCCTGGTCGGCGCGGGCCTGGCCCATCGCCACGAGGAGGCCGAGCGCCTGGGCTGCGGCGGCGAACCAACGCGTCCGGGCGCGCACCGAACGAGTCTACTGGGCCGTGCGGCAGAGCGGCAAGCGCGTTGCGGAGCTGCGATGGGCGGGTGGGAGGTTCCCCCCTCCGCGTCCCGGCGTCCCCCGCGGACGCCGCGGACGCTCACCTCATCCTGGATAGCGGGTGCGGGCCAGCAGCGCCACCGCGTCGCGCGCGCTGGCGTCGGTGTAGGCGAAGCGCTCGATCAGGTTGTCGAGCGTGGTCCGGGCCCGCTTGCGCCCGTCCGGGGTCAGGACGCCCTCGTTGCCGGTGACCAGGCGGAGGAGCTCCGAGACGCCGGCATGCACGGTCTTGCGCCGCTCCTCGAAGTAGGCCTCGCGGATGCGCTTGAAGTAGTCGGGGAAGATGAGGCCGTAGTCCGGCTTCTGGTTGGGGTGGTCGAGCGACCAGGCGCCCACCTTGGCGATGAGATCGGCGCGGAAGTCGTCGGCGCGACCGCTGACCTCCAGCGTCTTCTCCATCTCGCGCATCATCGCCTCGTCCGGGTTCTCGGTGCGCCCGGTGCTGGGGTTGCGCACCTTCTCGTGCCGGATCCAGTGGGTGACGTGGTTGACGTAGCGCTGGAACAGGCGCTGGTACTCGGCCTCCTCGACCAGGCCCATCGAGTTGCGCACCTCGTCGTCGATGCGATCGAGCAGCCGCTCGCGGCAGAGGTCGATGAACTTCTTGTGGTCGTGGAAGCCGCCCGGCAGCGGCTCCTGCTTGAGGAACTCGTACACCGAGGTCTGCTTGCACAGCTCCTCGATCTCCTCGAGCACCGCGAGCGGCGACACGTAGGCGTAGGTCGACGAGTTGACCGCGTTGAAGATGACGACCTGCAGCTCGCGCGGCGACGCGCCCGTGCGCCCCTCGTAGTTGGGATAGGAGTCGGACTCGCGCAGGATGGCGCGCAGGTTGGAAGTGAGCTCGCGCGCCTGCGCCGTGGTCAGCGAGTCGGGCGCCTTGCCCACCGCGTACAGCTCCGCCTTCTCGAGCGGCGTCAGGCGCGCGACGAGGTCGGCGATCTTCTTCGGGAACTTGTCGGCCATGGGCTTGCGCATGCGGGTCAGCACCGCCCACAGGGCCGCGACGTAGGCGCTGTGGGGCGCGATGTGGCGCGAGTGCGCCGCCTCCCGCAGCTTCTCGCTGTAGATCATCTCCTCCTGCTTGAAGTCGAGCAGGTAGGGCACCCGCACCAGCTCGAGGCGGCCGCGGAAGGACTGGAACTCGGGGATCTCCTTGAACGCCTGCAGGTGGATCTCGTTGGAGCTGCCGATGAAGACGAGGTCGAGAAACAGATTGGCGGTCTGCAGGCTGACGCTCGACCGCTCCACCGTGGTGAGCAGGTACTTGTAGGCCTCGAGCGGCCGCTTGAGGAGGTCCTGGTACTCGATGAGCCCGCGGTTGGCGTTGACCAGCTCTCCCCCGTACTCGAACAGCGCGATGGCCTGCATCGCGGCCGGCAGCGCGGCGACCGATCGATCGGCGCTGACCTGGCGCTCGCTGGCGTCGACCGACAGCTGCGGCTCGACGGTGGCGTAGCCCTCGCGGTAGCGGTGGCCGATGTAGAAGCGCTCCACCTGCACGTGGCGCAGGACCTTGAAGTAGTCGCCCTGGTAGCTGGCCAGGAGCGCCTCGTAGATCGAGCGGTTCTTGTGCGACAGGCGGCCGTGGCGCAGGTAGTCGGACAGGACGTAGTGCTCGTGCGCCGACCCCGCCGCCGCCGAGGCCGGTGCGGTCGCCGGCGCGACCTCCTCTCCTCCCTCGCCATCCCCGCCCGCGGCCGCCTCGGCCAGCAGGCGGTCCATGAGCTCGGCGCGGCGCTGCGGCGGGATGAGGAACAGCGGGTGGTCGCGCAGCTCGTCGGTGAGCTTGGCGTCGATGAGCTCGTCGGGCAGGTAGGCGTAGCTGTCGCCGCTGGCCGCCTCGTCGAACTTGGGGCCGGAGAAGCCGATGCCGCTGCGCGCGATCTTCTGGCCGGGGAAGATCCAGTTGATGCGGTAGAGCGCGCCCTCGTCGCGGGTCGAGTAGTTCTGCAGCGCGCGGCCGATGCAGCGAACCAGGGTCGACTTGGCGGAGCCGTTGGGCCCGTGCAGGAGGACCAGCTTGTTCGACACGCCCTCGTTCACGAAGTTGGTGAGGGCGCGGTAGATGCGGTTCTGCACCTCCTCCTGGCCGACCAGGCGGTCGCGGCCGTCGGCCCACTCGCAGTCGAACAGCTTGAAGCGGCGCACCTGCCCCCACGGCAGCTGCAGCATCTCGGTGCCGTAGAAGTCGAAGCAGTCGCGGATGTACTGGGGGGCCGAGCGCAGCTGCTGGTGCGGACGGGCGCTGGCCAGCTCCACGTACTCGGCAAACGAGATCACTCGCCGGTTCTGGACGAAGTCCTCCCGGATGTCCTCGCCAAGCCGCCGCAGTTCGTCCCGGATGCCCATGCGGGCAGCGTACTACGGGCGCGCTACTCCGCGACCGCGACGTTCCAGGCCAGCTGCTCCTTCTTCGGGTCGCAGGAGGTCTCGGTGCAGACGGCGAACTTGATCTGGCCGGTGAAGTCCTTCGCGCCGGTCGAGTCGGCCTGGAACTCGACGTTCCACCGGCCCGCCTTCTCGGCGAAGGCGACCGCGTCGGCCACGCCCTGCTCCTTCTTCTTGATCTTCACTCCCGCCGGCTCGTTGATCGTGAGCTTGGTCGGGAACTCCTTGTTGAGCTTCCAGCCCGGCTTCGGCACGATCTCGAGGGTGACGGTCGCGTCGGTGCCCTTGCCCACCTTGGGCGGTGCGGCGAGCGTCACCTTGTAGGTGGGGGTGTCGGCGATGGTCTTGCCGCCGACCGGGACGACCTTGGACTTTCCGTCCGCGCCCAGCGCGACCACCTGCTTGCCGTCGGGCGCGGCCGCGGGATCGGACGGGCTGGCCGGCGCGGCCTCGATCGGCTCGGGGGTGTCGGCGCTCGACGCGCGCTCGGCGGCCGCCGCCTCATCCTTCTTGCAGGAGGCCAGCCCGAGGGTGGCCAGGAGAGCGACCGACAGCGCGCAACGCATCGAATTCATGTCTCGAACCTCCGCAATCCGGCGACAAAGCACCTTAGTATAGTGGACGAACGTGCGCAGGGCACAGCAGCTCGGCCGGTACCACCTGCTCGACCGCATTGCCTTTGGCGGGATGGCAGAGATCTACCGGGCCAAGACCTTCGACGCCACTGGACATGCTCACCTGGTGGCGGTGAAGCGCGTCCTGGCCCACCTGGCCGAGGACGACGACTTCATCCAGATGCTGGTGGACGAGGCCAAGATCGCCGGCCTCCTGCGCCACGCCAACATCGCCCGGGTCTACGAGTTCGCGCGCGCCCACGGCGAGTACTTCATCGCCATGGAGTACGTGGACGGAAAGGACCTGCGCACCATCCTCGAGCGCTGCCGCCAGCGGCGCAAGGCGATCCCGCCCCAGCACGCGGCCTACATCGCGTCGGAGATCGCGACCGGGCTCCACTCGGCCCACGTGGCGGTCGACCCGCGCGGGCGGCCGCTGCGCATCGTTCACCGGGACGTGTCGCCGTCGAACGTCATCTGCGCGTACGCCGGCGAGGTCAAGCTGTGCGACTTCGGCATCGCCAAGGCGACGCTGTCGAAGGTGAACACCAAGACCGGGGTCATCAAGGGCAAGGTGAAGTACATGAGCCCGGAGCAGGCGCTGGGGCGCAAGCTCGACCACCGGTCCGACATCTTCTCGCTGGGCGCCTGCCTGTACGAGATGTTGACCCGGGTGCCGCCGTTCACGGCCACCAACGAGATGGACCTGCTCATCAAGGTGCGCGACGCGAAGTACCGGCCGGTGTCGGAGATCGTGCCGGGGGTGCCGCGCGAGCTGGAGACCATCTGCGACCGCTGCCTGGCCCGCTCGCGCGCGCACCGCTTCCAGACCGGGCTGGAGGCGGCGCACGCGCTGCGCGGCTTCCTGCGCGCGTTCATGCCCGAGTACACGCGCAGCCACCTGGGTCGCTACGTGCGCAAGCAGTTCGCCCAGGAGATCGAGCGCGAGCTGCGCATGCTGGAGGAGTACGTGCTGTCGGACCAGGTCGACGACGACGTCGGCGAGAACCTGATCGCCGGCGTGCTGGGGCCGCAGGCCGACTTCTCGCGCTTCAGCCCGCGGCCGCCGGGCGAGACCGGATCGCGCAGCGGCGGCACGCCGCCGCTCGACCTGGCCGAGCTGGGCGAGCTCGCGATGCTGCCGCCGCAGGCCGGCACCGGCGTGGAGAGCGCGGTCGGCGGCAGCACGGGCGGCGGCAGCGAGGTGGGGACCGGGGTCGACACCGGGGTGGACACGGGCGTCGAGACCGGGGTGAAGTCGCCGATGTCGGAGGAGTTCGAGAAGCTCGACCCGCCGCGGCCGATGGTGATGGCGCCCCTGCCGCCCCCGCCGCGCCCGCCGACGGTGCTGCCGGAGCCCGAGCCGCCGGCCGACGACCAGGCCGGCCTCGACGTGCACGACGCGTCGACCCTCATCCTCGACGAGGATCGCGCCGCGCGGCGCATCCTCGACCCGATCGCGGGCCACGCGGCCGCGATGTCGCAGGCGGACGCCGACGACGGGCTGCACAGCGCGCCGACGCTGATCCTCGACCACCGGCGAGATCGGCGACGGCGGCCGAGCGGCGGCTGAGCGGCCGGGCGCGCTCTACTCGAGGCGCAGCTCGAGCGTGACGAGCTCGTCGCCGGGCGCGAGCTGGAGGTCGAGCGCGCCGCGTGCCTCGCCCTTCTCGACCTCGACCGTGACCGGGCCGGTGGCGACCTGGACCAGGCGAAAGTGGCCGTCGGCGTCGCTGGTGGTGCGGCTCTCGCCCACGGCGACGGCGGCGCCGGCCACGCGCGCGCCGTCGCGGTCGCGCACCACGCCGGCCAGGGTCGCGCCGCGCGAGAGATCGACGCGCACCGCCGGCAGAGAGAGCTCGCCGGGGCGCGATGCGGCGGCGACGTCGACCTCGAGCGAGCGGGCCGCGTAGCCGCGCGCGCGCGCCCGCACCGTCCAGGTGCCTGCCGCCAGCGGGGCGAGCCGCAGCGCCCCGCCGGGCCCGGTGGTCGCGCTGCGCTCGGCGCCGTCCGGCCCGCGCGCCGCCACCTGCGCGCCGGGCAGGGCGGCGCCGCTCGCGCCGTCGCGCACCTCGATCGCCAGGCCGCCGCCGAGCTCGAGGCGGAGCTCGCTGTCCTCTCCGGTCGCGACCTCGAACTCGGCGGCCGGGTAGTCCGGGTGCTCGACGCGCACACGGTGACGGCCCCCGGTGACGCCGCCGATGTGGAAGTGCCCGCCGGCGTCGGTCGTCGCGCGCGCCGCGCTGCCGCCGGGGGCGACCACGCTGACGGTCGCGCCGCGCGCCGCGGTGCCGCCCGCGTCGGACACGCGCCCCGAGATGGCCGCGTCGGCCCGGACCAGCGTGAAGTTCTCCTCGCGCGGCGGCGCCTCGCCGGCCAGCCGCTCGACCGCGACGTCGCGCACCGCGCTGCCGCGTCCGGGTGCGCTGGCCAGGACGGTGACGTCGGTGCCGAGGGGGCCGAGCCGGTAGCGGCCGTCCGGCCCGCTCAGCGCGGTGCGCGGGTCGGGGCCGCCGCGCGCGGCGCGCGCCTCGATGACCGCGCCGGCCACCGGGGCGCCGGTCTCGTCGGCGACCACGCCCTGGAGCACGACGCCGCCGCGCAGCACGACCTCGACGTCGTCGTGGGCGGAGCCGAGGGCGATCTCGCGCGGCTCGCTCGCGCCGTCGGCGAAGTCGCGGTGGCTGGCGAGGGCGCGGTAGAGGCCGGGGGCCAGCCCGGTCAGGCGAAAGCGGCCCTCGCCGTCGGTGACGAACAGCGGCTCGAGCGCCGGATCGACCGGCAGCCGGGCCGGAGCGGCGGCCGCGCGGCCCAGCGGCGACGCGACCCGCACATCGCCGGCCACCGCGCCGGGCGGCGGCGGATACGGCAGCGGGCCGACCACCACGCCGAGCTCGCCGCGCGGGATGTAGCGCAGGCCGGTCGCGGTGACCAGGCCGGCCGAGGACGCGAGCGACGAGTCCCAGCCCAGGCCCCCGGCCGGGCCGTCGCCGAGCCGCCGCGCCACGGTCTCCTGGCTGAGGTCGTCGCCGCCGCGCTCGGCGCGCGCCATGACCTCGGCGCCGGCGACCGGCTCGCCGCCGACGTCGACCACGCGGCCGGCCAGGACGCCGCCGCGCTGGAGCGCCACCGACGGCGAGTCGGCGCCGGCCGCGAAGCCGATCGAGTCGGCGCCGACGTAGCCTGGGGCGAACGCGTCGGCGGTCCAGCGGCCGAGCGGCACCCCCTCGACGCGGAACGTGCCGGCGGCGCTGCTGGTGGCGGCGCGCGGCGGCTCGTCGGGATCGTCGGCGACCAGGGTGACGTGGGCGGCGACTCCGCGTCCGGTCGAGGCGTCGACCACGCGGCCGCTCACGATCGCGGCGGGGACCAGCGCGAGCTCGAGCGGCGCGAACGGGCCGGGCCCCACTCGATCGACCGCCTGCGCCGGCGCCGCCCGGTCGCCGCGCCCGGCCCACAGGCGGAAGCGGCCCTCGGGGAGGTCGGCGAAGGAGAAGCGGCCGCTCGCGTCGCTCTCGCTCGCCAGCGGCGCCGCGCCGCCCAGCGGCACGAGCTGCACCGCCGCGCCGGCGACCGGCCGGCCACCGTCGGTGACGCGCCCGCTCACCTCGGCCCGGCGCGCGACCACGATCTGCACCGCAGGCCCCGGGACGTCGACGAAGCGCACCTCGGCGGTGAGCAGGCCCGGCCCCTCGACGCGCAGCCGGTGACGGCCGGCCTCGAGCCCCTTCAGCGCGAAGGCGCCAGCCCGATCGGATCGGGCGACCGCGGCCGCGCTCGATCCGGCGGTCGATGCCGCGCTCGATCCGGCGGTCGATGGGGCGCCGCCTCGCGCCGGCGCCCCGCCCTTCGTCCCCGGTCCGAGCTCGAGCTCGGCCACCACCCAGGCGGACGCGACCGGCTGCCCGCTCGCGTCGGTCACCGCGCCGCCGAGCTCGTGCGGCCCCTTCCCGCTCCGCACCTCGAGGCCGGGGGTCGCGCCCGCCTCCGCGCGCCCGGCGCTGGCCGGGCCGGGCGCACCCGGCTCACCGCCCGACGGCGCCGCCAGCGCGAACGCGATGACCACGACCAGGACCAGGCCCGCGGCCGCCGTCGCGGCCAGGCTCCACTCGAGGATGGGCCGTCGTCGCGTCTCTCCCGTCATGATGGCGCCCGTCGCGCGCGCCACCATGATAGCAGCCGATCAGTTGACGCCCTCGGCCCGGCGGCGAAGCGCGCGCAGCTCGGCCTCCAGCCGCGAGTTGGCCGGATCGAGCACCTGCATGCGCTCGAGCACCGCGATGCCGCGGTACACGTCGCCGGCGCGCCGGTAGATGGCAGCCAGGTTGGTGAGCAGGCGCAGGAGGATGGTGCGCTTGGGGGCGGGCTCGAGGTGCTCGGCGGCCAGCTCGGCCCCCGGCCCCACCACCCGGCGCAGCCGCGAGTGCAGCGCCTCGCGGTCGAGGCGCGCGCCGCGGTGAAACGGATCGATGAAGGTGAGCCGGTCACCATCGTGGTAGCGGACCAGGAAGTGGCCGGGAAACGCGACTCCGGTCAGCTCCAGCCCCATGCGCTGCCCGAGCTCGACGTAGAGCAGCGCGAGCGTGATCGGGATGCCGGTCCTGCGCTCGATCACCTCGTTGAGGAAGCTGTTCTTCGGATCGTAATAGTCGTCCTGGTTGCCGCGGAAACCCAGGTGGTGGAAGAACGCGGCGTCGAGCGCGTGGATGGGTCCGCCCAACGCCTCGCTCTCGGCCAGCGCGCTGGCCAGATCGGCGAAGCGGTCGACCTGCTCGACGTAGTGGGCCACGTCGAGGCCCGAGTACTCGAACTCGATCGCCACCAGCGCCGCGACCACGAGGTCGACGTCCTCGCCGTCCTCGACCACGTGCCGGAAGAGCAGGAGGTCGGGAGTCACGCCGTGCCGGATCGGGCCGTCCACGCGGACGAGCTACAGGTCGCGCCCGGACGGCCCCTCTTCGAGTCGAATGCCGGTCATGACATTCGGACACAGCGAGAGCGAGTCGTGGGTCTCGAGCACATTTCCGTCTGCATCGTGCAGCTCGGCGCGCGCCAGCTTGACCAGCTGCACCGGGCCGGTACCAGGACGACACTGCGCCAGATAGCCCACGATTCGCGCCCCGGTGTCGTACTCGAAGGCGACCCGATGGCTGACCAGCTCGCGCAGCTTGCTGTAGTCGGGCATGAGCGCAAATCTACCTCACGGGCGCGCGGCCGCGAAGCGGCCGGGAGGCGCTTCTGCTACCATCACTGCCGGCCAGGGCCCTGAGAGGACGACCCGCTTGCCGGGCGAGATCCAGAACGCACCGCCGCAGCCGATCGCGTTCGGCAAGTACACGCTGCTCGAGCGCATCAGTCATGGCGGCATGGCGGAGGTGTTCCGCGCCAAGACCGAGGGGACCGCCGGCTTCGAGCGCGTGGTCGCCATCAAGCTGCTCCTGCCCCAGGTGGCCAACGACGCCGAGTTCGTCACCATGCTGATCGACGAGGCCAAGATCGCCGGTCAGCTCAGCCACGCGAACATCGCGCAGATCTTCGACCTCGGCCACGTCGAGGGCCGCTACTTCATCGTCCAGGAGTACGTGCCGGGCCGCGACCTGCGCGCGATCCTGCACCACCTCGAGGACGAGCACGGGCGGCTGGGCGTCGCTCAGTCGTGTCACGTCATCCTCAAGATCTGCGAGGCGCTCGACTACGCCCACAACAAGCGCGACGCGAACGGCCAGCCGCTCAACCTGGTTCACCGCGACATCAGCCCGCAGAACGTGATCGTGTCCCACGAGGGCGAGGTCAAGCTCATCGACTTCGGCATCGTGAAGGCCGAGGGGCGCGCCACCCGCACCCTCGCCGGGCTGGTCAAGGGCAAGTTCGCCTACATGTCGCCCGAGCAGATCCGCGGCCTGCCGGTCGACCGCCGCTCCGACGTCTTCGCCTGCGGCATCCTCCTGCACGAGCTCCTGACCGGGTTGCCGCTGTTCAAGCGCGGCAGCGAGTTCGAGACGCTGCAGCGCGCGCGCTCGGCCGAGATCGAGCCGCCCAGCCGGTTCAACTCCGAGGTGCCCGCCGACCTCGACCGCATCGTGCTCAAGGCGCTCGCCCGCCACGTGGACGACCGCTACCAGACCGCGATCGCGCTGCGCGACGAGCTGTGGGAGTTCGTGCGCGCGAGCGGCCAGTACCACACGCGCGATCAGCTCTCGGCCTGGATGCGCACGACCTTCGGCGAGCCGCAGTCGCCCGATCTGGCGCCCGCGCGCTCGCCCGACGAGCTGCCGTCGGCCGGCAGCTTCAGCGCGCAGGCCCCTGCCCTGCTCGATCGCCCGCTCTACGGCGACGACGAGGTCGACCACATGACCGTGGTCGACGCCGATCTGCAGGCGAGGCTGCGCCTGGTGATCGAGGAGGCCGACACCACCATGGCGGTCGACGCGGGGGCCGCGGCGGCCGCCCCCGGCGTCGATGCCGTCGACGACGTCGATGCCCTGCCGACCGTCGAGCCGGGAGCGCGGGTGGTCGCACCGGGGCCGGTGCCGGCGCTGCGCGATCTGGCGGAGACGGCGCAGAGCGATCCGGAGCGCGCCGTGTTCCGCCCCGGCGGCGGGGTGCGCGGAGCAGGCTCGGACCGCCTGGTGAGCGGCCAGCTCGGCGAGCGCGCGCGCGCCAACGGGGCCGGCGGTCATGGTGGTGCCCGCAGGCGCGGCGAGCCGGGCCAGCTGAGCGAGCCGGGAGAGCCGGGCGAAGAAGAGGAGACCACCAGCGCGCGACCCGGGTCGGAGTCGGATGCCTTCGAGCCGGAGGCGGACCACGCGCTCTGGTTCGAGCCGCAGACGCCGACCCGGCGGCGCACGCCCGCGCCCGACCGGCCCGGCGCCGACCCCGACGATCACGTGGGCATCGTCGAGTCGGTGACGGTCGCCCGCGGAGCGCCGCCGGGCGGACCGCCCATCGGCCCGGCCGACAGCGTCAGCGAGACCGCGCGCACGTCGCCGTTCATGCAGATGGAGCCGATCGCGGTGGGTGCCGCGCACCTGGGCGCCGCGCCGGTGGCGGGATCGGTCCCGCCGCCGCCACCTCCGCCGCCGAGGCCGCGGACGGCGTCGATCGCACCGCCCTTGCCCGCGCCGATGTCGTCCTCGCCGCCCGCGCCGCTGCCGTCGCCGCTGCCCGCGCCGCTGCCGTCGCCGCTGCCGTCGCCTCTGCCGTCGCCTCTGGCGATGCCGACACCGACGTCGGCGCCCGACGCGCGCACCATCCTCCCCGCGCACGACGTCGCGGCGCCGGTCCTGTCCGGACCGCCCGGGTTCCCGCCGGTGTACCAGCTGCCGTCGCACGCGGCCTTTCCGCCGCCGGAGCCTCACGGCCCGGGGCCCGGGCGCGACTTCGGCCCGCACCACCGCGGGCCGGGCGGAGCGCCGGGGCCCGGTCCGTTCGGGCCGCCGCAGATGCCGCCGTCCGAGTACCCCGAGGGCTTCGCCGAGGGCCACCAGGAGCCCTGGCCAGGCGCCTTCGGCGACGGCTACAGGGACAGCTTCGTCGACGGATACGGCGAGTACGGCGCGCCGCCGCCCGGGATGATGTGGCCGGGGGCCGGCCAGCTCATGCCGGGCGAGCAGCCGCCCGATCTCCGCCCCGCGATGTCGCGCTACCTCATCGCGGTGGCCATCGGCATCCTGGTGGCGGCGGTGACCGTGAGCATCGTCCTCGCCGTGACGGGCGGATGAGTTTGTGGTAACCGCCTGCGCGTGACCAAGAAGGACGAGCGCGGCGGTGAGCGCGCCGACATCATCCCTCTGTCCCGCTTTCGCGCGGGCCTGGCTCGTCCGCGCGGCGTGCGCCGCATGGAGGCGCTGCTCGAGGCCCCCGATCCGGCGGCGGCGGTGGCCGCGCTGTCTCTGCCCGAGTTCTATTTCCTCGTCAAGGAGGTCGGGCTCGGCGACTCGGCCGAGCTGGTCGCGCTGGCCACGCCCGAGCAGGTGCGCGGATGCCTGGACATGGAGATCTGGGACCGCGACCGCATGCAGCTCGACGCGGCGGTGCCGTGGCTCCTGGCCCTGGCCGAGGCCGGGTTCGAGAAGCTGGCCCAGGTGTGGGAGCAGATCGACCCGGAGCTGCGCGCGCTCATCCTGGCCCGCACCACCCGCATCTACGATCGCTCGCTGGAGGAGGAGCCCGACGAGGACGAGGAGCGCCCGATGTTCACCTCGCCCGACTCGTTCTTCACCGTGGTCATCACCGCCGAGCGCGAGGACGAGATCCGCCTGGTCCATCAGATCATCGACGACCTGTTCCGCGCCGACATGCAGCTGGCCCGCCACACGCTCATGGCCGCCCGCTCCGAGCTCACCGCCGAGCTGGAGGAGATGAGCTACCGCTGGCGCGCCGCCCGCATGGCGGACCTGGGCTATGTCGACTTCTACGAGGCGCTCGAGGTGTTCCGGCCCATCGATCCGGAGACCATCCAGATCGGGGAGCAGACGGCCGATCGGACGGTCGCGAGCGACGAGCCCGGCGCCGGCGGCGGGCTCCCCGCGCCGGTCATCGAGCCGATGTCGGGCACCTTCCTCGCGCGCGCGCTCGAGCAGGTCACCGACGCCGCGGAGGCCGAGCGGCTCGAGGCCGCGCTCATCTACCTGGTCAACCGCGTGCTGAGCGCCTCGCGCGTGACGCCCGGCGACGAGGAGGCGGTGCGGCTGGGCAGCCTGCGCGCGGCGGCCACCACGTCGCTCGGGCTCGAGCACCTGTGCGCGGGTCGGGTCGAGCGCGCGCCCGCCGCGCTCGCGACCGTCTCGCTCACCCGCCTGCACCGGCTCGGCCACACGCTCACCCTGCGGCTGGGCCGCATGGCGCGCCTGCTCGCGCCGCGCGCGATCACGGCCGGCGAGCCGAGCGGCGCGGTGCTCGAGTCGCTCCTGCGCGCGCGCCCGCTCTACGCCGCCGTGCTCGACGATCCGGAGGCGGCCGGCGGCGTGCGGCCGTTCCAGTCGCTGCACGATCTGCGGCGCGCGGCCGAGCACCTGACCGAGCTGGCCGCGCGCATCGCGCTGGCCGACGCCCTGGGGGTCGATCTCCTGGCCATGAAGCAGGTGCCGGAGCCGCGCCCCGAGCTCGACGACCACGCCCGCACCGCGCTGGCCCGCATGCTCGGCGGCGGAGAGCTCGACGCGGCGCCGCTCGAGCCGGCCGAGCTCGACGCCATCGCGCGGCGCCTCGCGCCCGCGGGCCGGCTGGGCGAGGAGGCGCGCGCCCGCGCGCTGCGCGCGATCGGCGTCCTGGCCACCACCCACCGCATCGCGCTGCCCCCGGCGATCCTGTCGCGCCTGGTCGACGGCTGGCTCGCGCGGCTCGAGGACGAGCTGGGCGGGCTGGCCGCGGGTCAGCCGATCGACCCGGCCATGGTCGGCGGCGTCATCACCAGCGCGCACAAGACCTGAGCGCCGGATCGCGCGCTGCGTCCCGCGCGCGCAGCGATCGGCGCGCCGACCGGTGCGGGCGGTCCAGTGGTCCGGCCCCTCCGGTCGGGCCGCTGCCCTCCCGCCGCCTGTCGGCGCGGCACGGTGAGTCGGGCCCGGTCGACGCGGCGGCGCCCCATGGAGTAGGGTTCCCGGCACGGCGTCCACCATGCGAGTCCCTGCGAATCGAGTCCCCGCGAATCGAGTGCCCGCGAACAAGGTGCTGTGCATCGTGGGCACCCCCTGCACCATGTCCGCGGTGGGGAGCACGGAGACGCACCGCTCGCTGGTCAAGCGCAGCCCGGCGGCCATCGGGTTCGCCGCGCGCGACGCGGAGCTGGTCGATGTCGACCTGGCCGCCAGCACCGCCGCCGCGCCGCGCTTCGTGCGCGCCGCTGGCACCGAGGGTGCGGGCCAGCCCATCTCGCTCGACGACATCGAGGCCACCTGGGGCGCGCGGCTGCGCGAGGAGATGGGCATCCGCCGCATGCCGCGCGAGCGCCTGGCCCCGCATGTCCTGACCGACGTGGCGGCGCCGCTTCCCCACGACATGGAGACCGGCGGGCTGCGGCGAGCGGCCGGGCTGACCTTCGGCGAGATCCGTCAGTCCCCGCTGACCGACTCGTTCGGCCTGTTCGACGACGACCCGCGGCTTCAGCCCAGCCTGCAGGCCCAGCTGTTCCTGTACGGCGGGCTGGGCGCGCTGGCCGCCCTGCCGGCGCCGCTGTCGCAGCTTCTGGCGGATCCGCAGCGCTTCCGCGTGGCCGCGGCCTGCGCCTTCCCCGGGCTCGACGCCTACGGCGCGATGAGCCTGGGCATGCAGCCGCAAAACGGCGGGACGGCGCCCGACAAGCGCAACGACAAGCTGGCCTACCGGCTGGCCGCGTCGCTGAGCTCACATGGCCCGGCGCTCCTGTCGGCGCTGCTGGCGCCGCCGTTCAACCTGAGCCGGGTGCGGCGCAACCCGGATCTCCTGGACCAGCTGCGCCACGCCGCCTCGCCCATGCGCCGGGTGCCGCAGTCTCCGCTGGTCGGCAGCGGCGCGTGCGCCAGCGCGCAGGTGACCCTGTGCGACGCGGCCACCTCGATGCTGATGGACTATCCGGGCCACATGCCGGCCACCATGCTCCTGTGGACCGCGGCCGACGCCGCGCTGGGGCCCGACGCGCGCATCCTCGAGGCGTTCGGGGTCGGCGCCATGATGAGCCAGGAGAAGCTCGACCAGCTCAACGAAGGGCGCGCGCCGGGCGAGCAGCGCCACGTGTCGGAGTGCCTGGCCCCGTTCGACATCGACGCGCACGGGACCGTGGTCGGCCACGCAGGATCCGGCGTCCTGGTCACCACGCTCGAGTTCGCGCTGCACAACTTCCTCGACGTCACCGCGCTGGTGGTGGGCTTCGGCCAGAGCGGCGAGACGGGCGGCAAGGGGCACTTCGCCGGCGTCGGCTTCGGTGGCGAGAACGCGAGCATCGTGGCCTACCAGATGGCGTTCGAGGGCCACGGCTACGGGGTCGGCGACTTCGCCCACCTGGTCGCCCACGCGACCGGGACCCGCACCAACTCGCGCACCGACCTGGCCGCCACCCACGGCGCGCGGTCGGCCGCCGCCGAGATGCAGGGCATGACCGGGCGGCTGCCGAACATGACGGTGGGGGCGCCCAAGGCGCTCGGCGATGGCCACTCCATGGGCGAGGCCGGGCTCAAGGCGGCGAGCGAGGCGATCCACTATCTGCTCGGCGATCTCTCGGTCGGCATCCCCACCCTGCGCCGCCTCGACCACGAGCTCGGCGAGCCGGCCGAGCACTTCCAGCTGTCGCGCGATCCGGTGCCGGGCGACCAGGACGGCGGCGTGCTGGTGCCGACCCAGGGGTTCGGCGGCTACAACGGGGCGCTGGCGCTGCGGTCTGCCAACCCGGACGCGCTGCGCCGCTACGCCGCCGATCCGGGCACCGCGAAGGCCATCGACGCGTACCTCGAGCGCTGGCGCGACCTGCGCCAGGAGCGCGTCGAGCGCGAGGCGCGCTGGCGCCGCACGCGCGGCGGGGCCCGCCTCCTGGCCGAACAGCACCGCTGGTCGACCTGACCTGGCGGCCCGCGGCGGCTCAGGGCGTGGGGTCGTCGTCGAGCGCGTCGAGGTCGGCGCCGTCGAGCAGGAAGGCGGCCATGGCCGCGGCCCGCTGCTCCGCCTCCTTCTTCGACTTGCCGGCCGCGCGCGCCCACTCGCGCCGCTTGATGTGGACCGCCACCTCGAAGGTCTTGTCGTGGTCGGGCCCGGCCTCGCCGACCACGCGGTACTCCGGCGTCGCCTTGAGCTTGGCCTGCGCGCTCTCCTGTAGGCGCGTCTTGAAGTCGTGGAAGCCGCTCGAGTCGATCCCGCTCAGGCGGCGGGCGAGCAGGCGCTCGACCAGCTGGCGCGAGGCGTCGAAGCCGCCGTCCAGGTAGACCGCGGCGACCACCGCCTCGAACGCGTCGGCCAGGAGCGACGGCTTGTGCCGGCCGCCGGTCCTCTCCTCGCCGCGGCCGAGGCGCAGGAACTCGCCCAGGCCCAGCTCCGCCGCCACCTCCGACAGCCCGGCCTCGCTCACCACCTGGGCGCGCGTGACCGACAGCTCCCCCTCGCTGAGCGTCGGGTACTGGTCCATGAGCAGGTGGCCGACCACCAGGTCGAGCACCGCGTCGCCCAGGAACTCCAGCTTCTCGTTGTCCGCTCCGGCGCTGGCCCGGTTCTCGTTGGCGTGCGAGCGATGGGTGAGCGCCCGCTCGAGCAGCTCCTGGCGGGCGAACTCGTAGCCCAGGAGCCGTTCGAGCCGCTCGAAGTCGCGCGCCGGGGACACAACCCTATTTATACTGGACCGCGGCGCGCGCCACCTTCGGGTAGCGTGCCACCTTTCGCTGTGACCGTACTTCCCCGAAGGCTCGGCAAGTATCACGTCCTGGAGCAGATCGCCCAGGGCGGCATGGCCGAGATCTATCGGGCCAAGACCGTGGGGATCGCGGGGTTCGAGAAGATCCTGGCCCTCAAGCGCATCTCTCCCCACTTCGCCCGCGAGCCGCGCTTCATCCGCTCCTTCATCGACGAGGCGCGCATCGCGGCCACCCTCAACCACCGCAACATCGTCCAGGTCTTCGACTTCGGCAAGGCGGACGGCGACCTGTACCTGGCGATGGAGCTCATCGAGGGCGCGGATCTGCGCACCGCCGTGGCCGCCGCCAGCAAGGAGGGGGTGGCCCTGCCCACCGCCGTCGCCTGCTACATCCTGGCGGACCTGTCGGCCGGGCTCGACTACGCCCACCGCAAGGCCGACGGTGAGGGCCGGCCGCTCGGCATCGTCCACTGCGACGTGTCGCCGCAGAACGTGATGCTGTCGTACGAGGGGTTCGTGAAGATCCTCGACTTCGGGGTGGCGCGCGCCCGCTTCGCCAACCCGCCGCGCGAGAAGCGCCTGCGCGGCAAGCCGCGCTACATGGCTCCCGAGCAGACGCGCGGCGAGGCGCCGACCGCGGCCACCGACGTGTTCGCGCTCGGCATCCTGGGCTGGGAGCTCCTGACCGGACTGCCCCTGTTCGAGGGCACCGACCTGGCCGAGATCCTGCGCGCGGTGCGCCGGGCCGAGGCGCCGCCGGTCTCGCGCCTCAACCCGGAGGTGCCGGAGATGCTGTCGCAGGCGATCGCCCGCGCGCTGGCTCCCCAGCCGGCCCTGCGCGGCGATGCCGGCGAGCTCGGGCTGGCCCTGGCGCGCACCGCCCGCGAGCTCACCCACCTGCCCAGCTCGCGCGCCATCTCCGAGTGGCTGGCGCACGTCTACGCCGGCGAGGAGGAGGCGGTCACGCGCGACACCCTCGGCGAGGGCGCGTACGGCGTCGCCTTCGATCGCGGCGGCACCGCGACGGGAGCCGGCGATCCGTGGGCCGGGCCCGAGGAGGCGACCGGCACCGGCCCGAGCAGCCCGTGGTCGGTGACCGGGACCGGCACCGCGGTGTCCCCGATCATCTCCGATATGTCGGAGTCGGTCGACGACCCCATCGGCGAGGAGGCCGCGCCCGCCCCGGCCGCGTCCGACGCTGGCGCTGGCGCCGGGGCCGGGGCCGCGCTGGTCGAGAACCGGCGCGTGGTGGCCACCGCGGTGGTGGTGGACGGCGGGCGGCCGGAGACCCGGCGCGAGCTCATCCGCATGCTGGCCGAGCTGGTCTACAAGCACGGCGCGCTCCTGCACAGCCACGCGCCCGACGGCCTGGTCGCGGTGTTCGGCCTCGAGGTGGCCGGCGAGGACGACATCGCCGCCGCCATGCAGTTCTCGACCGACGCGGTCGAGCTGGCCCGCCTGGCCCAGGCCGAGCTGGCCGCGTGTCCGTCGGTGCGCATCGCCACGCGGGCCGGCATCGCCGCGCAGAAGAGCGCCGGCTCGATGCGCATGCGGGGCGACGCGATCGAGGAGGCGCGCCTGCTCGCGCGCGGCGCCGAGCCCGGCCGCCCGCTGCTGACCGGCGGGACCGGCCGCGTGGCCTCGGCCCAGTTCGCGTTCCGCGAGCTGGCCGCGCGCCGGCTGCGCAGCCGCCGCCTGCGCGTGCTGGAGCTGGTCGGCCCGCGCGACTTCGCCGAGCAGACGCGCGCGCTGCGCGAGCGGCGCGGCCGCTTCGTCGGGCGCGCGGGCGAGCTCGAGTACCTGGCCGCCGCGCTCGAGCGCGCGCTGGGCGGCGACCGTCGCGAGGTCGTGGCGGTGGTGGGGGGAGCCGGCGTGGGCAAGAGCCGCCTGGTCGCCGAGTTCGTGGCCCGGGTGGAGGCGCGCGCGCGCGCGCCGGCTCTGGTGGCGGTGGCGGCCAGCCCGGCGGCGCGCGATGCGCCGTTCATGCTGGTCGGCGACTTCCTGCAGAGCGCGCTCGGGCTGCCCATCCGCCGCGGCAAGGCCGGGCGCGGCATCACCATCCACCGCCTGCGCCACGTGCTCGGGCGGGCCGGCCTGGAGCGCGCCGAGATGGACGAGTGTCTGGCCGCGTTCGAGCTGTCGCTCGAGCTGCGCGACGGCGCGATCGGCACCACCGGCCAGGCCTCGGCCGACCTGCGCGAGCGGGTGGGGGGCGCGCTGCGCTGCGTGCGGCGCGCGCTGGGCGGGCCGGCGCTGCTCGTGCTCGAGGACATGCACCTGGCCGACCTGCCCTCGCTCGACGCGCTGCGCGGCGCGGCGCGTGCCGAGCCGGGCGTGCCCGAGATGGTCGTGGTCACCTCGCGCGAGCGCCAGCCCCTGCCGGTGCCGGAGGGCGCCGCGGTGATCGAGCTCGACGAGCTGGGCGAGCCGGAGCGCGGCGAGCTCATCCTCGATCGGCTGGCCGAGTCGGCGGCGCCCGACGCGGTCGCGGCGGTGGCGCGCAGGGCGGGCGGCAATCCGCTGTTCATCGAGGAGCTGGCAAGCGCGGTGCGCGAGCTGGGCCGGGCCCAGGTGCCGGCCGGGCTGCGCGACGTGTTCATGGCCCGGGTCGATCGCCTGCCGGTGGCCAGCAAGGCGACCCTGCAGCACGCGTCGGTCATCGGGCCGGTGTTCCGCAGCCGCCTGCTGGAGGAGCTGCTCGGCCCCTCGGTGCACCAGCACCTCACCGAGCTGGTCGAGGAGGGGCTGGTGGTGCCGGCGCGCGGCGACGCGGCCGAGGTCGACGAGGGGGAGCTGGCGTTCCGCACCGGCCTCCTGCAGGAGGTGGTGTACGAGTCGCTGGCCGGGGCGGCGCGGCGGCAGACCCACGCGCGGCTCGGGCTGCTCCTGGCCGAGCGCGTGGAGGCCGGGCGCGAGGAGCCGCCGCTCCTGGTCGCGCGCCACCTCGAGCTCGGCGGCGAGCGAGCGCCGGCCGCGGCCATGTGGCTGCGCGCCGGCAAGGTCGCGCTGGCCGCGTTCGACGCGGCCGAGGCGCGGAGCGCGTTCTCGCGCGTGCTCGAGCTCGACGATCCGCCGGGCGCCGGCGACGCGGAGGCGCGCGCGCGCCGGGCCTCGGCGCTGCTCGGGCGCGAGGAGGCCTGCCGCGAGCTGGGCGAGCACGACGCCGAGATGGGCGACCTGGCCGAGCTGGAGCGCCTGGCCGCCGGCGATCCGGCGCTCGGCGCCGACGTCGCGAACCGGCGGGCCGCATGCCTCCTGCGGCTGGACGACTACGCCGGCGCGGTGAGCGCCGCGCGGGCGGCCGAGCGCGCGGCGCTCGCCGCCGGCGACGAGCGCGGCCGGGGCGAGGCGCTGCGCGCGCTGGGCGAGGCCTACGAGCGGACCGGGCAGTTCGATCGCGGGCTCGAGGTGGTGGGCGAGGCGCTGGAGGTCTTCCGGCGCCTGGGCGCCGCCTACGAGGAGATGCAGGCGCGCATCGGCATCGGCCGCAATCACCTGACCCGCTCGCGCTACGAGGCGGCACGGGCCAGCTACCAGCCGATCCTGGAGCGCCTGGAGGAGGCGCCGGATCCGTGGCTGGAGCGGGTGGTGCGCAACCACGTGGCGGTCATCCACCTGTGCATCGGCGAGTACGAGGCCGCCATGAAGTCGGTGGTGCGCGCCATGGAGCTGTGCGAGTCGTACGGCGACCGCTCGCGCGCGGGCGACAGCATGTCGGTGTGCGGCATCATCCTGACCGAGGTCGGCCAGTACGGCGAGGCGCGCGAGCGCTTCCAGCGCGCGCTCGGCACCCTCGACGGCACCGGCTCGCGCTGGAGCCGGGCCGACTGCCTGGTCTACGCCGGCGGCAACGAGAGCTTCCTTGGCGAGTTCGAGCGCTCGGTGGCGATGCTCGAGGAGTCGATCGGGACCGCGCGCGAGATCGGGGCGCGCTACGTCGAGGCCAGCGCCGAGGTGGCGCTGTGCGGCGCGCTCCTGCGCCGCGACCGGCGCGGCGACGGCGAGCGCGCGCTCGAGGTGGCGGCGCGGGCGCTCGCCACCGCGCGGGCGGCCACGCTCATCGGGCCGGAGATCGGGGCGCTGGCCCGCCAGGGCGAGGCGCTGCGCCGGCTGGGCCGCCTCGACCAGGCGCTCGCCTCGAGCGGCCGCGCGGTGGAGCTGCTCGAGCGGCAGCGCTTCATCGACGGCTCCGAGGAGGAGGTTCTGTTCGCGCACCACCAGGTGCTGGAGGCGCTGGGCGATCCCGCGGCCGCCGATCTGCTGGCCCGCGCGCGGGGCGGCATCGAGCGCAAGCTCGGCCTGATGGAAAGCGCCGACTGGCGGCGCTCCTTCACCGACGCCGTCCCGCTGCACCGGCTCATCCTGGGGCCGGAGCCGGACACGTCGCCGGCGTGACCGCGGCGGTCGGCAGGCGGTCGGCGGCGGTCGGCGCGGTCGGCGCGGTCGGCGCGGTCAGCGGATCCAGCCGCCGCCCATGACCGCGTCGCCGTCGTAGAAGACGGCCGCCTGGCCCGGGGCCGCGACCACCGGCGCGCCCGCGAGCGCGACGCGCGCGGACGCGCCGTCGGGCGCGACCTCGATCTCGGCGGCCAGCGGGGTCGCGCGGTGGCGCACCTGGACCGCCGCGCGCAGCGGTGACATCGCGGGGCGCGCGCCCATCCACTGCACGTCGCCCACGTCGAAGGCGCCGCGCTCTGCCTCCTCGCGCTCGCCGACCACGACCTGGGCGCGGGCCGCGTCGATGCGCGTGACGTAGAGCGGGCGCCCGCCCGGCCGGGCCAGGCCGAGACCGCGCCTCTGCCCCACGGTGTAGCGGTGGACGCCGTCGTGGCGCGCGAGCTCGGCGCCGCTGGCGTCGACCATCGCGCCCGCCGCCGGCCGCAGCCCGCGTGCCAGGGCGCGCCGCTCGACGAAGCCGGCGTAGTCGCCGTCTGGCACGAAGCAGATCTCCTGCGACTCCGGCTTGTCGGCGTTGGGCAGGCCGAGCTCGGCCGCCCGGCGCCGCACCTCGTCCTTGCCCATGCCGCCGAGCGGGAACAGCACGGAGCCGAGCTCGCCGGCCGGCATGGCGAACAGGAAGTAGGACTGATCCTTGTCCCGGTCGACCCCGCGCAGGAGACGCCAGGTCGCGGGCTCGCGCTCGCCGGGCGCGCCGCCCGGGGCGGGCTCGACCGGCCCGGCTCGCTCGATGCGGGCGTAGTGCCCGGTGGCCAGGAATTCGGCTCCGAGGGCGCGCGCCCGCCGGAGGAGCGGCGTGAACTTGATGTGCTGGTTGCAGCGCGCGCACGGGTTGGGCGTGCGGCCCTCCAGGTACGCGGCGGTGAAGTCGTCGACCACGCGGCGCTCGAACTCGTCGGCCAGATCGACCACGTAGTACGGGATGCCGAGGTGGGCGCACACCCGGCGCGCGTCCTCCATGTCGCGCGGCCCGCAGCAGCGCCCGCCGATCGACGCCGGCGTGCCGGTCGCGTCGTACAGGCGCAGGGTCATGCCGACCACGCGGTGGCCCGCCTCGACCAGGAGGGCCGCGGCGGCGGCGCTGTCGACCCCGCCCGAAAGGGCGGCGACCACCATCGGCCGGTCGGCGTGCGCGCGCATCCGGCATGCTTAGCACGCCGCCGCGCGGCCGGGTCGCGACCGCCCAGCCGAGCAAGGCCCGAACGGCCGACCGAGGGTGCGTTCCTGGCCCGTCGACGGACGCGCCATGCGAATACGGAGTCGGGCGGCTACCGCCGCTCGGCCCGCGCCTGGTCCGACGCCTCCGCGATCGCCTCGAGCAGGCGCGCGGTGGGGCACGGCTTCTCCAGGAACCCGATCGCGCCGGCGTCCAGGCACTCGCGCGCCTCCTGCTCGAGCGGACGCCCCGACGCGATGAGCACGCGCACCTCGGGCGACAGCGCCTGCAGGTGGTGGAAGCACTCGGCGCCGCCCATGACCGGCATCGCCATGTCCAGCACCACCACGCGCACGTCGCCGCCGCGCTGGCGGAAGCGCTCCACCGCCTCGGCCCCGTCGGACGCGGTGATGACCCGGTAGCCGGCGCGCTCGAGCGAGCGCCGGGTCACCTGGCACACCATCGGCTCGTCGTCGACCAGGAGCACCAGCGCGCCGCCGCCGGCGCGCACGTCCGGCGCCGCCGGGGCCGGCTCGGCCCGCGCCGCGCCCTCGACCGCCGGCAGGTGGATCGTGATGCACGTGCCGCGGCCCGGCTCGGTGTCCACCTCGATCGCGCCGCCATGGGCGGCGATGGTCCCCGACACCATCGCCAGGCCGAGCCCGGTGCCCCTGCCCTCCTCCTTGGTGGTGAAGAACGGCTCGAAGATGCGCGACCGGGTCTCGCGGTCCATGCCGCAGCCGGAGTCGGTGACCGCCAGCGTGACGTAGGTGCCCTCTGCCAGCCCGAGCGCGGCCGCCGCCTCACCGGCCAGCGCGGCCTCGCCGACGTCGATGCGGAGCGCGCCGGCCCCGTTCATCGCATCGGCCCCGTTGAGGCAGAGGTTGATGAGCGCCTGGCCGAGCTGCCCGCTGTCTCCCTCGATCGCGTGGGCGGCGCGGCCACCGCTGGTCAGCGCGATCCCCTTGGGCAGGGTGCGGGACAGGAGCTGGCACACGCCGGCGACCACCGACGACAGCTCGATGGTCTCCTTGCGGCCCTTGCCGCGACGGCTGAAGCCGAGCAGGTTGCGAGTGAGCTCGGTGCCGCGCCGGGCCGCGTCGAGGATCTGCTCGACCACGTCGGGCCCCGCGCCTTGCGGGTCGTCGCGCATGAACTCGGCCAGCCCCACGATGGCGGCCAGCATGTTGTTCATGTCGTGGGCCACGCCGCCGGCAAGCGTGCCGATCGCCTCCAGCTTCTGCGCGTGCAGGAGCTGTTCGCGCAGCCGCTCGCGCTCCGCCTCGGCGGCCTGGCGATCGACCAGCTCGCGGTGGGCGGCGGCCAGGGCCGCGGTCAGCTCGGCCTGGTGGCGGGCGTCGCGCGCGCGCATCTCCTCGACGCTGCGCAGGTAGCGCACGTTGACCAGGTTGAGCGCGAGCCCGGTGGCGGCGGCGATCGACAGGCCCGCGGCGGCGAGCGCGAACTCGGCGCCGAACAGGCCGAACCCGGTGACCAGGAAGCAGAGGAGCGTGTACGCCATGCCGATCGCCAGCCAGCGGGTGTCCGAGTGCATGGAGCCCGCCGCCAGCATCAGGAGCGGCACGAAGGCGGCGAACAGCTGGGCGCGCGACGCGACCAGCTCGACCAGGAGAAGCGTGGCCAGCCCCGCGAACAGCGCCGCGCCGCAGGCGGCCAGCTGGGAGTCCGCGATGAGCCCGCGCCGGGCCAGCGCGAACAGCGCCGCGGCGAGGCCGATCAGGGCCGCCGCCCCGAGCGCGACCGGTCCGATCGACGCCGGGTAGGCCAGCCAGGCGTGGCTGGCCGCGACCATCGACGCGAACATGGAGGCCAGGCAGCTCGCCTGCAGGCGGTCGCGGGCCGACGGATGCGCTCGCCGCCCCCGTGGTCCGCGATCCTGCGCGCTGACGGCATGGGACACCACGTCGACGTCAGGTTCGGCAGGTCGGCCCGAAACCTGAACGGGTCGCGACACCGCCCCGCGCGGGGGAGGCGCGCAAGAGGTGCGTGGCCCGGAGGGTCACCGGAGGGCGGGCCCAAGGCCCAGCTGACGGTGCGCTGTTCGGGCGACGACGAGCTCGCCGTGCCACGACGGAGTCGGGCGTTACCCGGCGGACGCGGTCAGCACGCTGGGGCCGTCGTCGGTGATCGCCACGGTGTGCTCGACGTGGGCCGACAGGCTGCCGTCCGCCGTCACCACGGTCCAGCCGTCATCCAGCAGGCGGACGCGGCCGCTGCCGCCGTTCAGCATGGGCTCGATGGCGATCACCATGCCGGCCCGCAGCCGCAGGCCGCGGCCGGGGGTGCCGATGTTGGGCACGCTCGGGTGCTCGTGCATGGCGCGGCCGATGCCGTGCCCGACGAACTCGCGCACCACGCCGTAGCCGCGCGCCTCGGCCAGGCCCTGCACCGCGGCGCCCAGGTCGCCCAGTCGCCGCCCGGGGTGACACTCGGCGATGGCGCGCTCGAGACACTCGCGCGTGGTCTCGAGCAGACCGCGCACCGGCTCGCTGATGACTCCGACGGCGACGGTGCGGGCCGCGTCGGCGCAGTACCCCTCCACGAAGCATGCGAAGTCGATCCCGATGAGGTCGCCCTCGCGCAGGAGCTCGCGCGGGCTCGGGATGCCGTGCACGACCACCTGGTTGATCGACGTGCACAGGACCGCCTGGTAGGGCGGCGCCCCGCCCATCCTGTAGCCGAGGAAGGCGGAGCGGGCCTGCCCGCGCTCCAGCTCGCGCCGGGCGATGCGCTCGAGGTCGGCGGTGGTGACCCCCGGGACGCACGCGGCCTCGACCGCGTCCAGCACGGCCGCGACCACGCGCCCCGCGCTGCGCATCCGGGCCAGCTCCGCCTTGCTCTTGAGGACGATGCCCATGGTGGAAATGTAGCGCGCGCGGCCGCGGGCGCGCGCGGCCTCACTCCTCCGGCTCGCACAGGAGCGCGGGCGCGGCCGGCGCGCCGGCGCGCGGCGCGAACACCTGGACGTCGCCGGCGCGCGCGAGCGGCACCAGAGCGCCGCGGGCCGCGGCGAGGAAGTCGTCGGGCGGCGCGATGACCAGGAGCCGATCATAGGAGCGGGCCGCCTCGAGCAGCGCCGCGTAGCGGACCGCCTTCCAGGCCTCGCAGCCGCAGTCGATGGCCGGCTCGGCCACGCCTGCGCAGCGATGCGGGTCGATGGCCTGGATGCGCGCGGCCGCGTCCTCGCCCAGGTGCGGCAGCCGCGCGATCGGCGCCGGCAGCGGCGAGGCGCACGACAGGAGCGCGCCGCCGGCCGGGGCCAGAAACGGCGTGACGATGTCGCGCTCGACCGCCACGTGGCCCCACGCGTGGCGCAGCGGATCGATCGCACCCGCGCCGGGCGCCGCGAAGCGGAGCGGCAGCACGCGGCTGCCGCGCGGGATCGAGCGCCCCGCCGCCAGCACGTCGCCCAGCGCCGCGGCCGGCCCCTGCATGGCGCGGCTCTGGACGAGCGTGAGCGCCGCGGCGAGCGCGAGCCCGGCGGCGCCCAACAGCGCCGGGCGGGACCTGCCGGGCAGAGAGAGCGCCAGGCCGCATGCGGTCCACAGGAGCGCGTCCGCGGCCAGCTCGGCGCAGGGCGGAAGGCCGGCCACACCCGGCATGAGGAGCGCGAGCAGGAGCGCGCCGACCACCAGACGCGAGATGGCCGCGTCGATCCCGTCGCCGCGCGGCCCGCGCCGGCGCACGGCCACGAGAGCGCCCGCGACCAGACACAGGACCGGGGCGCGCCGCAGCACGCCCTCCCAGCCGGAGAACGTCGCCAGGCCGCTGCCGAGCATGGCGCCGACGCGCTCGTCGAGCCGCGCATGCATCCACAACGGCCGCCGGTACGACGCGGCCCGCAGGACCACCAGCGCGCGGGCGAGCGCGGGCAGCGCGGCCACCACGAGCAGGGCGGGAAGCGGCCACGCGCGCGGCCGCACCAGGCGGCGGCCGGCCAGCAGCACCAGCGCCGCGCCGCACAGGAGCAGGCCGAGCGGCGAGGTGAGCCCGGCGACGGCGAGCAGCGCGGCCGCGGCGGCGCCGATCCGCCAGTCGAGCGCGCGCGCCTCGTCGACGAGGCGCGGCCCGACCAGCGCGATCGCGGTCAGACCGAGCGCGAGGCCGAGCATGATGGGCGTGCCGCCGCGCAGGAGCAGCGGGCCGGTGGCCAGCGGCAGGAGCAGGTAGAGGTTCCGCCACCGCGCCGGGGCCAGGCGGCGGAGCAGCAGCCACTGGGCCAGGCACAGCGCGGCGATCGCGATGCTGCAGGCCAGCCGTCCGGCTGCGTCCACGCCGACCAGCCGGCCGGCGGCGACCATGAACGCGTAGATGGGATCGACCCGCGCGGCCGGGTCGACCAGCCCGGCGTAGGGCGAGCCCGGCGCGTCCTCGACGATCAGCGCGTGGGCCACGGCCAGGCGGCGCGGCTCCTCCTCGGCCGGCCAGACGCGGACCAGCCAGGGCAGGACCGCGAGCACGGCGATCGCGAGCGCCGGCCACAGCCCGTCCAGCCGGGACGTGCGGGCCGGGTCGAGGTCACCGCGCGGGCCGTCGCCGCGCGGGCCGTCGCCGCGATCGCCGTCGCCGCGATCGCCGTCGCCGCGGTCGCCGTCGCCGCGATCGCCGTCGTCGCGGTCGCCGTCGCCGTCACCGTCCATCGGCCGCCCCGACATGACGCGGCGATGGTAGCGGCCCGGGCGCGTCCGATCCAATCGCGCGGCACGCGGCACGCCGCGGCGCGACGGCGTCGCATCCGACGGCGGCGCTATCCGGCGGCGACGCGCAGCCGGCAGGTCGCGACGATGAGCGCGGCAGCCGCCAGGATCGCTGCGGCCGCCCGCACGTGGTTCCCCGCGGTCCAGCTGGCCAGGAACTCCGCCCAGCGCGCCGCCGCGTCCGCGCTCTTCGGGTCGAGCGCCGCCAGCGCGTCGTTGCGCGGGATGTGAAACGCGATGGTGACCACGAACGTGCCCACCAGGTAGAGCGCGCCGCCGCCGACCAGGGTGGCGGCGCCGGCCGCATGCCAGCGCCACAGGCCGGCCGCGATGACCGCGCCCGACGCGATGGCGGTGCCGACGAAGACGCCCAGGAACACCGGGTTGATCACGGCCACGTTGATCGACTGCATCGCGGCGATGCCCTGCTCGGCGGGCAGGCGGGCCAGCGCCCGCATGACGAAGGACGAGAAGCCGAAGAAGACGCCGCCGATGACCCCGCAGCCGACCGCGGACACCAGCGCGAGGATGGGAAGCGCGCGCTCGATCACGGCCGCGGCCCGTCCTGCCGCCACGCGCCGGCGGCGGCGGCCGCGCGTGCGTAGTCGGCGAAGTCGCGCGCCGGGCGGCCGAGCGCGCGCTCGACCCCGTCGGCCAGGTGCGCGTTGTGGCCGTCGAGTACGTGGGTGAGGAGATCGGTCAGGAACTCGACGTGCTCGGCCGGCACGCCGCCGCGGGCCAGGACCGCCGCGTACTCCTGCCGCGTCACCGCCTCGTAGCATACCTCGCGCCCGGAAGCGCGCCCGATCGCGGCCGCAGCCTCGGCGAAGGTCACCAGCCGCGGTCCGGTCAGCTCGTAGATCTGGCCGGCGTGGCCCTCCTCGGTCAGCGCTGCGACCGCGACGTCGGCGACGTCGTCGGCGTCGACGAAGGGCTCGGCCACGTCTCCCGCCGGCAGCACGATCTCGCCGCCGAGGACCGGCTCGAGCAGCCAGCCCTCGTCGAAGTTCTGACAGAACCAGGCCCCGCGCAGGATGGTCCACGCCGCGCCCGACTCGCGGACCGCCTGCTCTGCCGGCAGGACGTGCTCCTCGCCGCGCCCGGACAGGAGGACGAGCCGGCGCACGCCGCTGGCCACCGCGCGCTCGGCGAACGCGCGGACGACGGGCGCCGCCTCCGGCACGCCCAGGTCCGGGTAGTAGACCAGGTAGGCCGCCTGCACCCCGCGCAGCGCCGGCGCCCACGTGGCCGGCTCGGCCCAGTCGAACGGCGGCTCGCCCGAGCGGTGGCCGATGCGCACCGGTCGCCCGCGCGCGGCCAGGCGGCTGGCGACCCGGCGCCCGGTCTTCCCGCTCCCGCCGGTGACCAGGATCGCCGGCCCGTCCCCGCGCCGCTCGTCCCGCTTCTCGTCTCTCGTGATGGTCTTGGTCGGTGTCATGACCCCACGATGCGTCGCGAGGCCGCGAGCCTCAATCGCCGCCCGTCTCCGCGTCATGACCGATCGTCCACGAAGCCGATCGTCCACAAAGGTTGGACGCCGGCGCGCACCCGGCCGCATGCTTTGCCCGATGACGGCGATGAGGGCGATGAAGGCGAAGGCGATGAGGGCCCGCGAGCTGTGGCCGCCCCTCGATCCGCTCGGCGAGGCGCTCCACTTCCTGCGCATGACGGGCACCTTCTACGTCCGCTCCGAGCTCACCGCGCCGTGGGGCCTGACCCTGCCGGCGATCGAGGAGTGCCTGAGCTTCCACGTGGTCAACACGGGCCGCTGCTGGCTCGAGGTCGACCCGTTCGAGCCGGTCGAGCTCGCGCGCGGCGACCTGGCGCTGGTGCCGCACGGGCGCGGTCACCGCCTGACCAGCGAGCCGGGCGCGTCCGCGCCGCGCGTCGACCAGCTGCCGCACGAGATGGTGAGCGACCGCTACGGCGTCCTGCGCCTGGGCGGCGGCGGCGCGCCGGCCTCGCTGGTCTGCGGCATGGTGCGCTTCGATCATCCGGCCGCCCGTCACCTGATCGATCTCCTGCCCCACGTGATCCGGATCGACGCGTCCAGCGCGCGGCAGACGACCTGGATGGAGAGCTCGCTCCACTTCATGGCCGCCGAGGCGGAGGCGCAGAGGCCCGGGGGCGAGGCCGTCATCACCCGCCTGGCCGACATCCTGGTCATCCAGGCCATCCGCTGGTGGATCCAGGAGGACCCGGCCGCCCAGCGCGGGTGGCTCGGCGCGCTCAAGGACCCGAGCATCGGCCGCGCCATCTCGCTCATCCACCGCGACCCCGCCCGCCCGTGGACGCTGGCGGCGCTCGCGCGCGAGGTCGCGATGTCGCGTTCGGCCTTCGCCGCCCGCTTCTCCGAGCTGGTCGGCGAGCCGGCGATGCACTACCTGGCGCGCTGGCGCATGCACGTCGCGCTGGCATGGCTCGAGGAGGACGGCGCGGCGCTGGGCCAGGTGGCGTCGCGGCTGGGCTATCAGTCGGAGGCGTCGTTCAGCCGCGCCTTCAAGCGCCTGGTCGGCGTGTCGCCCGGCGCGGCGCGTCAGCGCGGGGCCGCGTCGCGCGCGGCGCTGTGATGCGGCCCGGCGATCGCATCGAGCTCCTCGCCACCGACCTCGACCTCGAGGGGCTCGGGGTGGGCCGCGCCGGCGACATCGACGTCCACGCCGTCGATCTCCTGCCCGGCGAGCGCGCGGAGGTCGCGATCGATCACGTGAGCCGGCACGCGCCGCGCGCATGGGCCGCGGCCGGCCGCAGGCTGGGTCCGCCCGCGCCCGAGCGGGTGACGCCGCCCTGCCCCGCCTTCCCGCGCTGTGGGGGCTGCGCCTGGCAGCACCTGGACGGCGCGGCGCAGCTCGAGCACAAGCGCCGGCGGGTGGAGCGCGCCCTGGGGACGCTGTCGCCGGCGCCCGCGGTCGCACCGGTGGTGCCGTCGCCGAACCAGCTCGGCTATCGCAACAAGGCCAGCTACGTGGTGAGCGGCGCCGGCGGGCATCCGGCGCTGGGCGCGTACGCGGCGCGCAGCCACGCCTGGGTCGACACGGCGGGCTGCCGCGTCGTGATGCCGGTCGTCGACCGCACCGCCGCCGCGGTCCGTGCCGCGCTGTCGGGCGGCGAGCTCGCCGTGTACGACGAGTCGCTGCGGGCGGGTCACCTGCGCTACGCCGTGGTGCGGGCCAGCCGCGCCGGCCAGGTGCTGGTCGGGCTGGTCGCGACCAGCGCGGCCCCGCGGCCCGCGCTCGAGCGCGCCGCCGCCGCCGTGATGGCCGAGCCCGGCGTGGCCGGCGTGGTGTGGGTCGCCAACGACGCCACCTCGGGCACGATCATCCCGCCCGACGCCGCCATCCGGGTGCTGGCCGGGGCGCCGTCGATCGGCGAGACGCTGGCCGGCGTCGCGGTCGACGTCGGCATCGACAGTTTTCTACAGATCCACCTCGACCAGGCCGAGGCCCTGTACGCGCGCCTGGCCGACCTGGTCGGCGCGGGCCCGACGACGCGCGCGATCGATCTCTACTGCGGGCTCGGCGCGATCGCCTTCACGCTGGCCGTCCGCGGCGCGCGCGCCCTCGGCCTGGAGCGCAACCCGAGCGCGGCCCGCGCCGCCGGGCGCGCCGCCGAGCGGGCCGGGCTGGCGGAGCGCGCGCGCTTCACCGCCGCCCCGGCGGCCGAGCTGCCGCGCCTCCTCGGCCGCGAGCCGGTCGACCTCATCGTCGTCAACCCGCCGCGCCAGGGCCTCGACCCGGTGGTGCGGCGCGAGCTGGCCGCCCATCCTCCCCCGCTCCTGGCCTACGTGTCGTGCGGGCCGGAGTCGCTGGCGCGCGACCTGGCCGAGCTGGCCCGCGGCGGCCTCGAGGTCGATGCGGTCGAGCCGTTCGACCTCATGCCGGGCACCGGCCACGTCGAGACGCTGGTCATCGCGCGCCGGTCAGGTCGCGCTCGAGATCGATCGTGACGGTCGCGCCGTCCACCATCTCGAGGGCGCGCTCGACCCGCACCGTGCCGCCGGCGGTGCGGAGCGAGATCGACATGCGGTAGACGCCGGCGTCGGCGCGCAGCGGCCAGCGACCGGCCTCGCTGCCGCTGCCGCGGTCGAACTCGCGCCGGTAGAAGCCGAGCAGCTCGTCCTGGCCCGGGCGCCGCAGCTCGGCCTCGAGCCGGCGCACCTGCGCGCCCGCGGCGCCGACGTGGAAGCGCACCTCCGAGCTGGCGCTCTCGCGCCCGCACGTGCGCGTCGAGATGAGCAGCAGCGCCAGCAGGAGCGCCGCCGTCGCGACCGGACGCCGCCAGTTTCTCCTGCGCTCGTTCACGCGGGAGAGGGTAGTCGCGGGGGACCCGCCTGTCCACCGCGGGCCCGCGGCGGGAATCTCTGGTGGCCCCGACCGGTTCGAGAGACAGTCGGCGCCGGGAGAGCGAGGTGCGTATGAAGACGGCGATCATCATGGTGCTCGCGCTCGATCTCGTTGCCTGTCTCGCGAGCTGCGCGGCAAGTCCGCCGGCCGGCGAGGGGGCCGGGTCTGCTGCCGCGCCGGCGCCCGCCGCCGCAGCCGCGCGGCCGCCTGGCGCGACCGCGAGCGCATCGCCCGGCACGAGCGCGGCGAGCGCCTCCATCGCCGACAGCGACGGCGACGTCGCCTCCCTCGGCTACTACCCGGACGGCGACCCACACGTCGCGGCGGCGCGCGATCGGAAGTGCCCCGGCGCCGCCGACGGCAGCGAGCTGGTGGGCCGCCCGGCCGGCGAGTGGCACCTGACCGGCTGGGCCAACACGAACGGCGAGTCGCCCACGCTGGCCAGCCTGCGCGGCCGCGTCGTGGTCATCCGCTTCTGGACCGTGGGCTGCCCCTACTGCGAGGCCACCATGCCGGCGCTCGAGAAGCTGTCCGAGGAGCTGCGCGATCAGCCGGTCACGTTCGTCGGCGCCTTCCACGCCAAGCCCGAGTCGTCGGACACCGATCTGAAGCGGCCGCTCGAGGTCATCCGCGACTGGAAGATACGCTTCCCGCTCGCCGTCGATCGCCAGTGGCAGACCCTGCGCGAGTGGTGGCTCGACAGCGGCCACCGCCACGCCAGCAGCGTCACCTTCGTGATCGGCAAGGACGGCAAGGT
>DATFRY010000212.1:0-24031 GCA_035262925.1 Kofleriaceae bacterium | reverse complement strand
ACCCTGACCGAGTTCTTCGACGAGGGCGACGCGGCCGACTTCGACCTCGGGCGCGACATCTTCCAGCAGGACGCGGCGCTGCGCTTCATGTGCGACCCGACCGCCGACGGCGCGTCGATCGACAACTTCGCGAACTACGTGGAGGGCATCGACGTCCACTTCTCGAGCGGCATCTCCAACAAGGCGTTCTGCCTGTCGGCGCGGCGCCTGGCCACCGGCGACCCGAACGGCACGGCGACCCAGGTCAGCACGCGGCGCGCCGGCGAGGCCTGGTACGAGGCCAACGCCAGCTTCTGGACCGAGGGCTCGACCTTCGAGCAGGGCTGCGACGGCGTCATGGCGGCGGCCACCGCGCTCGGCTTCTCCGAGGAGGAGCGCGCCGCGATCAACCAGTCGTGGCAGGACGTCGGCGTCTTCTGCGACGGCGCGGTCGAGCCGATCCAGTGCGACGAGACCCTGACCGACGAGAGCGGCACCGTCACCTCGCCGAACTTCCCGAACAACTACCCGGACAACTTCCGCCACACCTGGTGCATCCAGCCGACCAGCGGCAGCCCGGCCACGCTCACCTTCGACGCCTTCAACACCGAGTCGGGCTTCGACTTCGTCCGCATCCGCGACGCGAACGGCGCCAACCTGTCCAACACCAGCGGCACGACGGCGCCGGCCCCGGCGACCTCGACGCTCATCGCCATCACCTTCTCCAGCGACGGCTCGGTGAACGCGTCGGGCTGGTCGGCGTCGTGGAGCACCGGCGGAACGACCAACCAGCCGCCGACCGTCTCGATCGACGCGCCGGGCGACGGCGACGTGGTGAGCGGTGACGTGGCGGTGTCGGCCAGCGCGTCCGACGCGGACGGCACGGTCGCGCGCGTGCAGTTCACCTTCCCGGACGGCACGTCGGTGGACGCGACCACCGCGCCCTACCAGGCGGTGTGGGACTCGACGACCGTGGCCGACGGCGTCCAGGAGATCACCGCGCAGGCGTTCGACGACCTCGGCGCCGCCAGCGCGGTGACCAGCGTGTCGGTCGAGGTCCAGAACGGCAACGGTTGCAGCACCGGCACCTTCGACGCCACCGACGTGCCGATCTCCATCCCGGACAACACCCCCGCGGGGATCAGCTCGACCATCGCGGTGACCGGGGGGGGCGCGATCGCACAGCTGGCGCTGTCGGTCAGCATCGACCACACCTGGCGCGGCGACCTCGTGGTCACGCTGGTCTCGCCGACGGGGGCGAGCCAGGTGGTGCACGACCGGGCCGGCGGCTCCGAGGACGACGTCGTCATCGTCGACATGCCGATCGGCACGTTCAACGGCCAGCAGGCGGCCGGCAACTGGACGCTTCAGGTGCAGGACCTGGCCGGGGCCGACATCGGCACGCTCGACTCCTGGTCGCTGACGGTGACCGGCGACTGTGACGGCGGCGGCGGCGGCTGGTCGGGCGCGGCCGAGCCCAACCTGCCGCTGGTCGACAACGGCAGCGCGTGCTCGACGGTGACCGTGACGGACGAGGGCGACGCCGCGGTGGCGCTGCTCGATGTGGCCGGCGTGCACGACTGGCGCTCGGTCCTGCGCGGCACGCTGGAGCACAATGGAGTCGTGGTGGACGCGTTCCCGGGCCGCACGTTCCCGAGCGAGGCGGGCGCCTTCACCTTCTCCAACCGCGCGGTGCCCGGCCTGAGCGGCAGCGCGACCGGCGACTGGACCCTGTGCATCATCGACACCGACGCGTTCGGTGACACCGGCACTTTGAACAGCTGGGCGGTCCACCAGTAGCGAGCGAGTGAGCGCGGCGCGCGCGCCGGTCGCGCCGTGATCGCGAGGCCCCGGGTAGCCGCCATGGCTGCCCGGGGTTTTTCATTTTCGCGCGGCTCGCGCGGCGATCAGCGGGTGGCGCTCGCCTTCATCAGCCAGGCGAGATCGGTCGTGGTGCCGAACCACCAGTTGAACTTGCGCGGCGGTGCGAGACGCCACTCCGCCTTGCCGCTGCTCACGCCCTTGGGGCGGTGCCAGTTCTCGAAGTCCCACTGGCAGCCCTCGAGCAGCTTGGCGGCGGTGGCGCGCAGCTTGCTCGGGTCCTTGCCCAGCTGCTTCTCCGACCAGGCCGCGCGCGCGACCATGGTGGCCACGTCGCAGGTGTGCTCGACGTCGCCCCACGGGCCGTCGTCGGAGAAGGTCTTCACGCTCGAGGCCAGGTACCACGGCATGGTGTGGTCGATGTGCTCGCCGCCGGGGTAGAGCCCGTAGTCGGCCACGTAGCGGCCCAGCCCGGCCATGAAGACGAGCGCGTCGCGGTCCATCGAGTGGATGTAGTACTCCCACACGACCTCGGCGAGCAGCGCGCTCATCCACGGCGAGCAGATCGGCTCCGCGCCGCCGTCGCCCTCGTGCTGGTCCATCGTGTGGAGCGGGCAGCCGTCGGCGTGCCACGATCCGGCCGGGCGCGACGTCATGGCGAAGGTGGCCTGGGCCACCTCGCGCGCGCGGTCGGCGTGCTTCGCCGCGCCGCTCGCCTCCCAGGCCGACAGCGCGGCCAGGAGCGCGTAGGCCTGGTGGCGCTCGGTCCAGAAGTGACTGCGCTCCGAGTACTTCGCGTTCCACTCCAGGCCGGCCGTGGCGATGCGCTCGATGGTGGCGAGCAGCGTCGGGTCGCCGGTGAACATGAAGTCCATGAGCAGCGCCCGCCCGTAGCCGTACTTGAGATCCGGCTGCGGCTTGAGGTCGAAGACGCCCTTGTCGGTGATGTGCTTCATGTAGAACTGGGCCGAGCGGTGCGCGTGGCGCAGCCACTTCACGTCGCCGGTCCGCGCGTACACGCCGAACAGCGTCGAGGTGCGGTCGAACAGCCAGGGCTCGTGATCGGTCGTGTAGTTGATGCGGAACGTCACCTGGTCCGGCACGTCGTTGACCGCCGTGCGCGCGAACTCGACCATCGCCTTGTCGAACCAGTCCCACGCCTTGTCGCGCCCGGCCGGGGTCGAGCGCGTGCGCAGGAGGCAGTTGCCCAGCCAGCGCGGCGAGAACGTGGCGTACACGGTCGGCTCGCGCACGGTGCCGTTCGGGTACTCGCCGTCGGTGGCCTCGACCCAGCCCTTGCGCGGGTCTGACGGCGCGGGCAGGGAGGCGCCCGGCCGAACGCCGTACTTGAGCGTGATGGGCATGGGCTCGCGGCCCGGGAACGTGACCTCGACCGAGACCATCGCCGCCCGCAGCGAGCGGCGCGCCCCCTTGCGCCCCGGCCACACGCGCCAGGGCAGGAGCGGGGCCGCGTGGATCTTGAGCTCGTCGCCGCCGCGGTCGAACGCGCTCAGCTCGCCAGCGCCCTCGACCACGTCGGGCGGAAACGGGACGCCGAAGCTGACGACGGTCGGCTTGCCGATCACGGCCCCGGGCCCCGGATGGAGCGTGACCGCGATGGCGCCGCTCTTCGGGAAGCGGGGGATGAGACCGACCCCCGACATCGGCTCGACCTCGCCGGAGCGGTCCGGCCGCCCCTTGCGTCCTCCCCCGTGGTCCCCATCTCCATCCTCGTCGGCGCTGGCCGGGTGAACGCCGCCCGGGGCGCCGCAGGCAAACAGCGCGAGCACGCCGGCGAGGGGGATGGTCCGCCGCCGGCGAGAGTGGTGCCGCTTCTCGAGTCGCATCACGACAAGGATAAGCGGTCAGTCGCGCGCGAGCACGCGGTGCTCTCGGGCGAGGCCCGCGGCGGGAGCGTGCGCGCAAGAACCGCGCGCCATTGCACGCTTCTCCGCCGCGGCCCGCTGTCCCACGGTGACATGCGTCGGGTCGGACCGGATGAGTCCGACGCTCATGTCCGCCGCGCGCTCGCGTCAGGCCGACTCTTCCATCAGCCACGGCAGGTCGCTGGTGGTTCCGAACCACCAGCTGAACTTGCGCGGGGGAGACAGGCGCCACTCGCTCTTGCCCAGCGCGGGCGCGTCGGGGCGGTGCCAGCTCTCGAGATCCCACTTGCAGCCCTCGAGCAGCTTCTCGGCGACGGCGCGCAGCTCGCCGGGGTCGCCGCCCTGCTGCTTCTCGGCCCACGCCCCGCGCGCGACCAGCCCGGCCACATCGCAGGTGTGCTCGACGTCGCCGTACGGTCCGTCGTCGGAGAACGTCTTCACGCTCGAGGCCAGATACCAGGGCATCGTCAGGTCGAGGCCGTCGCCGCCGCCGTACAGGCCGTCGTCGGCCACGTAGTGGGCGAGGCCGGCGAGGAAGTCGAGCGCCGCCGGATCGGCGGTGTGGATGAAGTACTCCCACACCGCGTCGGCGAACAGCGCGCTCATCCACGGCGAGCAGATCGGCTCGTCGCCGCCGGCGCCCTCGTGGGCGGTCATGCCGTGCAGAAGGCAGCCGTCCGCGTGCCACGAGCCGGCCGGATCGGCGGCCATGGCGAACGAGTCCTCGGCCACCTCGCGCGCGCGATCCGCGTACCGGTCCTCGCCGGTCGCCTCCCACGCGCTCAGCGCGGCGAGCAGCGCGTAGGTCTGATGGCGCTCGGTCCAGAAGCTGGTGTCGAGGTCGTAGGTCGGATCCCACTCGGCGCCCGCCGCCGCCACGCGGACGGTTGCATCGACCAGCGCCGGATCGCCGGTCAGCTGATAGTCCATGACCAGCGAGCGGCCGTAGCTGTACTTGAGGTCGTCGTCGCCCACCAGGTCGAAGTAGCCGTCGCCGTCGATGTGGGCGGCGTAGAACTGGGCCGCGCGGTGGGCCCGGCGCAGCCACTCGACGTCGCCGGTGCGCACGTAGACCCCGAACAGCGTCGCGCTGCGATCGAAGAGCCATGGCTCGGCGTCGCTCGCGAACGGGACGAGCTCTTTCACCGAGCCGGGAACGTCGTTGACCGCGGTGTGGGCCGAGCCGATCATCGAGTCGTCGAACCACGCCCAGTCGGGATCGCTGCCGGCCGCCGTGGTGCGCGTGCGCAGCTGGCAGTCGCCCAGCCACTCGGGCGGGAAGGTGGCGTAGACGGGCGGCTCGCGCACGGTGCCGTCCGGGTACTCGCCGTCGGTCACCGCGACCCAGTCGGCGCGCGGATCGGCCTTCTCCTGCCCGGCCAGGGTCGCGTGCGGCTCCTCGCCGTAGGCGAGCGTGATGGCGAGCGGCGTCTCGTCCGCGAACGTGACCTGGACCGAGACCAGCGCCGAGCGCACCGACGGGCTCGCGCCGCCCGTGCCCGGCCACGCGCGCCACGGCAGGATCTCGGCGCTGTGGATCTCGAGCTCGGCGCCGTCCTCGTCGAACGCGGCCAGCTGGCCGGCGTCGACCAGCGCGCCGGGCGGAAACGGCGCGCCGAACGTCACCACGGTCGGGCGGCCGATGGCGGCGCCGGGACCGGGGTGGAGCGTGACCTCCACCTTGCCCTTCGAGTCGTGCGGCTCCGACAGACGCGAGCCGCCCGCGCCGCCGCCACCGGCGTCATCGCCGTCGGCGCAGCCGCCCGCGCCCTCCACCGCGCCCCGACAGTCGTCGGTCGGGCTGGCGGTCTGATCATCCCCGGTGTTCGCGCAGGCAGAGAGCACCAGCGCGCCGGCGAGAGGCAAGACGAGGCCTGAGAGCGAGCGCACGGGTGCGCCCGCCCGATCGGAATGGTTCATCGTTTCCTCCGAAAGGGTGTCGATGCGCGATCGATTGCCGAGCCTTCGCCCCCGAAGACCCGACTCGCGCGGGCCTTCTTGTAGCTCCAATCGAGGGACGGACCAGTAAAAAGGCCCGTCGAATCAAATTCTTGGGAGATAGTGTGGGTGTTGTCAGCGGTCTTGCGCGCGATGGAGCCCGCTCGGCCGACACGCGCGCAGACGCTGCGCGCGATCGCGCGGGAGCGGTTCGCGTCGGTCCGCGGTTGCGACACGAGGCGACCGCCTCCACGCTCGTGCCGATGACGCGCGACCAAGAAGGAGGAGGGGCCATCCTGCTCGCGGTCGACGCCGCGGCGGTCACCGACCAGCACCTCGATCGCATCGCCGCGCTCGCCCCCGGCCGCGAGATCCTGGTCGGCGCCGATCGCGATCGGGCCAACCGCGACCGGATCGAGATCGTGGTCGGCGCGCTGCCGCCCGATCGCGTGCTCGCGCTGCCGCGTCTCCGCTGGTTCCAGCAGTGGGCGGCGGGCGCCGACTGGCTGGCCGATTGTCCCGAGGCGAGCGAGCGCGACTTTCTCCTGACCAGCGCGTCGGGCATCGCCGCCGCCGTCGTGGTCGAGCAGGTGTTCGGCTACCTCATCAGCTTCACCCGCCGCCTGCGCGAGGCGTGGGCCGCGCAGCGCGATCGCGCGTGGCGCAAGCCGCTGCCCGACCAGTGCGGCGAGCTGGCCGGCAAGACGCTGCTGGTCGCCGGCCTGGGCGCGATCGGCGCGCGCGTGGTCCAGGTCGCGCGCGGCTTCGACATGCGCGTGGTCGGCGTCCGCCGCCATCCGTCGGTGCCCGCCCGGGGGGTCGATCGGGTCGGCGGGCCGCACGACCTGGCCGAGCTGCTCCCCGACGCGGACGTGGTCGTGGCCGCGCTCCCCCACACGCGCGAGACGCTCCACTTCTTCTCTGCCGCCGCCTTCGCCCGCATGAAGTCGGGCGCGCTCTTCGTCAGCACGGGGCGCGGCAAGGTCGTGGACGAGGCGGCCTTGATCGGTGCGCTGCGCGGCGGCCGACTCGCCGGCGCCGGGCTCGACGTCTACGAGCGCGAGCCGCTGCCGGCCGATTCGCCGCTCTGGACCATGGAGTCGGTCATCATGACCCCGCACCAGGGGGCGGCGTTCCCGGCCCGCTTCGAGCGCACCATGGCCCTCTTCATCGACAACCTGGCCCGCTTCGCCGCCGGCGAGGCGCTGCGCAACCTGGTCGACAAGCGGCGCGGATACTGAGGCGAGCTGCCGCGTGGCCGGGCCGATCCTCCTGCTCGACGTTCACTCGCTGGTGCACCGCGCGCACCACGCGCTGCCGGCCATGACCACCACGCGCGGCGAGCCGACCGCCGGGCTGTACGGTCTGTCGTCGCTCCTGTGCAAGCTCCTGCGCGAGCGCCGGCCCGACGGGATCGGCCTCGCCTTCGACGCGGGGGCCCGGCGTCGCCGCGCGATCGAGCCGGGCTACAAGGCGAGCCGCAAGCCGCCGGCGGCCGAGCTCGCGGCACAGCTCACCCGCGCGCGCGAGCTCGCCGACGCCCTCGGCGCGCCCGTCCTGCGCGTGCAGGGCGAGGAGGCCGACGACGTGCTCGCCACCGCCGCGCGCGAGCTGGTGCGGGCGGAGCGCGACGTGCTGGTCGTGACCGGCGACCGCGATCTCCTGCAGACCGTGGGACCGCGGGTGCGCGTGGTGTTCGTGGGCCGGCGCGGCGGCGCCCACGTCGACTACGACCAGGCCGCGGTCGAGAAGCAGTACGGCGTGGCCCCGCCGTCGCTGCCGTCGCTGCGCGCGTTCCTGGGCGACCCGTCCGACGAGCTGCCGGGTGTGGCGGGCATCGGCCCGCGCATCGCCGCCCGCTGGGTCGCGGCCCATGGCGATGTGGCCGGGATCCTGGCCGCGGCCGAGTCTCTGGCCCCGGCCCATCTGCGCGCCGTGGTTCTGGCCCACGCCGATCAGCTGCGCCGGGTCGAGGCGCTGGGCACCCTGGTCGCGGACCTGCCGCTCGGCGACGGCCCGCGCGCCGCGGACTGGAACGCGGCCGCCAGCGCCGGCCTGCGCGCCTGGTTCGAGCGGCTCGAGTTCCGCAGCCTCATCGCGCGGCTCGACGCGCTCGCGGCCGCGCCCTGAGCTCCGTCGCTCCGTCGCTCAGTCGGCGTCGGCGGCGCCCGCGTCTGGCGGTCCGGCGTCGGCCGCGCCGCCATCGCCCGCCGGCGCCGCATCGGGCGGGTCGTACGGCCAGCCCTCTGGGGCGCTGGCGAAGATGTGCCTCTCGTCGCGCGCGTAGTGCCCGTTCACGTCGATGACCTCGACGATCACGGTCATGTCGGTGTCGAAGGCCCTCTCGCCCAGCTCGAACGGCAGGAACTCCAGGTTCTGGAAGCGCTGGCGCTCGAAGTAGCCCTCCTCGGCCGACGGCTGGTAGCCGACGGTGCCGGGGCACTCGCGCGTCACCTCGGTCCCGTCGAACATGATGGCCGAGAACTTGGTCTTGGGGTTGGTCGGCTCCAGGAAGTCGTCCGGGTTGCCCGGCTCGAGCCCCTTGATGCGCGAGTGCACGATGAGGAACGTGCCGCCCTGGGTGCCGGCGATGAACGGGAGCGTGTCCGGCATCGGCTCGAAGCCTCCCGTGCCGGTGCCGATCTCGATGATGCCCTCCGGCGTCGAGGTGTCGATCGGCCAGCAGTCGGCCGCGGCGTCGTCGGCGGCGGACGCATCGGCCGCCCCGCCGCCGCCGTGTCGGTCGTCGGAGCAGGCACCCGCCGCCGCGCCGGCGGCCAGGGCCAGCGCCAGCGCGGCGCGCCGGCGCGCCGGGAGGTTGGAGCGAGACACCACTCCTCGCTCCGCCTCTAGAAGTTCACGACGCGGATGCGGTTGTTGTACGAGTCGGACACGTACATCCGGTCGTCGCCGTCGAGATCGATGCCGTAGGGGCGGTCGAGGAGCGCCTTGTCGGGGGCTCCGCCGTCGCCGTCGAAGCCCCAGGCGTCGCGGTCGGGGCTGCAGGTACCGACCGCGGTGGAGATGATGCCCTCCGGATCGATCTTGCGCACGCAGCTGTTGTAGACGTCGGTGAAGTAGATCGTGCCGTCGCCGGCCACCGCCACGTCGACCGGGTGGTTGAGCTTGGCCTCGGTCGCCGGACCGCCGTCGCCGCCGTAGCCCTCCTCGCCGTTGCCGGCGATCGTGTCGATGATCCCCTCGCTATCGACCACGCGGATGCGGTTGTTGATGCTGTCGGCGAAGAGCAGGTTGCCTTCGCCGTCGTAGGCGATGCGCCCGGCCGGATCGGCCATCTGGCCGAACGGCTGCGCCATGCGCGCCTCGAGCGCCGGGCCGCCGTCGCCCGCATACGAGGGCGTGCACGGCAGCGCGCACGCGATGTTGGGCTCGCCGCAGGCGGTCTTGTTGGAGTCGAGGCACTGGAACGGCTCCTCGTCCTCGCCGCACGTCTGCGTCTCCTCGACCACGCAGGACCCGGCCACGCGGTGGATGATGCCGTCCTGGTCGACCTTGCGGATGACCTGGTTGGCCTGGTCCATGATGACGATGTTGCCGTCGGGATCCACCGCGATGCTGCTCGGCAGATCGAGCGTGGCCTCCAGCGCTGGCCCCTCGTCACCGGCGTAGTAGGTGCGAGCGCCGACGCCGGCGTAGTCCTCGAGCAACATGGTGGAGAGGTCCACGCGCTTGATCCGGCTGTTGTGCCACGCGGCCATGTACAGGAAGCCGTCCTTGAACAGCATGGTGGGCGTGTGGTTCATCTTGGCCTCGAGCGCCGGCGTCTCGGTCGACCCCGAGTCCGCCGGGCTGTCGCCCAGGAGGCCCGTGCCGACCACCGTGCGGATCGTGCCGCTCGAGTCGACGGCCCGGATGAGGTAGTTGTTGAAGTCGATGATCCACAGCTCGCCGTCGGGCGAGATCGCGGTGTCCTGCGGCGTGTAGAAGATCGCCTCGGTGGCCGGCCCGTTGTCGCCCCCGTACCCCTCGTCGCCCGTACCGGCGACCGTGCAGATGGTGCCCTTCTCCTCCGGGTCGCACGCCGAGCTGCCGCCGCCGCCTCCGCAGGCGGCGAGGGCGGCGGTGGCGCATGCGCCGCCGAGGAGGGACAGGGTCGAGTGCTGGAGCGATCGCATCACGTGTTGCCTCACTTCGCGATTCTGACGATGCGGCTGTTGTTGGTGTCGGCCACGTAGAGGTTGCCGTCGGGGTCGAAGGCCACGCCGTAGGGCTCGCTGAACTGCACGTCGAGCGCGGGCACGTTGTCGTCCTCCTCGGCGCAGTCGAGCGGCGAGTCGCACTGCTGTCCGTTGCCGGCCACGGTGTCGATGATCCCGGACTCGAGATCGAGCGCGCGGATCGCGTTGTTGAAGCGGTCGGCGATGTACAGGCGGCCGTCGGGGCCGAACTCGATGTCGAGCGGCTGGTCGAGCTTGGCCTCGATGGCGTCGCCGCCGTCGCCCGAGTAGCCGGCCTCTCCCGTGCCGGCGATGCTCTCGACCACGCCGGTCGCCAGGTCCATGGAGCGCACGCAGTGGTTGAGCGAGTCGGCGATGTACAGCACGCCGTCCTTCAGCGCCAGCGATCCGGACGGATCCGGCGTCGGCTTGATGTCCCAGTGGAACTCGGCGTCGAGCGCCGGGCCGCCGTCGCCGGTGTAGCCGACGGCGCCGGTGCCCGCGATGGTGTGGATCGCGCGCGGCTCGGCGCTGTCGATGACGCGGATGCGCTCGTTGCGCTGGTCGATCGTGTAGATCTGCCCGTCCTCGTCGATCGCGAGCGCCTTGGGCTGGTTGAACAGCGCCGTCCACGCCTCGCCATCGTCGCCGGCGTAGCCGTAGCTGTTGCCCGCGATGACCTTCACCATGCCGGTCCTGGGGTCCCACATGCGCAGCTTGTTGTTGTGCCACGCCGCCAGCACCATCGTGCCATCGGGCATGAACTCGACGTCGGTCGGGTGATTGAGCGCGACGGTGGTCCCGAGCGCCCCTTCCGGGTCGCCCTCGGGCAGCCGGTCGACCTCACCCGGAGGGCCGTCGCCCTCGTAGTCGGTGCCGATGATGGTGGTCAGGGTGTCGTCGGCCTCGACGCGCCGGACGCGGTGGTTGTTCCAGTCGACGATGTATGCGCGGCCATCGGGCCCCCACGTCAGGTCATTGACGTACATGAGCCACGAGTCGCGGCGGTCCTTGCGGTCGCCGTTGAAGCCGCGCTGACCCTTGACCCCGGCCCAGGTGCACGCGGTGCCCGGCTCGTCGGAGCAGTCCGACGAATCGCCGCCGCCGCCGCCGCATGCCGGGGCCGCGAGCAGCGAGGCCAGCGCGACCAGAAGAGACGCCCGTCGAGTGAACAGCTCGGTCATGGCAGGTTTCCTTGGATGGGGGTGCCCTTGTGAAGCAGGACCCCGGCCGTCGTCCTGGGGGCATCGAACTGTCCGCCGACCACCCAGACGCCGCCGGCCGGATCGATCCACGTCGCGTGGAGGTTCTCCTGGGACAGCTGATCGCCGCCCTCTTCCGGCGTCCAGCCCTCGGCCCCGCGGCGGAGGATGGTGCCGAAGTGACCGACCGCGTAGGCCTGGTCGTCGCGCACCACCACGCCGCTCAGGAGCTCGCTGCCGCCGGGCTCGAGGGCCGAGTTCCATCCGTCGCCCTCGTTCTCGTAGATGACGCCGTCGAACGCTCCGCCGACGGTGATGAAGCGCTCGTCGTTGCCGCTGATCGAGAACAGCGACGCATCCGAGTCTGTCCCCTCGACCAGGAGCTCGCCGTTCCAGTGCAGGGTCAGGCCGCCGGTGGCCGACATCCACACGTTGTCGGCGGCGGCGCCGGCCACCTTCCAGATGGTGCCGGGCCCGGTGATCTCCTCCGGCACCTCGGCGACCGCGCTCCACGCGGCGCCGTCGAAGCGCCAGGCGAACCCGCCCCCGGTCAGGTTGCCGCCGACCGCCCAGACATCGTCGGGCGAGGCGCCCCACAGGCCGAACACGGTCTGCGGCCCGGGCGTCTCGAGCTGCTCGAACGCGCCGTCCTGGTAGCGCAGGATCGTGCCCTTCTCGCCGCCCAGGAACACCGGTCCATCGGCGAAGCCGAACACCCACCACAGATCGGTGTTGTCGGTGATGCCGGTCTCCATGCGCGTCCACGCGGCGCCGTCCCAGTGAAAGACGGCCGGCCCTGCTCCATCCGCCCCGTCGCCACCCACGACCCAGACGTCGTTCTCGCTCGAGCCCCAGACCGACAGGAGCGACTGGGGCAGATCGCTGGCGACCACCTGCCACTCGGCCCCGCCGCCGCCATCGCCATCGCCGGCACCATCCGCACCGCCGTCGTCATCTCCACCACACGCGCCAGCGAGGACAAGGCAGGCCAGGAGCGCACGAACGGGGGCGTACATCGCGGAAAATAGTAACAGCAAGCCTCCGGTGATGCACCGGAGAGCTCGCGGTCAGCGTCGAGCGACGACAGCAACAGGAAGACGGAAGCGTGCTCCCTTCTGCCATAACCTGCGGTCGGCCGATTTCTGGCCACTGGCTCGCAGCTCGGCGCGGCAGGCGGCCGAGACGTGTGGGAAAGCGGGCTACCCCCGAGGGCCACGCACCTCGCAGGCGATGGCGGCAGATCGCGACGCGGCGACCGGCGCGCCGCTCCGGTCCGAAAAAAGGAGAGGCCGCGATCTCTCGCGGCCTCTCGCTCGAGCGATGCGTGGAGGGCCTACGGCCCGACGTTCACGACCTGCGCGCCGCACCACACCGACAGGATGTCGACCCGGCGCTGATCGTTCGGATCGTACGGCGTGGTGCCGTCGCCGTTGTTGAACCATCCCAGCGTGTGGGCGATGTTGTTGCGCAGCAGGATGGCGTGGTCGGCGTCGCCGCCGCTCGCCGAGACCGCGTCGCGGAACCGCTGGACGACGCGGCCGGTGATGTCGAAGCTTCCCTGCGCCGCGGGCACGACGCAGAACATGACCGGAGCGCCGGTGGTGTCGCCGAGCACGACTGCCGTGAGGAGCGCGCCACCGACGAGCTTGCTGGCGTCGGGGACGTTCTGGTTGGGCTCGACCGGCGGCTCCCACTGGACCGTGACGGTATCGGTGGTGTTGAGGCCGATGTCATCGTCCTCGAGGCCAGGCGTGGTGAACTGGACCGCTCCCGGCATGTACGCGATGTTCTCGTACGTCGTCTCCGGGTAGTCGGCCGAGCCGGTCATCTGGATCGTGTAGAGCGAGTCGGCGGCCGTGAACTGGTCCGCGTTCGGCGGGATGAACTCGTAGTAGACGTCATGCGTGCGCCCCCAGCTGTCCAGCGGGAACGGATACGGCGCGGTGTGAGTCTCGGCGTTGGCCTTCTCGACCACGTTCTCGACGTCGTCGCCGGCGGTGTTCTTTCCGGTGAACACGAGGTTGCCGACGTCGACCTCGGTGCGCGGCTCTCCGTCCACGCCGTTGGGCGGACCCAGGGGCCATCCCTTGGTCTCGTAGAGGTTGGCGCAGCCGTCGTCCTCGGGCGCGAGGTTGACCGGCAGCGCGTTCAGCTCGGGCGTCTGCGAGCTGACGAAGTAGGCCATGTTGCGCATGACCGACGTGGCGCCAGCGGGCAGGCCGAAGGCCGCCTGGAGGTCGCTGTCGAGATTGATGTACTCGAAGAGGATCTGCCCACCCTCCGAATCGGTCAGATCGAGGGTGTCACCGGCCGCGGCGTCGGGGGTGCCGCCGCCGCCGCCGGCGTCGGGGGTGCCGCCGCCGCCGCCGCTGTCGGGGGTGCTGCCGCCGTCACCGCTGTCGTCGTCGCCGCAGGCATACGCCGACAGTGCCAGCAGCAGCGAGAAACTCGTGATGGCGAGTCTATTCAACATCCAGGCCTCCTTGGTCAGATCCTCGAAGATCCTCGAACAGGTCGAGTCCATCCCAAGGCGGCAACCGCGCGCCCGGGAGTCTAGGGGGAGGGGGAAGGGCTCTTGCTGGCGACGCGCGCCAGCACGGAAGGTCCTGTCGCCCCGATGCGGCCATTCTAGACAGGGCGATTTCGGGAAGTCGACTTCTCGTTTGCATGATCGGCGATGTCGCTGTCACTTCCTTCGCGGGCCTCGGCGCATACACGTCGCGAGTCGCCGACGCGCGCAGCGTGCGCCGCACATGTGGGGCCGCGACTCGTCGATGCCGTCGGTGCGCGCGCCGACTCCGCAGCGCGCTCGACACGTGGCACTGATCGATCGAACACAGACACGAATGGCATCCATCGTCGATCTCGAGCAGCCGCCGTCGCCGTCGCGTCGTGTCGTGTCGTTGCTTGTGGCTACATTCTGGCGGTGACACGCGCTCGCCTCCGCCTGCTCGTCGCGCCGTCGATCGCGATGCTGCTGCTCGCCTCGCCTGCGGTCTCGGCCCAGCCGCGCGGCGGCGGGCCGGCGGCGACGGCGAGCGAGGCGGCCAGGCGGGCGCGCCCACGCGCGCTGCCGTTCGCGGCTGCCGTCGTGCCCGGCGTGCTGGTGCACGGCTCGGGGCACTTCGCCGCCGGCGATCGCAGCGTGGCGCGGCGGCTGCTCGTGATGGAGGGCATCGGGCTCGGCATGGTGGCGGCGGGGGGCGTGCCGCTCTACCTGACGGGCGCGTCGCGCCACTACGCCGCGCCACAGGTCGGGCTCATCGTCACCGGCATCGGCGTGTTCGGCATGTCGTGGCTGGCCGATCTCTATGGCGCGGCGAGCGGCGGGCTGGAGGCAGTGCGCCCCGATCCGGGCGCGCCGATGGAGGCCGAGGCGGGCTACGGCTACGTCTACGATCCGCGCTTCGACTACCGCCAGTTCGCTGTCGTCAGCGGCGCGCTGCGCCCGGGCGCGTGGCGGTTCGCGCCGTCGGCGTGGGTGGCGCTCGACGACGACAACCAGCGGCTGCGGCTGGAGGCGGCGCGGCGGCTGATGGGAACCCGGTCGCGCCACCCGACCGGCGACGCATCGACTCTCGAGGTCACGGCCGCGCTGACCCACCACCGCTATCCGGGCGACGAGTTTGCGGTCTCGACCGGCGAGGCGTCGGTGGCAGGCCGGCTCGACATGGCGCGGCTCGGCAGCTCGCTGGCCGGGTCGTTCGCCGAGATGTCGCTGGGGCTCGGCGCCGAGCTCACCAGCTATGACGTGCCCGGCGCGGGCGCCGATGTGGGCGAGCTCCTGCTGGTTCGCTTCGGCTACGGGGTCATCGTCGGCCGCCCGGGCCAGCTCCACGGCGAGGCGACGCTCTACTACGATCACCGCCGCGACACCTTCACCGGCGGCATCAGCCCCGGGACCGGCCCCGGCTCCGGGTTCGCCGGCTTCTTCGGGGCCGATCTCCTCCTTTATATGGGTGCGCGCTGGGGCGTCCACGCCGGGTTCGAGCAGGGGGCGGCCCGGGTCGCCCACCTGGGGCTCGTCATGCGCATGGGAGAATCGCCATGAACACGCGTCTGGCCGCCGCGTCGGTGCTCGTGTCGTGCTCGCTCGCCGCCTGCGTGCGGCCGGCCGAGGAGCGAACCCTCGATGACCTCGACGTCGGAGTCGCCGAGGCCGAGGGGCTCGCCATCGAGATCGAGGGAGGCGCGGCCCAGGTGCGCAGCCTGCGCGGCGACGCGATCCAGCTGTGGGCACAGGCGCCGGTGCTGCGCGCTCATCTGACATCCTCGCGGGAGGGCGCCGGCACGGTGACCATCACCGTCGAGAACTGCATGCCGGGCGCGGAGCTGGTCGCGCGCGACGGCAGCGGCGCGCCCATCGAGGTCGCGGCGCTCGGCGGCGAGCGGCCGACCGTGTGCCGCTTCGAGCTGGCGCCGCCGCCCGGACAGGAGACCACGCTGGACCTGGCGCCGCCCGACGCCGACACCGGCGATCGCTTTCGCTTCGCCGCGATGGGCGACATCCAGACCGCGCTGCCCAGCGTCGACGAGGTGTTCGCTCGCATCGACCAGGAGCCGGACCTTCGCTTCGTGTTCTCGATGGGCGACCTGGTCGAGGACGGCCGCCTGGACGAGTACGACCTCCTGCTGGCCCAGCTCGAACGGCTGGACATCCCCTACTTCTCGACCATCGGCAACCACGAGCTGCGCGCCCACATCGACCGCTGGCACGATCTGTTCGGCCGCTACAACGTGCACTTCACGTTCAAGGGGGCGGCGTTCTCGATCGTCGACTCGGGCAACGCGTCGCTCGACCCGCTCGTCTACGACTGGCTCGACGAGTGGACCCGCGAGGCGGTCGGCGGAGTCCACGTGTTCGGCACCCACTACCCGCCCATCGATCCGATCGGCGTGCGGCAGGGCTCGTTCCGCAGCCGCAAGGAGGCGGCCAAGCTGCTCGCGCTGCTGGCCGGCGGCAAGGTCGACCTCACCCTCTACGGCCACATTCACTCGTACTACGCCTACTCGAACGCCGGGATCCCGGCCTACATCTCTGGGGGCGGCGGCGCCCTGCCGGAGAAGTTCGACGGCATCGGCCGTCACTTCCTGGTCGTCGAGGTCGACCCGGCGCGCGGCATCGATTCGGTCGGCGTGGTGCGCGTGGACGAGTAGGAATGGCCGCCCCGGCTGCGACGTTGGCCAGGACATGGAGCGCTGCGATGTCCTCGTGGTCGGCGGCGGGCTGGCCGGGCTGGCCTGCGCGCGCGGTCTGGCCGCGTCCGGTTTCGACACGGTGCTGGTCGATCAGAAGCGGGCGCTGGGCGAGCGGGTCCACACGACCGGCATCTTCGTGCGGCGCACGCTCGAGGACTTCGACCTCCCGGGCGACTGCCTCGGACCGGCGGTGCGCGACGTGGTCCTCTACTCGCCCGACCGGCGGGCGCTGCGCCTGTCCAGCCGCCACGACGAGTTCCGGGTCGGGCGCATGGCCGAGCTGTACCAGCGCATGCGCGGCGAGGGCGAGGAGCTCGGCGCGCGCGCGTGGACCGGCCACCGCTTCCTGTCGGCCGCGCGCGTGCGCGGTGGGGTCGAGGTCGCGCTCGAGGTCGCCGGCCCGGTGCCGGCGGGCGGCGCGCGCCGGCGCCGCCTGTGCGCGCGCTACGTGATCGGCGCCGACGGAGCGCGCTCGCGGGTCGCCGCCGCGCTCGGCCTCGATCGCAACCGCGCCTTCCTGATCGGCGCCGAGGACGTGCTGCCCTCGGCCCTGCGCGGCGAGCCGCCGGTCATGCACTGCTTCGTCGATCCGCAGCTGGCGCCCGGATACCTGGCCTGGGTGGTGGACGACGGCGAGGAGGCGCACATCGGCGTCGCCGGTCATCCGGGGCACTACCGCCCGCTGGCCGCGCTGGCCCGCTTTCGCGCCAGCCTGGCCGGCGTCGTCCCGCTCGACGCCAGCGGCCGGCGCATCGAGCGCCGCGGCGGCCGCATCCCGGTCGGCGGCCTCCTGCCCCGCATCGCCGATCCGCTCGCCCTCCTGGTGGGCGACGCCTCGGGCGCGGTGTCGCCGCTGACCGCCGGCGGCCTCGATCCCTGCCTGCGCCAGTCGCGCCTGGCCGTGCAGGTGGTCGGCGCCTGGCTCGGCGGCGGTCAGCGCGCCGCGATCCGCGCCTACCAGGCGCCGGCGCTCCGCCGCCGCTTTCGCGGGCGCATGCTCATGCGCATGGCCTATGGCCGGCTGCACGGCCGCGCCGGCATGGAGCTGGCCCTGGCGGCGCTGCGCGCACCGGCGCTTTCGGCGGTGGCCGCGCGCGTCTTCTTCGGCCGCGGCTCGTTCCCGGACCTCGATCTCGCCCGCCTGCTCGCCGAGGCGGAGGCGCCGCGGCGCTCGCTGGCGGGCGCGCGCGCGTGGCTGACCTCCGCCCTGCGCGCCGACTGACCTGCGAGCCGGCGCGCCTGGCGGCTACCCGACCCCGCTACCAGCCGCAGCTCTGGCCCTGGTTCTGCTCGGCCAGCCACGCCTGCAGCGGGGCGAAGTACTCGATGAGCGCGTTGGCGTCGATCTTCCGCTCGCCGGTCAGGGCCTCGAGCGCATCCGGCCAGGGCTTCGACGCCCCCATCGCCAGCATGGCGCGCAGCGCCTCGCCCGCCTCCTTGTTGCCGTAGAACGAGCACTCGTAGAGGGGGCCCTGGTGGCCCGCCTTGCGGCAGAGCGCGCGGTAGAACTGGAACTGGAGGATGTTGGCCAGGAAGTAGCGCATGTACGGGACGTTCGCCGGGATGTGGTACTTGGCGCCCGGGTCGAAGGCTCCCTCGCGCGACACCGGCGCCGCCACGCCCTGGTACTTCTCGCGCAGCTGCCACCAGTGCTCGTTGTACTGCTCCGGCTTCACGTTTCCGGAGAACACGTCCCAGCGCCACTTGTCGACCAGCAGGCCGAACGGCAGGAACGCGACCTTGCGCAGCGCCACCATCATCTGCTGGTTGATGGTGGCCTTCTGGTTCGCCACCGTCCTGTCGAGCAGCCCGACCTGCTTGAGGTAGCCCGGCGTCATCGACAGCGCGATGGTGTCGCCGATGGCCTCGTGGAAGCCGTCGTTGGCCCCGTTCTGGTAGAGCATGGGCAGCTTGTAGTAGGAGTGGAAGTAGTAGTCGTGACCGAGCTCGTGGTGGATCGTGACGAGGTCCTCGTGGGTCGGCTCGATGCACATCTTGATGCGCAGGTCGTTGTTGAACTGCACGTCCCACGCGCTCGCGTGGCAGACGACCTCCTTGCCCTTGGGCTTGGCCAGCATCGAGCGCTCCCAGAACGTGCCGGGCAGCGGGTCGAGCCCGAGCGAGGTGAAGAACGCCTCGCCCAGCTTCGCCATCTTCACCGGATCGTACTTCTGGCGCTTGAGCGCGGGCGTGACGTCGAGCTGCGCGACGCCCTTGTAGGGCTCGAGCTCGGGGTAGAGGTTGGCCCACTCCTGCGCCCACATGTTGCCGAGCAGGTGCGCCGGGATCGGGCCCGCGGCCGGCACCTGCTTGTCGCCGTACTTCTTGTTGAGCTTGCGGCGCGCGTAGCAGTGAAGGTCGCGGTAGAGCGGCTCGACCTGCGACCACAGCCGGTCGACCTCCTTGGTGAAGTCCTCCGGAGGCATGTCGTAGCCGGAGCGCCACATCGCGCCGACGTCGGCGAAGCCGACCCCGCGCGCGCCCGAGTTGGCCAGCTCGACGAAGTGCGAATAGACCGGAGCGATCGCGCCGCCCGCCGCGTCGTGCCATCCCTTCCACGCGTCGAGCAGCTCGGCCGGCCTGCGGCTGCGGGCCAGGACCTTCTCGAGCGCCTGCAGGTCGCGGCACTTCTTTCCCTTCTTGTCACACGCCTTGGTCTTGCCGTAGGTGGCGTCCATCTTGGTCGTCACCTCGGCCAGCTCGGCGGCCTGCGCCGGATCGTCGGGCGCGGGCTGCCCCGAGATGCGCAGCAGGTAGATCTGCCGGCGCGTATCGGGGTCGAGCTGCTGGCTGATCGAGTCGAAGCGCTGCGACTCCTTGATCGCCTTGGTGATGTACGACATCTGCTCGGCGCCGGCCTTGGCCGCGGCGGCCTCGGTCTCGTCGGTGATGTTGGTCTGCTTGGCCCACTCGGCCTCCGACTGCGCGACGTTGCGCACGCGCAGCTCGGCGTCGACCTGGGTCATGAACTCCTTGGCCTGGGCGGGCGTCGGCTGATCCGCGCCCGGACCCGCGCCGGCCTGTCCGCCCGCGGCGGGCGCCGCCGGACCGGTCGGCTCGGAGGATCCGCCCGAGCCGCTGGTGCTGCCGCAGGCGGTGAGCAAGGCGAGAAGGCATGCTGTGGCTCGCATGGGCGCGAACCTACGTAGGAGCGGTCCCGGATGCAACCCTCCCCCGGAGGTAACCAGGAAGGTCCGCCGCCTGTACAAGGGAGACTCCCGGAGGCCCAGCCCGTGACCCGAGCACTCGCCCTCGCCGTCGCCTTCATGTCGTTGATTGCCCTGCCGACCGGGGTCCGGCCGAGCGCCGCCGGGACCGGAGCGGAGGCGCGGCCCAGCCAGACCGCCACGGCGAAGCATCCGCCGCCGCGCTGTGTCATCGGCCCCGTCGATCTGGCGGTGGTGCCCCGCGTCAGCCTCAATGCGCTGCGCCATACGTGTGTGCGCAACTACCTCGGGCTGGCCCTGGGATACGGCCGCGCCGGCGAGCTGCGCGGTCTCCAGATCGGGCTGGGCGCCAGCGCGGTGGACCGGTCGGCGATCGGACTCCAGCTGTCGCTCGGCGTCAGCGCCGCCGGCGACAGCATGCTCGGCCTGCAGCTGGCCGGTCTGGTGACCGCCGCAGGACAGGACGGGACCGGCGTGCAGGTGGCCGGCCTGGTCAACGCGGCCGGCGGCGACTTCACCGGCGTGCAGGTGGCCGGCCTGGTCAACGCGTCCGGCGGCCATGCGCGCGCCATCCAGCTCGCGCTGCTCGGCAACGCGAGCGGCGGCAGCGCCAGCGTGATGCAGGTCGGCGGGCTGTTCAACGCGTCGGGCAGCGGGATGCGCGGCGTGCAGGTCGCGGGACTCCTGAACGCGACCGGCGGCGACACGTTCGGGCTTCAGGTCGCGGGTCTGCTCAACGCCGGCGGCGGGCGCGCGAGCGCGATCCAGGTGGCGGGCCTGCTCAACGCGGGGGCCCAGCTTCGCGGCCTCCAGGTCGCGGGGGCCATGAACGCGATCGACAGCGGGGAGGGCGCGCAGGTCGCGATCGGCTACAACCGCGCCGACAGCGAGATCGCCGGCATCCAGATCGCCGCGGTCAACGTCGGGCGCGACGTCGCCGGGGCGCAGGTCGGGCTGGTCAATGTCGCGCGGCGCGTGCGGGGCGTGCAGCTCGGCCTGGTCAATGTCGCCGACGAGGCCGACGCGCCGATCGGGGCGGTGAGCTGGACCCGGCGCGGCGATCGCGCGCTCGAGGTGTGGAGCGGCGAGGCGCTGGCGCTGTCGGCCGGCCTCCGCCTGGGGGCAAGACGCGTCTACTCGCTGGCCGGCCTGAGCAGCGGCCCGCTGGTCGACGGGCGGCCATGGGGGCCGGTCGCCGGCGCCGGCGTGCGCGTGCCGCTGGGCCGGGTCGCGCTCATGGTGGACGCGCTGGGCCACGCGCTCTTCTTCGACGGTGTCGACGATCGGGCGCTCCTGGCCCAGGCGCGCGCGCGGGTCGCGTACGACGTGACCGAGGTGCTGGCGCTCTCGCTCGGGGCGACCTGGAACGTCTTCGTGTCCGGCGACGTCGACGGCGCCGATCTGCCGCTCGGCCTCGACTCGGTCGATCGCTCCGGCGACACCACGGTGCGCCAGTGGCCAGGCCTCACCGCCGCCGTCGCGCTGCGCTGGTGAGGCGGGCCCCGCCGGACCCGTGCTCGCCGCGGAGCGACCTGTGGGCGCCCTGGCCACTCGCGCGCCGCATGCGGGACGCGGGGACGCGGGCCGCGCATCGCCTTTGACCGATGACCCGAACCGGCGCGCGGCGGTCTCCTTCGAAGAGATGGCCCGAACCTGGTCGCGGGCGACACTCGCCCTGTCTCTCGCCGCCGGCGTCCTCGTCCTCGGCGGGTGCGCGGGCGAGCTGACCGGCGGCGAGGGAGGCGCGCCGGGCGGGGGCGGCGACGGCGGCGGACCCGGCGCCGGTGGCGGTCCCGGCGGGGGGAGCGGCGGCTCGGGCGGCCAGGGCGACGGATCCGACTCCGGCTCCGGCTCCGATCCGGGCGCCGATGCCGGCGGCGGCGGTCCTGCCGCGGGCTGCGGCTCGGCGGTGGTGTGCGACGACTTCGAGGATGCCGCGCCGGGCGGCCCGCCCGATCCGGCGCGGTGGACGGTGGCCTCGCCCGACTGCTCTGGAACCGGCAGCCTCGCGGTCGACGGCGCCGAGGCCCACACCGGCGCGCGCTCGCTGCGCATCGACGGCGCCGGCGGCTACTGCAACCACGTCTTCATCGCCTCGGACTCGATCGCGGGCATCGCCGGCCCGGTTCACGGCCGGTTCTGGATCCGCCCGGCCGATCCGCTCGGCGACGGCCACGTCACCTTCATGGCCATGCGCGACGCCGCCGCCGACAGCGACGTGCGGATGGGCGGGCAGAGCCGCATCCTCATGTGGAACCGCGAGCGCGACGACGCGACCTTGCCGGAGCTGAGCCCCACCGGCATCGGCGACACCCTGCCGCTCGCCGCCGGCGCGTGGACCTGCATCGAGCTCGCGGTCGACGGCGGCGCCGGGACCATCGCGACGTCGGTCGACGGCGCCGCGGTCACCGGCCTGGTGGTCGACGGCCAGCCGACCCCCGACATCGACGCGCAGTGGCTGCGCGATCCATCGTGGCGCCCCGACCTGGCCGACATCAGGCTCGGCTGGGAGAGCTACGGCGACCAGGCCATGACCCTGTGGGTCGACGACGTCGCCTTCGGCCCCGATCCGCTCGGCTGCGAGTGAGCGGCGCGCGCCGGTCGCGACCGGCGCCGCGGCCGCCGTAGTAGCATCGCCCGGTGCGGCGGAGCCGGAAGACCGCGTCGGCGACGACGGCGGGCGACCAGGTCGTCCAGGTCACGATCACCGCCACCGCCGATCCGGGCGCGCTGGAGCCGACGGCTCCCGCCGGGCTCGACCGACCGCAGGCCAGCCGGGTCAGCACCGCCGACGGCGACTACGCGGCGTTCCTGCGCCAGGAGCACCTGGCCAATGTCCGCCGCATGCGCGGGGCGCTCGGGCTGGGCGTCGTCCTGTGGTTCGGCTTCGGCTTGCTCGACGTCGTGGTGGCGTCGCTGGTGCCGAACATCCGGCTGGGCATCATGCTCGGCATCCGCGTGGTGCCGATCGCCGTGCTGGTCCCTGCGCTGTGGATCCTGAGCCGCCGGGAGCCGCCCTCGCAGCGCGCGGTGGTCGGGCTCGAGCGCTCGGTCACCACCGCCACCGCCGGCGCGACCGCGTTCCTCGCCCTCGAGTTCTGGGGCCTGACCAGCCCGTATCTCACAGGCGTCGGGCTCATCCTGGTGGTGCGCGCGTTCATGCTGTCGGATCCGTGGCGGCGCGGCGTGGTGTCGCTGGGGCTGCCGCTCGCGGTCCACCTCGCGATCCTGCTCGGCGCCAGCCTGTTTCGCGCCGACGTGGCGGCGCAGCTGGCCGACCGCAACGCGCTGCTGGTGTTCGGCATCAACGAGCTCATCAACCTCACCTTCTTCTTCCTGATCGTCGCGCTCGGCCACCGGCTGTTCACGCTCCGGCGCCAGCTGTTCGAGGCCCGCCACATCGGGCGCTACCAGCTGCGCCGGCGCATCGGCGGCGGCGGCATGGGCGAGATCTGGGCCGCCTATCACCCGTCGTTGCGTCGCGAGGTCGCGCTCAAGATCATGCGTCCCGGCACCATCAACGCCCGCCGGGTGGCCCGCTTCGAGCGCGAGGTGCGCGCCACCAGCGAGCTGGCCCATCCCAACACGATCCGGGTCTTCGACTACGGGACCACCGACGACGGCCTCTGGTACTACGCGATGGAGCTGCTCGTCGGCGAGGACCTCGGTTCCCTGGTGCGGCGCGACGGCGCGCAGCCGGCGGCGCGCGCGGTGCGGCTGGTCGAGCAGGCGGCGCGCGCGCTGGCCGAGGCGCATCACCGCCAGATCCTCCACCGCGACATCAAGCCGGAGAACCTGTTCCTGGTCCGCCTCGAGTCGGAGGCGGACGTGATCAAGGTCCTCGACTTCGGCCTGGCCAAGATCCTCGAGCCGGAGCCGTCCGACCTCACGCACGAGGGCGCGGTGTTCGGGACCACCGGCTACATGGCGCCGGAGATCATCAGCGGGCGGTCCTCCGGCGTGGCCGGCGACATCTACGCGCTCGGCGCGACCCTCTACTTCCTGCTCGCCGGGCGGCCGCCCTTCGTGGCACCGACGGCGGCGGCGCTCCTGGCCGCGCAGCTGGAGCAGCAGCCGGAGCCGCCGTCCCGCTGGCTCGGCGCCCAGCTCCCCGCCGAGCTGGAGGCGCTGGTGATGCGCTGCCTCGATCGCTCGCCGGAGGCGCGTCCCGGCTCGGCCAACGAGCTGGCGGAGCTGCTCCGGCAGCAGGGCGGCGCGGTCTGACAGGTCCGGTCATCGCGGCCCGTGCGGCCCGCGGCCCGCGCGGTGTAGTCTCCGGCCAGAGAAGGGATGGTGGTGGATGGGGCGGACGACGGGGTGGACGACTCGGTCCTGGCGGGCGGCCGCGGCCTCGCTGGTGACGCTGGGGTTCGGCGTCCTCGCCGCCGCCTGCGGTGACGACCTCGAACCACCGGGCGGACAGCCGCCTCCCGGCCAGCCCGACGGGGCGCCGGAGCTCGATGCGGGCGGCGGCGGACCGAGCATCGAGCGCGAGCAGGCCGGCGGCGCGCCGGTCGCGGTCGCGCTGGCCGGCGACCTGGCCTACCTCGCGGTCGGGCCGCGGCTGGCCATCTGGCGCATGCCCGGCGCGGGCGGCGCCGCCGCGCTGGTCGGAGAGAGCGCGCCCTTTCGCGGCGTCGTCACCGGGCTGACCGTCGCCG
>DATFRY010000211.1:0-7335 GCA_035262925.1 Kofleriaceae bacterium | reverse complement strand
CGAGCATGCGCCGCCCGCGCACCAGCGCGGCGTACAGCCCGTGCCGGGCCAGGAGCTCCTGGTGCGTGCCCATCTCCACCACGCATCCCTGGTCCATGACCGCGATGAGGTCCGCGTCGACGAGGGTGGACAGGCGCTGGGCGACCAGGATGCGGGTGGCGCCGAGCCAGCCCAGGTGATTCATGATGCGGTTCTCGGTCACCGCGTCCAGCGCCGAGGTGGCCTCGTCGAGGACGAGGATCGCCGGGCAGCGCAGGACGGCGCGCGCGATCGCGATGCGCTGGCGCTGGCCGCCCGACAGCGGCGCGCCGCTGCCGGTGATGGGCGTGTCGTAGCCCATCGGCAGCGCCTCGATGGCGTCGTGAATGCAGGCGACCTGGGCGGCCCAGCGGATCCGGCCCAGGTCGGCCTCCGGCGTGCCGAGCGCGATGTTCTCGCCCACCGTGGCGGCAAACAGCGACGGGCTCTGCGGCACCACGCCCATCTGCGCGCGCACCGCCGCGATGTCGAGCGTGGACAGAGGCCGCCCGTCGAGCTCGATGTCGCCCTCGGTCGCGGGGTGGAGCCCGGCCAGGAGGCCGGCCAGGGTCGACTTCCCCGCGCCGGACGGCCCCACGATCGCGATCGCGGCGCCCTGCGGGATGTCGAGCGAGACGCCGGAGACGGCCAGCGGCGCGTCGTCGCTGTAGCGGAAGCCGAGCCCGCGCACGGCGATGGCGCCCTCGAGGCGCGGCGCGTGCGCGCCCGGCTCCTCCTGCTCGCGCGGCGCCTCCAGCACCTCGTCGATGCGGTCGAGGTAGGCGGCCACCAGCTCGAGCTGCAGGGCGCTCGACACCAGCGACGAGAGCGCGCCGAACAGCCCGCCCGCCAGGGCGCTTATCGCCAGCATGGCGCCGAGGCTGAGCTCGCCGCTGGCGACCGCGAGCGCGCCGATCGTGAGCATGCCGATCGGCGCCAGGCTCTCGAGCGCGCGCCGCACGGCATCGACCCCGGCGCCGAGGCCGCCGCGCTCCAGCGCCGTCCCGAGCTGGGCGCTGTACAGGTCAAGCCAGCCGTCGACCGACTGGCTCTCGGCGCCGGCGCAGCGCAGCGTCTCGATGCCGCCCAGCATCTCGACCAGGCGTCCCTGCGCACGCGACTGCGCCTCCAGGTCGGCGACCATGAGCTGGCGGTGCCGCCGGCGGGTCAAGAGGAACACCGCCGCGTGCAGACCGGCCAGGACAAGGACCAGGAGCCCGAGCCGGGGGCTGAGCGCGGCGATGAGGAGACCGTAGAGGAGCGCGGTGGCGCCGTCCAGCAGGCTGGCCAGCGCACCGGACGTGAGGATCTCGCGCGCGGTCGCGCTCGACCCCACCCGGTGCACGAGATCGGCGGGCGAGCGGCCGCGGAAGAACGAGAGCGGCAGGCTGAACAGGTGCTCGAGGAAGTCGGAGGTCACGCGCGTATCGACCCGCGTGCGCAGGTGAAGCAGGAGGTGGGCGCGCAGGACCGACGCCAGCGCCTCGAACGCGACCAGGACGCCGACGCCGATGGCGGCGACCAGGAGCAGGTGGCGATCGGCGTGCGGCACCACCTGGTCGACGACCAGCGCGATGAGGAGCGGCACGGCCAGGGCGAACAGGCGCACCAGGAGCGACGCGACCGCGACCCGCTCGACCGCGTCGCGCTCCGCGCGCAGCTCTGCCAGGAGGCGGCGCAGCCCCCCGGCCACGGCCATCAGTCGCCTCCCGGCACGAGCGCGGACAGGAGCGAGCGCGAGCCGATGTCCACCTCGGCGGCGCCGTGCATGCCGTCGCGCAGCCCGCGGCTGTCGCCGGTGGGGGCGCGCAGGCGGGCCCGCACCGCCACGACCGGCGCGCCGATCGCGAGCGCGTCGCCCGCGTCGCGCCCGACCAGGCGCCGCGCCGCGTCCGGTGTGAGCACCTCGCGGCCCACCTCGTCGACGGTGCCGGCGAGCTCGCCGGCGCCGCGCGCGCGGAGGTCGACCCGCACCGGCATGCCGGCGGCCAGACGGGTGCGATCGCCGCCGGGCAGGAGGATGATCGCGGTCGCCGGCGCCGACGGGTCCACCATGGAGACGAGGAGGTCGCCGGCCGCCAGCACCATGCCGGGTCGCGCGCGCACCTCGGTGACCAGGCCGTCGCGCGGGGCGCGAGCGCTGCGCTCGGCCGCGCCGGCGCGCGCCCGCTCGACCAGGGCGACGATGTCGGCCAGAGCGCGCCGCGCCCGCTCGTCGGACGGGTGGCGCCGGAAGGCGGCCTGTCGCCGGGCCTTCTCGGCCTGGAGCTGCGCGAGCTCGCCCACCTCGCGCGCGGAGTGGAAATCGACCAGCACGTCGCCGCGGCGAACGCGCGCGCCGGCGGCCACGTGCACAGCCTCGACGGTGGCGGCCTCGGGCGCGGTGAGCGCGGCGCTCTCGAGGCGGACCACCGCGGTTCCGGCGGCCGTGCGCGGGATGCGGGCCAGCGCGGCGACCAGCAGCCCGGCCACCGCCGTGACCAGCAGCAGCCGGTAGCTCCATCGGGTCCACGACGGCGAGCCGCGCAGGAGGTCGACCGGCGGCGCGGCGCCGGCGCCGGCGCCGGCGGTCGTGCCCGGGCGCGGAGGCGTGCCGGTGGTGGGAGCCGCGCCCGCGCGCGCCAGCATCTGGTGGTGGTAGAGGAAGGCCTGGAGGATCGGGCCGCCCTGCTCGGCGAAGGCGGCGATCATGAGGCGCTCGGCCGGCGAGTAGGGAGGCGCGCCGTCGCCGCGCACGGCGGCGATGACGGCGATGACGGCGCCGGCCGAGAAGACCGGCTGCGCGATGATGCGCTCGCCGCCGGTCCCGTCGGGGTCGTCCAGCTCGGCGCGGTAGAGCGGCGAGTCCGCGGCCCGCTCGGCCGCGACCGGGGCGCCGGTGCGCGCGGCGAAGGTGGTGATGCCGGGGTGATCGGGTGGGCGCGACACCGGCGCGTCGTCCTCGAGCGCCCACAGGACGCCGCTCCCCGGATCGCGGTACAGGCAGTGGACCCGCTCCGACGCGGTCAGCTCGGCGATGCGGCAGCGCGCCAGGTGGCTGGCGCTCGGCAGGTCGGCCTCCATCGCGAGGCTGCGCACGGCGTCGAACACGAGCGCGGCGTGGTGCGGGAAGAGGAGCGCGTGGGCTCCGCTTCCGCCGGTCCGCGGCGCGGGCGCGCGGAGGGGAGGCGCCAGCCCCGCGGTCGCCGGAACCGGAGGCGGCGCCGCCGGAGCGCGCCACACCTCCGCCTCGTCGGAGCCGCTGGCGGCTCGGGACCCGTATCGATCGACGCGGCCGGCGACGCGGCCGGCGACGCGGCCCGCGACGGCGGCGCGGCGGTCGTCGCGAGGGTCGCGGGCGGCGTCGCCCATGGCCGGGCTCGGGGCCGCAGCCATCGGCCCGCGCGCGCGCAGGCCGCGGGCGAGTCGGGTCGCGTCTCCCTGTCCCGGTCGTGCCGGCCGCGCGGTCGCGAGGTTGGTGGCCATCGAGGACCGGATGAGCAGCCCGCGTGCCATCCGGATCGTCCATCACTTTCCACTGGTTGGACTGACCGCGGCGGCGATGTGTCGATCCAGCTCGACGATCGCGGGTACGCGCCCCCCACACGCCTCGCCACATCGGCGCTGGCTGGACCTGTCGCGACCGAGGCGGTCCTCCTCGCCACGTCGCCGGCGGGCTCGCGCCGCGTTCGCGCCTCGCCAGCGCCCTGATCGATATCGAGTAAGAATCGCCCGATGTCGAAGCTGACCACGGGTCTCGCCGGCCTCGCCGCCGGGCTCGCCGCTGGTGGCCGGATCGCACGCACCCTGGTGGCGCTGGCCCTGGCCGCCTCGAGCGCCGCGTCCTGCAGCAGCCGCGGCACGGGGGAGAGCGCGTCGTCGTCGGCGCCGGCTCCTGCCACCGCCGCCGGCAAGGCCGACGAGCACGATCACGGCGGCCACATGCCCCATCGCTTCGAGCACGCCAGGGAATGGGCCCCCGTGTTCGACGACCCGGGGCGCGACGCGTGGCAGAAGCCGGACGAGGTGGTGTCGCTGCTCCAGCTCGCGCCCGGCATGACGGTGGTCGATCTCGGGGCCGGCACCGGCTACTTCATGTCGCGCCTCTCGCGCGCGGTCGGCGCGCAGGGCGTGGTGGTCTCGACCGACATCGAGCCCGACATGGTGCGCTACATGAAGGAGCGCGCCGCGCGCGAGAAGCTGGCCAACGTGCAGGTCGTGGCCGCGCCGCCCGACGACGTCGGCGTGCCGGCCAGCAGCGCCGACCGCATCCTCGTCGTCGACGTGTGGCACCACATTGCGGATCGCGAGCACTACGCGGCGCGGCTGGCGCGCGCGCTCAGGCCGGGCGGCGTCGTCTTCATCGTCGACTTCACCGCCGACTCGAAGCGCGGCCCGCCCGCCAGGCACCGGCTCGCGCCCGATCGCGTCATCGCCGAGCTGGCCGCCGGCGGGCTCGCCCCCGAGGTGGTGAGCGAGTCCTTGCCCGATCAGTACGTGGTCGCCGGCCGCCACCGCTGATCGCGCCGCACGCCGACGCGCCGGCGCCGCGCCGATCGCGCCGGGCTCGCGGATGTCCCATCTTGCGCCCGCCCGGCCCGTCGTGGAACATGGCGCGCCGGTCCGCGGAGCGCGGGCCACGCTCGTTCCTGACATTCGAGGTGACGCTGTGCTCGGTGCCCCGCCCCCCAGGACCCGCATCCCCGCCCCGTCGCGCGCGCGCTCGCTCGCCTGCGCCTCGGCCGTGCTGCTCGCCGCCGGCTGCGCCGACGACCGGTTCGAGAGCGCCGGCAGCTCTCGCGAGCCGGTCGTCTACGGCAACGACGATCGCCAGGACGTGTTCGCCTTTCGCGACCAGGCGTGGGCCACGCAGGCCGCCGACTTCGCCGTCACCCTGGTCGAGACGGCCGCCATCGACGACTCGGATCCCGCGGACATCCTCCTGCCGGCCCCCACCCTCGAGGAGACCGGCGTCTGCGCCGACGAGCGCTTCGCCGCCCAGCCGACGGCCGGCTTCTGCAGCGGCACCCTCATCGCCCCCGACCTGGTCCTGACGGCAGGCCACTGCGTCAACTCGTCCGATTGCGACCGGACCGCGTTCGTCTTCAACTACTACATGGCCGACGACAGCACCCTGCAGACGATCGCGTCGGACGACGTCTACACGTGCAGCGAGGTCCTGGTCAACCTGGTCGAGGACAGCGACTACTCGGTCGTCCGCCTCGACCGCCAGGTGGTCGGCCACACGCCGGCCCCGGTCAGCCAGGACGCGGTCGCCATGCCGGCCAGCCGGCGCCTCCTCATCGACGGCTACCCGAGCGGCCTGCCGCTCAAGATCGACGACGGCGGTCGCGTGCGCGACCCGCGCGCCGACACGCTCGACTTCTTCGTCGCCAACCTCGACACCTTCGGCGGCAACTCCGGCTCCGGCGTGTTCGACCGGCGCACGCGCGAGCTGGTCGGCGTGCTCGTGCGCGGCGAGCAGGACTACGTCGCGGACCCGGACGCCGACTGCCTGCGGGTCAACGTGTGCCGCAACGGCGGCTGCCGCGGCGAGGACTCGACCTACGCGTTCCGCGCCATCGAGGCGCTGTGCGCCACCGGCGCGCCGGCCCAGGGCCTGTGCCCGTGCGGCGACGGCACCTGCGACGCGGCCGGCGGAGAGAGCACCGCCACCTGCCCGGTCGACTGCGGCACCGCGTGCGGCGACGGAGCCTGCAACGGCGGCGAGACCCCGTCGACCTGCGCGCAGGACTGCGGCACCTGCGGCAACGGCGCCTGCGACGGCGGCGAGACCCAGGACAGCTGCTGCACCGACTGCGGATGCGGCGCGGAGGGAGACGTGTGCGTGGAAGACCAGTGCGTGCCCGATCCGTTCCCGGGCGACACCTGCGAGCAGCCGCTCGCGATCGCGGCCCAGGGGACCCAGGTCGTCAGCGGCGACACCTCGCTCGCCGGTGACGACTTCGCCGGATCGTGCGTCGGCGCCGGCTCGCCGGACCGGGTCTACAGCTTCACGGTGGCCGACCCCACCGCCGTCGACGCGCAGTCGACCGGCTTCGACACCGGGCTCTACCTCCGCTCCGCGTGCGGCGACGCCGGCGCCGAGCTCGCCTGCAACGACGACGACGAGCCGCCCGGCGACTTCGGCTCGCACGTGACCGCCACGCTCGATCCGGGTACCTACTACCTGGTGGTGGACGGCTTCGACGGAGATGCGGTCGGCGCCTACACGCTGACCGTGACCTTCACCTGCCAGGGGGCCGACGGCGACGGAGACGGCGTGTGCGACTCGACCGACGGCTGCCCGACCGATCCGGCCAAGACCGAGCCGGGCGCGTGCGGCTGCGGCGCGGCCGACGCCGACACCGACGGCGACGGCGCCGCCGACTGCGTCGACGCCTGTCCCGAGGACCCGGCCGATGGGTGCAGCGCCGGCGACGCGGGCGCGGGCGCCGCCGACGCGGGCGCCGGCACCGCCGACGCGAGCGCAGGCGGCGGCGCGGCCGATGACGGCGCGGCCGACGACGGCAGCGACGACGGCAGCGGCGACGACGGCAGCGGCGACGACGGCGGCGACGACGGTGACGACGACGGAGGCGGTCGCGGCGGCCGTGGCGGTGTCGATGAAGGCGGCTGCAGCGCCAGCGGCACCGACAATCGACACGGCACGGGAGGAGCGCTGGTCAGCCTGTGGCTCCTCGGAATGGGCGCATTCGGCCTCCGCCGCCGGCCCCGCCGCGGCGAGCCGCGCTGAACGCCCCGATCGCCGCAATCTGCCAGCGATCTTTGCCGCCCGGCGGGTCTCCCCGGGGACTCCCCGGGGTTGAAACCGTGATACATACCTGCCTGTCTCGTGCGATGGCGCTCTGCGGGGGACGTCGCCCCGCGGCGCGGAGGGCTTCATGCTGCGATACCGATCGGACCTGCAAACCGTCGCCTACATGATCACGGCCACCGCGCTCATCGTGTGGCAGTGGTCGCTGCCGGCGCTCTCGATCCCGCTCTTTCTGTGGGCCAATTTCATGGCCGTCACCATCACGGTCATCGCCCACAACCACAACCACCTGCGCATGTGGAAGAGCCGCACGGCCAACGCCGTCACCGACTACTGGCTGACCCTGCTCTACGGCTTCCCCGCGTTCGCCTGGGTCCCGACCCACAACATGAACCATCACAAGTTCACCAACCGGGACGGCGACTACACGATCACCTACCGCCACAGCGAGCGGAACAACCTCGTCACCCTGCTCACCTACCCGACCATCAGCGGCTACCACCAGCAGAAGCCGATCCGGGCCTACCTGCGCGACCTCTGGCAAAAGAACCGCCGCCGCT
>DATFRY010000210.1:0-7007 GCA_035262925.1 Kofleriaceae bacterium | reverse complement strand
GCGTCGACGCGGTCGATGACTTCGCCAGCCGCCTCGAGCGCGAGGAGACCCTGCGCGACCACGAGGCGCGGGTCCGCTGCAAGGACGGCAGCGTCAAGCACGTGCTCATCGACGCCAGCGTGTTCCGCAAGGGCGGTGAGTTCGTCCACACTCGCTGCTTCACCCGCGACATCACGGCTCGCAAGCGGGCGCACGACGCGATCATGCGCCTGCACACCATCACCGCCAGCCTGTCGGAGGCGCGCACCCAGGCCGAGGTGCTCGACGTGGTCACCCGCAACACCATCGCGGAGACCGGCGCGCTGGGCGCCAGCGTCTACCTGATGAGCCCCGACGGCGAGAACCTCGAGCTGGCCCGCGCGGTCGGCTACGCCGACAAGGTCATCGACCGCGACCCGATCGTCCCGCTCGACGCCGACCTGCCGATCGCCGAGGCCGCCCGCCGCGCGGTGCCGGTGTTCCTGCACGCGGGCGAGGCGTGCGCGCGCCACCCCGAGTCGCGCGACGCCGGCGACTCCGGCGGCTCGCGCGCGCTGGCCCGCCTCCCGCTCATCGTCGACGGCCGCCCGATCGGCGTGCTCGGCGTCAGCCGGGCCGAGCCCGCCCCGTTCGGCGACGACGAGCAGGCCTTCCTGACCGCGCTGGCCCACCAGTGCGCCCAGGCGCTCGACCGCGCGCGCCTGTACGACGCCGAGAGCAGCGCGCGCCGCCAGGCCGAGGCCAGCCAGCGCCGCAGCGCCTTCCTGTCCCAGGCCAGCGCGATCCTGTCCTCGTCGCTCGACTACGAGGCCACGCTGACCAACCTGGCCCGGCTCGCCGTCCCGCGCATCGCCGACTGGTGCATGGTCGAGCTGGCCTGCGGCGCGGACACCGCGGGCAGCCAGCTGGTGGTGGCCGACGGCGACCCGGCCCAGGTCGAGCGCCTGCGCGAGTACCGGCGCCGTGTCCCGCCCGACCCCGACGCCCCGGTCGGCGTGGCTCGGGTCATCGCCAGCGGCCGCGCCGAGCTCCACCGCGACATCTCCGACCGGCTCCTGTCCTCGCTCGCGCCCGACGGCGGCGAGTACCAGGCCTTCCTGCGCCGGCTCGGCTTCCGCTCCGCCATCGTGGTGCCGATGACCGCCCGCGGCCGCACCCTCGGCGCCATCGCGCTGGTGTCGGCCTCGTCCGAGCGGCGCTTCGAGCAGGCCGACCTCGACATGGCCGAGGAGCTGGGCCACCGGGCCGCCATCGCGATCGACAACGCGCGCCTCTACCAGGAGGCCCGCGAGGCGGATCGGCGCAAGGACGAGTTCCTGGCCATGCTGGGCCACGAGCTGCGCAACCCGCTGGCCCCCATCTCGACCGGCCTCAAGCTCATGCAGCTGCACGGCGTCGGGGGAGAGCGCGAGCGCCAGATCATCGAGCGCCAGGTCCAGTACCTGGTGCGGCTGGTCGACGATCTGCTCGACGTCTCGCGCATCACGCGCGGCCGGGTCGAGCTGCACGGCGAGCCGGTCGAGCTCTCGGTGGTGCTGGGCAAGGCGATCGAGATGGCCAGCCCGCTGTTCGAGCGGCGCTCGCATCAGCTCGCGATCGACGTGGCGCGCGAGGGCCTGCTGGTCGAGGTCGACCAGGTCCGCCTGGCCCAGGTGCTGGCCAACCTCCTGACCAACGCGGCCAAGTACACCGACCCGAACGGCATCGTGGTGGTGACCGGCCGGCGCGAGGGCGGCGAGATCGCGATCTCGGTGCGCGACAACGGCATGGGCATCTCGGCCGACGTCCTGCCCGGCATCTTCGACCTCTTCGTGCAGGGCGACCGCGCGCTCGACCGCTCGCAGGGCGGGCTCGGCATCGGCCTGACCCTGGCCCGCAACCTGGTCGAGGCCCACGGTGGGACCATCGCGGCCCGCTCGGACGGGCTGGGCAAGGGCAGCGAGTTCACGGTGCGCCTGCCGGCCTGCTCGGGCCGCGCAGCGACCGAGCGCGAGGACGCCGCGCCCCGCGTGGACCGGGGCCCCTCCGGGGTCCGCATCCTCCTGGTCGACGACAACACCGACGCAGCCGACGTCCTGGCCGAGGTGCTGCGCGGCGCCGGCCACGAGGTCGCCGTCGCCTATGACGGGCCGCAGGCGCTGGGCGTGGCGCGCGACTTCCAGCCCAACGCGGCGCTGCTCGATATCGGCCTGCCCGTCCTGGACGGCTACGAGCTGGCCGCCAAGCTGCGCGAGATCATGCCCGGCGCCCCGCTCCAGCTCATCGCGGTGACCGGCTACGGCCAGGACACCGACAAGCGCCGGAGTCGCGCGGCCGGCTTCGACGCCCACCTGGTCAAGCCGGTCGATCTGCGCGCGCTACTTGCGCTGCTGGACGTGGACTCCGAATCGGATGCGCAGGACGGGCGGGCCCAGCGCGGCGGAACGCGCGCAGGTCGCGGCGGCGACGGTGGGCGCGCACACGGACACTGAAGCGGCTCGCCCGTTGCATGGGCGCATCGCCGTCGAGCCCGCGACCTTGGTGTCGGGCGGCGGCGACAGAGGAGAGCCATGAGCGACTCGAGTTACAAGGGGAGTTGTTTCTGCGGAGCGGTCGAGCTCACCGTCACCGGCAAGCCGGAGGCGATGGGCTACTGCCACTGCTCCTCCTGCCGGTCGTGGGCAGCCGCGCCGGTCAACGCGTTCAGCCTGTGGAAGCCGGAGAGTGTGGTCGTGACCCGGGGCGAGGAGCAGGTCGGCGTCTACAAGAAGACCGAGCGCAGCCTGCGCCAGTACTGCCGCGTGTGCGGCGGACACCTCATGACCATGCACCCGCACTGGGACCTGGTCGACGTGTACGCGGCCACCATCTCCGGCTTCGGCTTCGACCCGCAGGTGCACGTCAACTACCAGGAGCGGGTGCTGGCCATGCGCGACGGTCTGCCCAAGATGCGCGATTTCCCGGCGGAGATGGGCGGATCGGGCGAGACCGTGCCGGAGTGACCGGCGGCGCGAGCGCGAGCGCGAGCGCGAGCGATCAGACCTGACGGCACGTCGCCGGCTGCGGCGTGCCGATCGCGGTGGCCACGATCTGGTAGAGCTGGAAGTGCCGCGAGCGGAAGCCGGCCGCGCTGGACAGGATGTAGTACTTCCACATGCGGTAGAACGGCTCGCCGTAGCGCTGGCGCAGCTCGGGCCACGCGGCGTCGAAGTTTTCCCACCAGGCCATGAGCGTGCGGTCGTAGTGCTCGCCGATGTTGTGCACGTCCTCGGGCACCAGCACCTCGTCCATGGCGGCGCCGAGCTGGCCCAGGGTCGGCAGCACCGCGTTGGGGAAGATGTACTTCTGGAACCAGGGGTCGACCTGCGTGCGGGCTCGGTTGCCGGCGATGGTGTGCATGAAGGCGACCCCGCCGGGCGCCAGGCAGCGCGCCGCCAGCTCCATGTAGCTGCGGTAGTTCTTGGGGCCGACGTGCTCCATGAGCCCGATCGACACCACCGCGTCGTAGCTGCCGGTCGCGTTGTGGTAGTCCTCGAGGCGGATGTCGACCGGCAGGCCGGCGTAGTGCTCGCGCGCCCAGGCCACCTGCTCGCGCGACACGGTCATGCCGACCACCTCGGCGCCGTAGCGCTCGGCGGCGAACGCGGCGAAGCCGCCCCAGCCGCAGCCGAGGTCGAGCACGCGCATGCCGGGGCGCAGGCCGATCTTGCGGCACACCAGGTCGAGCTTGGCCTCCTGGGCGGCGTCGAGGTCGTCGGCCCCGCGCCAGTAGGCGCACGTGTACATCATCCGCTCGCCCAGCATCGGCCGGTAGAGGTCGTTGCCGATGTCGTAGTGGCGCTCGCCGACCTCGAACGCGCGCGCGACCTGCAGGTTGAAGAGGCGCGCCATGACCGCGTGGGCCAGAAGCACCCAGCTGTCGCGCACGGCGTCGTCCACGTGCGCGCGCATGAGCCGGTCCATCATCTGATCGAGCGCCGGCGAGTCCCACCAGCCCTCGACGTAGGCCTCGCCCACGCCGAGCGTGCCGTCGCGCAGGACGCGGGTGTAGAGCCGGTCGTCGTTGACATGGATGTCCCACGGGGCATCGCCGCCGACGGTGACGCCGGCGCGGGCGAGCAAGTCGCGCACCAGATGGGCGGCGCGCCGGTCGTCGAGCGCCGAGAGCAGCTTCTGAGCGGTTGTGGCCACAGTGGTCGTCACCATCGCACTACCTCCCGTTCTGGTCGCTGGCGCCCAGCCAGCGCTCTGCCCCTCGCAGCGCGAGGTCGATGAGCCGGGGCGCGGGCAAGGGCGCCCCGGAGAACATCCAGGCGAAGCCGGCGGCGACGGCGCGCCGGCCGATGCGAGCGGCGGAGCCGCCGCGCGGCGCGCGCGCGCCGTTCTCGCCGCTGCCGCCGCTGTGCACTTCCTTGTGGTCCGGCTTGTTGCCGTCCTTGTGCCCGTTCTTGCTGCCGAGGGCCGCGCCCGCCTCGCGCAGGCGGTGGATACGGCGGTACTCGATCATGGTCGGATGCCTGCGCAGCCGCTCGGGGTAGCCGGCCGGCTGCCCGGCCAGGATGGCCTCGGCGGCCAGCCGGCCCGACACGACGGCGGGCAGGATGCCCTCCGCCGTCAGCGGCTGGGCCAGACCGAGGCTGTCGCCCACCAGGTAGGCGCCGCCGGGGCCGTCCACGCGCGCGGCGCCGTCCAGGTGCGCCGGGTCGAACAGATAGTAGGAGTGGCCCTTGACCGCGTCGAGCGCCGGGTCGACGTCGTCGGGCAGGTGGCCGGCGCCGCGGAAGTGGCTGCGCGCGGCGCGCCAGGCGGCGCGCACCTCGGTCGGATCGACGGTGCCGGAGCCGACGTTGAGCCAGCCGGTCTTGGGCACGTTCCACGAGTAGCCGCGCAGGTCGTCGTGCAGGTAGAGCTCCGGCTCGCCGTCCGCGCCCACGCGGGTGCGCGCGACCGCGGCGGGATCGGCCTGGAACTCGTGCTCCTGCACACCGACCGGCCCGCGCGGGCGCGGCGGTGCGAGCAGGCGGGCCACCGGGCAGTGCGTGCCGCCGGCGCCGATGAGATGGCGCGCGCGCAGATCGCCGACCTGCCACATGCCGTCGGCGCCGCGCTCGATGGTGAGGCGCGACCATGCCTTGCCCAGGTGGAGCTCGGCCCCGCTCGCGCGCAGGAGGAAATCGTCGAGCTCGAAGCGCCGGATGAACCAGCCGCGACAGGCGATCGCGCGGTCCACCCCGCGAAAGCGCACGTGGCAGTTCCGCCACTCCCACAGGCCGCCGGGGTAGTCGCGCGGCGAGAGCTCCAGCGCGTCCCAGATGGGGGCCGACAGCCAGCCCGCGCACAGCTTGACCCGCGGGAACTCGGCTCGGTCGACCACCGCGACCCGGGCGCCGCCGCGCCGGAGGAAGCGGGCACAGGTGCTCCCGGCCGGGCCGCCCCCCACGATGACCGCATCATGGATCGTCATCGCGGGGAGCGTAGACTGCCTGAGCCCCAGGGTCGAGCCGCGACCTGGACGTTGATGACGGGCGCTCGACCCGCGGTGAGGGGCGGTGTCGCTCGATGGGCGGCGCTTCAGGCCGGCCTGCTCCTCGCACGGCGCCTCGGCCCGCCGTCAGTCGTCGTCGCGGTCCGTCGGGCCGGCGAGGGCGATCTCTCGAGCCAGCTCGGCAGCGGCGCGGTAGTCGCGGCCGAGGAGCTCGGCCGGTGTCTCGTCCGCGCGCCACGAAGGCGGCACGCCGAGCTGACGCACCGCGCCGCCCGCGGCGGGCGGGTCGAAGGCGAAGCGGAGGTTCGCGATCGGGCCGCGCAGGCGCTCGAGCTCGGCCGGGTCGCGGCCGTCGAGCGACACCGTCGCGATCGCCTCGCCCTGCCCCGCGCCGGCGTCCGATGACGCGCCCGGCGCCGGCTCGCCGCCGGCGCGCGTCCGGCGCAGGGCGGAGAGCACGTCGTCGCGGCCGCGGCCGCGCAGCTCGAAGAGCAGGAACGGATCCTTGTCGAACGCCTCGCCCAGGACGTAATGGGTGGCGGCCACGTGCTTGCACGGGTTGGCCCAGTCCGGGCACGAGCACTCGGTCGCCAGGTCGCCGCGCGCGGCCAGCGGGAACAGGCTGTGCCCGCCGGCGCGGAACGCCTCGTCGATGTCCTGCGGCATGCGACCGGCCAGGAGCTCGGCGGCGAACAGCGCCTGCCCGGCCATGGCCAGGACGGCCTGATCCCAGGCCGCGGGCGCGAGCGCGGCGAGGCGCAGCGACACGCGGTAGGGGGTGCGCCGCGAGCCGGTCACCCGCGCGCTGACCAGGCCGGAAGCGATCGCGAGGTCGTGCACGCGGCCGGCGCGCGCGTAGGTCCGGCCGCGCGCGAGGCGATTCGAGTACTCGCTCGACAGCCGCTCGAGCGCCTCGATCCAGCGCACGCCCCACCAGGTGGCGCCGATCCTGGCGACCTGGACGCCGTGCGCCGGCGGCGGCCGCTTGCGCGCGCGCGGCGGGAAGCGGCCCCAGCCGTCCCACTCGCTCATCGCCGTGCCTCCCGGGCGCGGCCGCGCGAGCGGGCGCGAGCGCCGGGGCCGGCGCGCCGCCGACCGGCGGCCACGCCCGGGCCCGCACCGCTCGCGGCGCCGCCATCGCCGCCGCCGCCGCTCTCGTCGCCGTCGTCGCCCACGGCGGCGTCGGGGGCCAGCGCGAACAGCTCGCGCAGCGCGTCGTCGCCGAGCTCTGTCACCCACTGCTCGCCGCGGCCGACGATGCGCGAGGCCAGGCCCCGCTTGCGCTCCAGCACCTCGGCCACGCGCTCCTCCATGGTGCCGGCGCAGACCAGGCGGTGCACCTGCACGGCGCGGCGCTGGCCGATGCGGTGCGCGCGGTCGGTGGCCTGATCCTCGACCGCCGGATTCCACCAGCGATCGAAGTGGAACACGTGGCTGGCCGCGGTGAGGTTGAGGCCGGTGCCGCCGGCGCGCAGCGACAGCACCATGATCGACGGGCCGCCGGGCGCCTGGAAGCGCTCGACCATGGCGTCGCGCGCGGCGCGGCCGACCCCGCCGTGCAGGA
>DATFRY010000209.1:0-31479 GCA_035262925.1 Kofleriaceae bacterium | reverse complement strand
CGAGGACCCGGAGGGGCAGGCCAGCTACTACCGCATCCCGGTGTCGACCATGTCGCCGGAGCCGGCCGCGCCCGCCGCGGCGCCCGCCGCCGCTCAGGTGTTCGATCTGGCCCAGGGCCTGGTGCAGCCGTTCGCCGAGCCGCCGGCCAGCCTGGCCGCCGCGCAGGAGAGCGGTCTCCTCTACGGGCCCGCGGTCAACAAGATCACCCTCATGAACTACGTGACCCCCGCGGTGGTGCGCGCGGCGGAGCTGGTGACGGCGCTCTACCCGGTCCTGCCCCACCTCTATCTGACCTCGTCGCGCGACGAGACCTTCGACAAGTCGCTGCGCCTGTTCCGCTGGCACCGCAAGGAGGCGCAGGTCCCGATCGGCCTCGAGGGCGGCTACGTCGGGCACACCACGGCGGCGGCGCGCTCGCTGAGCGATCCATCGGTGCATCGCCAGGGTCCGGCCCACTTCGCCTGGCCGCGCGTCCCGCACCCGGCCGAGGTCGGCAGCGCCGCCGCCATCCGCGCGCTGCGCGACTGCATCGACGCCGCCGGCGGGCCCCGCGCCGTGCTCGCCTTCTACTACGAGGTGGTGCAGGAGCGCACCGGCCGCGTCATCCCCGACGACTTCTGGCCGCTCCTGGCCGAGCTGCGCCGCGAGCTGGACGTGCCCGTGTGCGCGGTCGAGACCGCGAGCGCCTTCTATCGCTCGGGGCGCGGCCCGTTCGCCTCGGCCGGCGCGCCGCTCCAGCCCGACGCGCTCACGTGGTGGGGCGGGGCGCAGACCGGCTATCTCCACACGACGGCCCGCTACCGGGTCGGGGAGGCATTGACCCTGGTGTCGACCTGGGATGGCGACGAGCTCTCGCTGGTGCGCGAGCACCACCAGCTGCGCGCCGCCCGCCACATCGACGTGGCGGCGGCGTCGGCTGCCCTCGACGGCGCGCTGGCGGGCGCGCGCCTGCCGGTGCGCGGGCTCGGGCTCTACCGCGTGATCGACGCGGGCGAGCGGGCCGAGCCGCTCGCCGCCTCGCTGCGCGAGCGCGGCGTGCTGGTGCGCCGGTTCCCGAACGGGTGCCTGGGCATCGCGCCGCCGCTCGACCGGGCGGTGGCCGCGGCCGAGGCGCTCGCCCGCGCGCTGGCGGCGGGAGGGGCGAGCTGATGCGCGCCTTCGAGATGCCGCCCGGCGCGACCAGGCGCGAGCAGGGGCGCGCCCACGGCGAGGCCTTCCGCGGAGAGATCGCGTCGCTCGCCGAGATCCGGCTCTTCCTCACCTGCCGCATGGGGGGAGGCAGCCGCGACCAGGTGCTGGAGCTGGCCGAGCGCCACCTGCCGGTCCTCGAGCGCTACGACCGCCTGCTGTCCGACGAGCTGGCCGGCATCGCCGAGGGCGCGGCGCTCAGCCCCGCCACCATCATGGTGCTCAACCACTACACCGATCTGCGCGACCACCGGTTCGACCGGGGGGCCACGGGCGCGGCGGCCGACGGCTGCAGCGCGGTGTGGACGCGCGGGCCGGGCGGCGCGCTCGCCGGCCAGACCTGGGACATGCACGCGTCGTCGATGCCGTACGTGATCATGCTGCACCAGCCGGAGCAGGACGGCCGGCCGGCGGCGTGGGTCCTGTCCTTGACCGGGTGCCTCGGCATGGCCGGCATGAACGGGCGCGGCGTCTCGCTCTGCGTGAACAACCTGCCCGCCACCGACGCGGCCATCGGCGCGGCCTGGCCCGCCGTGGTGCGCCGCGCGCTCGACCAGCCGAGCGCGGCCGCCGCGCGCGACGCGCTGGTGTCCGCGCCGATCGGATCGGGCCGCCACTTCCTGGTCGCCGACGCCGAGCAGGCCTTCGGCGTCGAGGTGTCGGGCACGCGCCGCGCGGTCGTCTTTTCCAGCGACGGCGAGCGCGGTCACTACGCGCACACCAACCACTCGCTCGACCCGGAGATCGCGTCGCGCACCCAGATCGCGCCCGGCGCCACCACGTTCGACCGCTACCGCTTCCTGACCGCGCGCCTCGACAGCCGGCCGCCGGCCACCGCGGCCGAGATGTGGGAGCTGCTCGGATCCGAGGACGGCTATCCGCGCAGCGTGTGCAGCAACCTGGCGACCCCCGAGGAGCCGCACGGGCCGGCCACCTGCGGCGGAGTGGTCATGCGACCGGCCGAGCGGATCATCGAAGCCTGCGCCGGCTTCACCCACGGCGCGCGACCCGAGCGGTTTCGACCGGGATCGACCAGGCCATGATCGACCAGGCCACGACCCGCCAGCCGTTCTTCTACACGTGGAGCGCACAGAAGGGCGCGCGCGGGCGCGAGGTGACGGGCGGGGAGGGCGCCTGGTTCACCACCGCCGACGGCGCTCGGTGGCTCGACCTGGGCAGCCTCAGCTACCAGGCCCACCTCGGCCACTCCCACCCGCGCATGGTCGCCGCCATCGAGCGCCAGGCGCGCGAGCTGTGCCTGGCCGCCGCGTGGAGCGAGTTCCCGGCCAAGCGCGAGCTGGCCGAGCGCCTGCTCGCGCTCGCGCCGCCCGGCTTCGCCCGCGGCAAGGTCTTCTACACGCTGAGCGGCGCCGAGGCGATCGAGAACGCGATGAAGATCGCCCGCCTCGCCACCGGCCGGCTCAAGTTCGTGGCGCGCTATCAGTCCTATCACGGCGCCTCGCTCGGCGCGCTCAGCCTGTCGGGCGACTACCGCCGGCCGCCGCTCGAGCCGCTCCTGCCCGGCGTCCTCCGCCTCGGCACCGACGACGCCGACGCGCTCGGCGACATCCTGGCCGGCGAGTGCGGCACCGTCGCCGCCGTCGTGCTCGAGCCGGTGACGGGCGCCAACGGCGTCCACCTGCCGCCGCCCGGCTTCTTCGCCGGCGTGCGGGCGGCCTGCGATCGCCACGGCGCGCTGCTGGTGTGCGACGAGGTGCTGACCGGTTTCGGGCGCACCGGGCGCGGCCTGGCCATCGAGCACGAGGGCATCGAGCCCGACCTCATCACGCTGGCCAAGGGCATCACCGGCGGCTACGCGCCGGCCGGCGCGGTGCTCGTGCACGAGCGCGTGGCCGGCCACTTCGACGACCAGGTCCTGTGGGCGGGTCTCACCAACTACGCCCACCCGCTCGGCTGCGCCGCCGGGCGCGAGGCGCTGGCCATCTACCGCGACGAGCGCCTGTTCGAGCGCGCCGCCGCGCTCGAGGCCACCCTGGTCGATCCGCTGCGCGCGCTGGCCGAGCGCTTCCCGCGCGCGGTCCTGCGCCCGCGCGGGCGCGGCCTGCTGGCCGCCGTCGACCTCGCGCTCGCCCCGGGCGGCTGGCAGCGCCTCGGCGCCGAGCTGGATCGCCGCCGCCTGCACGTCCACACCTCGGCGAAGCGGGCCAACCTCATCGTGGCGCCGCCCCTGATCATCGGCGAGGGCGAGCTGGCCGCGGGGATGGGCGAGCTCGCCTCCGCGGTGGCGGCGGCGATCGGCGGGGGAGAGGACTGATGGCGGGACGACACCTCGACAAGGTGCGCCAGACCGCGGTCGAGGCGCTCGAGGGCATGCGCGACGGCGCCAGCGTCCTGGTCGGCGGGTTCGGCCTGTGCGGCAACCCCGAGGCGCTCATCGCCGGCGTCGTGGAGCGCGGGCCGCGCGACCTCTGGCTCATCAGCAACAACGCCGGCAACCTGGGCAAGGGCCTGGCCGCCTGGCTCAAGGCCGGCCTGGTGCGCAAGGTGACCTGCAGCTACATCGGCAACAACGAGGACCTTCACCGCGCGATGGCGTCGGGCGCCGTCGAGGTCGACATGGTGCCGCAGGGGACGCTGGTCGAGCGCATCCGCGCCGGCGGCGCGGGCATCCCCGCCTTCTTCACGCCCACGGGGGTCGGCACCGTGGTGGCCGAGGGCAAGGAGGTGCGCGAGTTCGACGGCCGCCAGTACGTGCTCGAGCGGGCCATCCGCACCGACTTCGCCCTGGTCCGCGGCAAGGTCGGCGACTCGTTCGGCAACATGCGCTTCTGGCGCACGGCGCGAAACTTCACGCCGCTCATGGCCACTGCCGCCGAGACCACCATCGCCGAGCTCGATCACATGGTCCCGCTCGGCGACATCGATCCCGACGAGGTCCACCTGCCCGGCGTCTTCATCCACCGCGTCATCGAGGTGCCGGACCACGAGGACCCGTTCGAGTACCGCACGGTGCGGCCGCGGCCGCACCGGCGGGCATCGTCCGAGGGAGGCTGAGACATGGTGTGGCGGCGCGAAGAGATGGCGCAGCGCGCGGCGCGCGAGATCGAGGCCGGCTCGATCGTCAACCTCGGCATCGGTCTCCCCACCCTGGTCGCCGACTACCTGCCCGAGTCGCTCGGCGTGTGGCTGCACAGCGAGAACGGCCTCCTCGGCATCGGGCCGTTCCCGTTCGAGGGCGACGAGGACCCGCAGCTCACCAACGCCGGCAAGCAGACGGTCACGTTCGTGACCGGCGGCTCGACCTTCGACTCGGCGATGTCGTTCGCCATGATCCGCGGCGGCCACGTCGACCTGGCCATCATGGGCGCCATGCAGGTGGCCCAGAACGGCGACCTGGCCAACTGGGCGGTGCCGGGCGGCAAGACCATGGGGATCGGCGGCGCCATGGATCTATCGAGCGGCGCGCGCCGCATCCTCGCGCTCATGACTCACACGACCAAGGAGGGCGAGCCCAAGCTGGTGGGCGAGTGCGCCTATCCGCTCACCGCCCGCGGCGTGGTCCGCCGCGTCATCACCGACCTCGCCGTGGTCGACGTGACGTCCGAGGGCTTCCGGCTGGTGGAGTGCGCGCCCGACGTGACCGCGGCCGAGGTGAGGGCGAAGACCGGGGCGCCGCTGCTGGGTGGCTGACGCCGCGACCGGAACCTCGGGCGTGATTGCTCGGTCGCGCTCGCGAGGGTACCCTGACCACATGGGTCCCCTCGATCCTGCAGCCGAGGCCAGAGTGCTGGCCGGCGCGCGGTTTGCGGCGAGGTTCTTCATGGGCAAGTCCGACGTTCATCAGGCGCTCGAACGACTCATCGCCGAGCTCGGCGCAGCCGGAATCCCCTATGCCATCGTCGGCGCGCTGGCGCTGAACGAGTATGGCTATCGAAGGGTGACCGAGGACGTCGTCGTCCTCCTGACCCGCGAGGGTCTCGATGCCCTCAAGCGCCGCGTCCTCGGCCGCGGCTACCTGGAGAAGTTTCCTGGCAGCAAGGGCCTTCGCGATACCATCAACGCCGTCGACGTCGACGTTCTCGTCGCCGGCGACTACCCGGGTGACGGGCGGCCCAAGCCGATCCGGTTCCCCGATCCGGCGGTCGCTGCCGTGCGCGGTGACAAGATGGCGCTCCTGCCGCTCGAACGGCTCGTCGAGCTCAAGCTTGCCTCGGGCATGACGGCTCCGCACCGCCTCCGCGACCTGGCAGACGTCCTCGAGCTGATTCGCCTGCAAGGTCTGGCGGAGAGCTTCGGCGAGGGCCTGGACCCGTACGTGCGCGAGAAGTTCCACGAACTGTGGCAAGCCGCCCGGTCGAGCGACCCCGAGTAGCGCGCGATCGGACCTCTCGTCGGGTGCGCTGCGGCCGATGGCCATCGCAAGCGCGAGATGACATGCTGTGGCCAGAGTCCGACTCCAGAGGCCGCGCTCCGGCCCGGATGATCGATCGGACTCGAGGCCAGCCGACGTGGACTCCTTGCAGCGAGCCATCGACCGCGCGCTCGGCCGGCTCGGGGTCGACCGGGCCGAGCCGATCGTCGTGGCCTGCTCGGGCGGGCCCGACTCCAGCGCACTGGCCCACGCCGCCATGGCGCTGGCGCGCGCCGGGCGGCTCGGGCCGGTCACGCTGTGCCACGTCGATCACCAGCTGCGGGCCGACTCGGCGGCCGATGGGCTCCTGGTCGCGCGGCTGGCCGCCGACGGCGGCGCCGACTTCGCGTCGCTGGTGGTCGACGTCGACAGGCGGCGGGCCTCGCTCGAGAGCGCGGCGCGCGACGCCCGCTACGCCGCGCTCGAGCGGGTGGCGGCCGGGCGAAAGGCGGCCGCGGTCCTCGTCGGACACACGCTCGACGACCAGGCCGAGACCGTGCTGATGCGAATCATCGCCGGCACCGGGCTGGGCGGCCTGGCCGGCATCCCGCCCCGGCGCGGTCTGTTCGTGCGGCCGCTGCTCGAGTGCCGCCGGGCCGAGACCGTCGACTACTGCAGCCGCCACGGCCTGACCACCGCCGACGACCCCACCAACCTCGACCTCGGGCACACGCGCAACCGGCTTCGCCACAGCATCCTGCCGGTCCTGCGCCGCGAGAACCCGCGCCTCGACGACGCGCTGGGCGAGCTGGCCGCCCGCGCCGCGGAGGTCGACGCGCTGGTCGACCGGGCCGCCGACGACCTCGCGCGCACCGCGCGGTCGAGCGCCGGCTGGGACGCCGACGCGCTGGCGGCCGCGCCGCGGGCGGTGTCGGCCCGCGCGCTCGCCCGCGCGGCGGCCGCGGCCGGCGCCGGTCCGCTGTCGGCCCGCCATCACGCGGCCCTCGATGCGCTGGTGCACCGGCCGGCCGGTGGCAGCGCCGGCCTCGACCTGCCAGGTGTGCGCGCGCTCCGCGAGTACGGAAGGGTGCGGTTCGTTGCCGCGGGCGGCGACCCGCCCCTCCCCGCGGCCGGCGTCGAGGTCTCGGGCCCTGACCCGCCCTACGAGGTGCGAACGGTCCGTCCCGGAGACCGCATGAGGCCCGCGAGGCTGCGCGGCCGATCGCGCAAGCTATCCGATCTGTTCATCGACGCGCGCGTGCCGCGCCGGTTGCGCGCCGCGGCACGCGTGGTGGTGCGCGGCTCCGATGGCGCGATCGAATGGGCCGAGCACATCGGCCCGGCCCACGGGAGCCCGGTTTCCGTTACCTTGACGGGCCCGGATACCCTGGCTACTAATAAGAGTCGATAACCAAAGCGGGATCGCCGGCCTGTCGGGCGGGTGAGACCGCCGAGACCGCGGGCCTTCGGACATCTCCGAGGGTACAATCCGCTTCGCTCAACCGCACCCGGGGCCCCCATCCCTTGAAGCAGTCGCAAAAGACCATTCTCCTCTGGCTGTTCCTCATCCTCATGTTCGTGGGGATCTACAAGCTGTTCACGGGCGACGGCAACAAGGAGGACGAGCGCGACGTCGCGTGGCTCAAGACCGAGCTCTCGAGCGAGGACCGGGTCAAGCTGATCGACAAGGTCAAGGTCGAGCCCCAGGGCCGCGACGACGCCAAGTACATCCTCAGCTACAAGAGCGGCGCCAAGACCGTCGTCCACGGCCCGTACTCCGGGGCCGGCAACGACATCACCAACGCGCTGGAAAAGGACGGCATCCAGTGGACCGTCCGCTCCAAGGAAGAGAGCGCGTTCTGGCAGACGCTCATCGTGTCGTGGCTGCCGATGCTCTTCCTGTTCGTCATCTTCTTCTTCTTCATGCGCCAGCTCCAGGCCGGCGGCGGCAAGGCGATGAGCTTCGGCAAGTCCAAGGCCAAGCTCCTGACCGATCACCAGAACAAGATCACCTTCAAGGACGTGGCCGGGGTCGAGGAGGCCAAGGACGAGGTCGAGGAGATCATCGCCTTCCTCAAGGACCCGAAGAAGTTCACCCGCCTGGGCGGCCGCATCCCCAAGGGCGTCCTCATGATGGGCTCGCCCGGGACCGGCAAGACGCTCCTGGCCCGCGCCATCGCGGGTGAGGCGGGGGTGCCGTTCTTCTCCATCTCCGGCTCCGACTTCGTCGAGATGTTCGTCGGCGTCGGCGCCTCGCGCGTGCGCGATCTGTTCGAGCAGGGCAAGAAGAACGCGCCCTGCATCATCTTCATCGACGAGATCGACGCCGTCGGCCGCCACCGCGGCGCCGGCCTGGGCGGCGGCCACGACGAGCGCGAGCAGACGCTCAACCAGCTCCTGGTCGAGATGGACGGCTTCGAGTCCAACGAGGGCGTCATCCTGATCGCCGCCACCAACCGGCCCGACGTACTCGACCCGGCGCTCCTGCGCCCCGGCCGCTTCGACCGCCGCATCGTGGTGCCGCGCCCCGACCTGAACGGCCGCATCGGCATCCTCCAGGTCCACACCCGCAAGGTGCCGCTCGGCGGCGACGTGGACCTCGAGGTGATCGCGCGCGGCACGCCCGGCTTCTCGGGCGCCGATCTCGAGTCGCTGGTCAACGAGGCCGCCCTGGTCGCCGCCCGGCGCGACAAGGAGCGGGTCGAGATGGGCGACTTCGAGGACGCCAAGGACAAGGTCCTCATGGGCAGCGAGCGCCGCTCCATGATCATCAGCGAGAAGGAGAAGCAGACCACCGCCTACCACGAGGCCGGCCACGCGCTGGTGGCGCTCCTGGTCGGCGACGAGGCCGACCCGGTGCACAAGGTCACCATCATCCCGCGCGGCCGCGCGCTGGGCCTCACCCAGCAGCTGCCGACCGAGGACCGGATGAGCATGAACGCCGAGTTCGCGCTCAACCGGATCTGCATCATGATGGGCGGGCGCTGCGCCGAGGAGGTCATCTTCAACCAGCGCACCACAGGGGCCGGCAACGACATCGAGCAGGCCACCGAGCTGGCGCGCAAGATGGTCACCGAGTGGGGCATGAGCGACGCCATCGGGCCGCTCAACTTCTCGCGCGGGCCGAGCGAGGTGTTCCTGGGCCGCGACTTCTCCGCCACCGAGGCCTACTCCGAGGACACCGCCCAGCGCATCGACGCCGAGATCCGGCGCATCGTGACCGAGCAGCACGAGCGCGCGCGCAAGCTGCTCGAGGACCATCAGTCCGAGCTGCAGCGGGTGGCCAAGGGGCTCCTCGAGTACGAGACCCTGACGGGAGAGGAGGTCCAGAGCCTCTTCCGCGGCGGCGTGCTCGACCGCAGGGCCACGCGCGTCCAGCCGGCGGCCAAGCCCGACGAGGACGCCGCCAAGAAGCGCCGCCGTCCCGCGCTGATCCCGCCGATCGTGGGCAAGAAAGAGCCGGACCCCGAGCCGGCGTAGCCCCGAGCCGGTCCGCTAGCGGAGGGCGGGCCGAAGGCCCAACCGACGGTACGTTCTGGGCCAGGCGACGAGGTCGCCGCGCGAATACGGAGTCGGGCTGCTAGCGCGGCGCCAGGCGACCGGCCGGCGCCGCGCACCGGCGTGGGAACGAACCGGACGCAGGAGGCAGGCGACCGGAAATCGGAGACAGGAGCCGGCGTTCTGCGCTCGGTCTCCAGTTTCCTCATGTCCAACCTCCGGTTTCGTGTCTCCTGTCGCCGGCGCACAGGGGTGACTGGTCCCGCGGCCATCTCGCACGCCCGCGGCGCTATCTGAGGCATTCTCCGGGCCTTCGCGGTTACAACAGACAGGTGGGCCTCCCCCTCCCGCCGATCTGCTTCCGTGGCCTGACCCTCGACTGGTCGCGGCCCTACGTCATGGGTGTAGTGAACGCAACTCCGGACTCGTTTTCGGAGGGCGGTCGGTTCACCTCCACGGAGGCTGCGGTGGCTCACGCGCTCGAGCTCGATCGAGATGGCGCCGACTTCATCGATGTGGGCGGTGAGTCCACGCGACCGGTCGGCGCCGTCCGGGTCGCCGCCGACGTGGAGATCCGCAGGGTCGTGCCGATCTTCGAGCGGCTGGCCGGCCGGACGCGGGCGGCGCTGTCGGTCGATACCACGAAGGCCGAGGTGGCCCGGGCCGCCCTGGCCGCCGGGGCCGAGCTGGTCAACGACATCAGCGGAGGCCGCTTCGACCCCGGCGTCGTCGCCGCCGCCGAGTCGGCCGGCGCGGGATTCGTGTGCGGTCACGTGCGCGGCGACAGCATCGCCGCGGTCCACGCCAGCGAGGCGGCCCCCCCGACCTTCGACCAGGTCGCCGAGGAGCTCGGGCATCGGCTGGCAAACCTGCCGCACGACCTGCGCCGCCGCACCATCGCGGACCCTGGCCTCGGGTTCGGCAAGCGCATCCAGGAGAACCTGGAGCTCAGTCGACGAGCCGGCGAGCTCGCGGCCAGGCTATCATGTCCAGTGATGGTGGGGCCGTCGCGCAAGCGCTTCCTCGGCCAGCTGACCGGGCGCCCGGTGGGTGATCGGGATGCGGCCACCATCGGTGCCGCGCTCGCCGCCGCCGCCGCCGGGGCCAGCGTCATCCGCGTGCACGACGTGGCCGGGGTGACGGCGGCGCTGCGCGTGTTCGGGGCGGTGCGTGGGGAGTGGGGGGAGCGGGCGTGAGCGACGTGCTTTCGGATCTGTTTCGCGACGCCAACGTCAGCGACATCCTGTTCGCCTGCCTCGACATCTTCATCGTCTACTACGCGCTCTATCGCATCCTGCTCACCATCAAGGGCACGCGCGCGGCCCAGATGGTCATCGGCATCGTGCTGGTCGGGGCGGCCTTCTTCGCCGCCGAGCGCTTCCACCTCACGACGGTCTCGTGGCTGCTCGATAACTTCATCGAGTACTTCATCATCCTCGTCATCGTCGTCTTCCAGCAGGACATCCGGCGCGCGCTGACCCGCATCGGCCAGAACGTGTCGCGCTTCGGCCGCACCCACGAGATCCGCCACGCCCTCGACGAGGTGGTGGACGCCGCCGAGCACCTGGCCAAGGCGCGCATCGGCGGCATCGTGGTGTTCGAGCGGGAGGTGCCGCTCGACGAGTTCCTCGACCACGGCGAGCAGCTCGACGCGCGCGTGTCCAAGGAGCTGCTGGTGACGCTGTTCGTGCCGTCGCGCGACAACGACCTGCACGACGGCGCCGTCATGATGAAGAACCTGCGCATCGATCGGGCCGGCGCGGTGCTGCCGCTGTCGCGCTCGCAGATGGCGGCCAGCTTCGGCACCCGCCACCGCGCCGCGCTCGGCATCACCGAGGAGACCGACGCGGTCTCGGTGGTGATCTCCGAGGAGCGCGGCGAGATCAGCCTCTGCTTCCGCGGCAACATCGCGCGCGACCTCGAGACCGAGACCCTGCGCCGCGTGCTGCGCGGCCTGTTCTACAGCGGCGAGCGCGACGCCGCCGCGCTGTCGCAGGAGGCCCAGGCGGCGGCGGCGCTGGCCAAGGCGGTCGCCGCGCTGGGCGGCGACCAGGGCGACAAGGCCGAGCGGCCCGATCGCGGCGAGGACGCCGGCGCCAGCCAGTCCATGCGCATGCCGCGGCCGCCCGCGAGCCGGCCCAGCGAGAGCCTGCGCGCCGCGGCCGGCCGCCCGGCCGAGGAGCCGGGCGGAGGATGAAGCTCGACCGCGATCGCGATCGGACGCGCCGGACGCGCCCCGAGCTGGCCGCCATCGGCGGCGAGGCGCAGCGCCCGCAGGGCGTGGCCCGCCGGCTGGCCCAGGCGGCGCGCGGGCCGGGGCAGGGCGGGCAGGGCGGTCCGGGCGGGGACCGGCAGCGCACGATGTCGGCCGCGCTCCTGGCCTGGCTGCGCGGCGCGCTGCTCGACAACGCGCCGCTCAAGTTCGTGGCCATGGTCCTGGCCCTCACGGTCTTCATCCTGGTCCACGCCAACGATCAGGAGGTGGCGGGCGGCACCATCGACGTCACCTATCTCCTGCCCGAGGACCGGGTGCTGGTCTCGGAGCGCCCCGACCAGCTGCGCGTCACGGTCAAGGGCTCGCGCCGGGTCATCAAGCGCTTCCACCGCGAGGAGCTCAAGGCCATCCAGATCGACCTGCGCAACACGACTCGCGGCGAGGTGTTCTTCCAGCCCGACATGATCGACCTGCCCGACGGGCTGGAGCTGGTGTCGATCAGCCCCGGCTCCATGCAGGTCGTGTTCGAGCAGCTCGCGGTCAAGTCGGTGCCGATCGCGGTCGACATCACCGGCGCGCCCGATCGCGGCTTCAGGGTCGACTCGATGACGCCGCGGCCCTCGCAGGTGACCATCCGCGGCGCGATGTCGCTGGTGGCCGAGACGCGCGCGGTGCGCACGGCAGAGATCGACGTCGCCCGGCGCAACAAGAGCTTCCGCGAGACCGCGCGCCTGGCGCCGCCGCCGGGCCTGGTGGTGGACGGCAACCCGGTGGTCGAGGTCGACGTGACGCTGGCCGAGGAGCAGGGCTCGCGCGAGCTGTCGTTGCCGGTCGCCATCCAGCCCGGACCGGGGCTCAGCGCCGAGCAGGCCGCGAAGATCTCCGCTCATCCGGGTCAGGTCCGCGTGATCCTTCGCGGCTCGGTGCTGGTCATCGACGAGCTGCGGGCCGAGAACATCACCGCCTACGTGCGCGTCTCCCAGAGCGACCTCTCCGGCAACACCGCGCGCACCGCGCCGGTCCGGGTCGAGCCGGCCCTGCCCGGCATCGGATACGAGATTTCCCCGGCCGAGGTGACGCTCCGACCGACTCCGTGATAGTGCTTCGCGAGGTCGAGACGTACTCATCGACCGCGCGCAGCCCGAGAGGACAGGCGATGCCCAGGAAGCTCTTCGGAACCGATGGTGTGCGCGGCGTGGCCAACGTCGAGCCGATGACCTGCGAGACGGTCTCTCGCCTCGGCATGGCGGTGGCGGCGCGGCTGCGCAAGAGCGGCCGCCACGCCCGCATCGTGATCGGCAAGGACACCCGGCTGTCCGGCTACATGTTCGAGAGCGCGCTGGCGGCCGGCATCGTGTCGATGGGCGCCGACGTCTGGCTGACCGGGCCGCTGCCCACGCCGGCCATCGCGTTCATCACGTCGTCGATGCGCGCCGACGCCGGCATCGTGATCAGCGCGTCGCACAACCCGTACGAGGACAACGGCATCAAGCTGTTCGCGCGCGACGGGTTCAAGCTCGACGACGACGTCGAGTCGGCCATCGAGGCGCTCATGGAGTCGGACGAGCTCCTGACCCAGCGGGCGGCGCCCGAGGCGATCGGCTACTCGCACCGCATCGACGACGCGCGCGGGCGCTACGTGGTCTACTGCAAGGCCACCTTCCCGCGCGACCTCACGCTCGACGGGCTGCGCATCGTGGTCGACTGCGGACACGGGGCCGCCTACCGGGTGGCGCCGGCGGTGTTCGAGGAGCTGGGCGCGCGGGTCATCGCCATCCACCACGAGCCGGACGGCAAGAACATCAACGACGGCGCCGGCGCGCTGGCCCCGCAGGAGATGTGCCGCCGCGTGGTGGAGGAGCGGGCCCACCTCGGCATCGCCCTCGACGGCGACGCCGACCGGGTCGTGATGTGCGACGAGCACGGCCAGATCGTCGACGGCGACACGGTCATGGCCCTGTGCGGCACGCGCATGCTGAGCGCGGGCAAGCTGGCCCACGGCACCGTGGTGGCCACGGTCATGTCGAACCTGGGCCTCGAGATCGCGCTGCGCGGGGCGGGCGGCAAGCTGGTGCGCACCCAGGTCGGCGACCGCTACGTGGTCGACGAGATGCGGCGCTCCGGCTACAACTTCGGGGGCGAGCAGTCCGGCCACCTCATCTTCCTCGACCACGCCACCACGGGAGACGGCTCGGTGGCGGCGCTGCGGGTCCTGGCGGTCATGGCGGAGGAGGGCCGGCCGCTGTCGGAGCTGGCCCGGGTCATGACCCGCACGCCACAGGTACTGGTCAACGTCCGGGTCGACCGGCGGCTGCCCATCGACGAGCTGCCGGATGTGAGCCGCCTCATCGCCAGCATCGAGAGCGAGCTGGGCGACGCCGGCCGCGTGCTGGTCCGCTACAGCGGCACCGAGGCCAAGGCGCGCGTCATGATCGAGGGCCCCGACGAGGCCGCGATCCGGGCGCGCGCCGAAGAGGTGGCGGCCGAGCTGGCCCGCTGCTGCCGAGAGGCATGATGACGAGGGGCGCGGCCGCGTGATCGTCGGAATGGGCATCGACCTGGCCGAGGTGCCGCGCATCGCCGGCATGGTGAAGCGCTGGGGCGACCGCTTCACCAGGCGCGTCTTCACCGACGGCGAGCGCGAGTACGCGCAGAGCCGCGGCAATCCGGCCAGCCACTTCGCCGCCCGCTTCGCGGCCAAGGAGGCCACGCTCAAGGCCCTCGGCGTGCCGCCGGGACTGTCGTGGCACGAGATCGAGGTGGTGGGCGGAGGCAACGAGCCGCCGCTCCTGGTCCTGCGCGGCCAGGCGCTCGCGGCGGCCAACAGGCTCGGCACCGTGCGCATGCACCTGAGCCTGACCCACACGGCCGACGTCGCGGCCGCCGTCGTGGTGGCGGAGGCGGAGTAGCGCGGAGCCGCGATGCTGCACGTCCTGACCGCGGCAGAGATGCGGGCGATCGACGCGGCCACCATCGAGGGCATCGGGCTGCCCGGCGTCGTGCTGATGGAGAACGCCGGGCGCGCGGTCGCCGAGGCGGTGCGCGAGGAGCTGGCGGCCGGGGCCGGAGCGTCGGGCGCGGTCGGCGCGGTGGCGGTCGTGTGCGGCGCCGGCAACAACGGCGGCGACGGGTACGTCATCGCGCGCGTCCTGCGCCAGCTGCGGGTCCCGGCGTCGGTGTACCTGGCGGTGCCGCGCGCCGCGGTGCGCGGCGACGCGCTCACCCACCTCGCGGCCTACGAGCAGTCGGGCGGCCCGGTGCGCTCGATCGCCCTGCCGGCGGAGCTGTCCGAGCAGCGCGGCGCGATCGAGTCGGCCGCGGTGGTGGTGGACGCGCTGTTCGGCACCGGCCTGGCCCGCCCGGTCGAGGGCCACCTGGCCGAGGTCATTCACTCCATGAACCGCGCGAGCGGCCGCGTCGTCGCGGTCGACGTGCCGAGCGGGCTGTCGGCCGACACCGGCGCCGTGCTGGGCGCGGCGGTCGAGCCGCACCGCACCGTGACCATGGCGTTCCTCAAGGTCGGGCTCGCGGTCGCGCCCGGGCTGGCGCGCGCCGGGCGGGTGAGCGTCGCCGAGATCGGCATCCCGCGCGAGCTCGCCACCGCGCACGGCGTCACCCTGGCCGTGCTCGAGAGCGAGGACATCCTCGGCGCGCTGCCGCGCCCGGGGCAGCTCGATCACAAGAACCGCCGCGGCCATGCGCTGGTGGTGGCCGGCGGCCCGGGCAAGCGCGGCGCCGCGCGGCTGTCGTCGATGGCGGCGCTGCGCAGCGGCGCGGGGCTGGTCACCCTGGCCTGGGCCGGGCGCGACGTGCCGGCGCCCGATCCGGTGATGACCGCGGAGCTCGACGCCGACGCCGACGGCGCGCCGGAGGTGCTGGCCGAGCTGGCCGCGGGCAAGCGCGCGCTGGCGATCGGTCCCGGCATGCCGACGGGAGCCGGTGGGCGCGCGCTGGTGCGCGCCGCGCTCGAGCGGCTCGAGGTGCCCATGGTGCTCGACGCCGACGCGCTCAACCACCTGGCCGGCGAGCTGGAGCGGGTGGCCGAGTCGCGCGCGCCGGTGGTCTTGACCCCGCACCCGGGCGAGGCGGCACGCCTGCTCGGCGTCGGCGCCGCCGACATCGAGCGCGATCGCGTGGCCGCGGTGCGCGAGCTGGCCGAGCGCTCGCGCGCGGTCGTCCTGCTCAAAGGCGCCGGCACGCTGGTGTGCGACGGCGAGGCGGCCGACGGGCTCGTGACCATCAACCCGACCGGCAACCCGGCGCTGGCCACCGCCGGGGCGGGCGACGTCTTGACCGGCGTCATCGCCGGGCTGTTGGCGCAGGGCGTGCCCGCCGGCGACGCGGCCCGCGCCGGTGCATACGTCCATGGCGTGGCCGGCGATCTGTGCCGCGACCAGATGGGCGAGGTCGGCGCGACCGCGTCCGACATCCTCGACGCGCTGCCCGGCGCGTTCTCGCGCCTGCACGCGATCACCTGACAGCGCGAAGACGAGCGCGAAGAAGGCCGCGAAGTAGTAGATCGCCTCGCGATTTCACGCGTTGCGCGATCCTCGATCTGCGTCAACGGGGAGACGAGATACGTGTACAGGCGCCCACAGTCCTGCCGATCGGAGGAGGTTTCGGTCACCTGCTGGTGGCACCACGGTTGCTGTCCCATGGGCCATGGTCTATTCCAAGAAACCCCGCCGGCGTAGCGCGCGCGGTAGCGCCGCGGGCGGGGCCAAGGCGCCTGCCGGTTCCAGCAAGCGGCACCGCGAGGACTCTGCTTGCGGGGCCCCCGAAGGGGCCCGGACTGGTGACTTCACACGAACCGTGCTGCCCCACCGCGAGGAGCTCCTGGCCGCCGCCCTGCGCTACACGCGCAACCTGGCCGACGCCGAGGACCTGGTGCAGGACACGCTGGCGCGCGCCCTCAACGCCTGGTCGCGCTTCGAGCCCGGCTCCAACTGCCGGGCCTGGCTGTTTCGCATCCTGACCAACGGCTTCATCAGCGGCTACCGCCGCCGCCGCCGCTACAACCGCTTCGCCCACGAGACCGGCGACGACGCGGTGGCCGCCTTCTACGGCGAGGACTTCGAGCGCGCCGGCAACCCGGCCGATCCGCTGCTCACCGACGGGCTGGGCGACGAGGTCGAGGCGGCCCTGGCCGAGCTGGGCGAGGACTACCTCAAGGTCGTGCTGCTGGCCGACCTGCGCGGCACCCGCTATCGCGACATCGCCACCCAGCTGGGCGTTCCGATCGGCACCGTCATGTCGCGTCTGTTCCGCGCCCGCCGCCAGCTCGAGGAGCGCCTGCGCGCCTACGCAGAGACCGACTACGGCATCCGTCGCGCGGCTTGACTGACCGCGGTCAGTACTCCTTCTCCTCCATGGCCGACGCGATCACGTAAGCGCCGGCCGGGAAGCGCTCCTCGACCGCGACGCCGCGGGCGTCGGTGTAGAGCGCGGTCACCAGGCCGTCGGCGGCGGCGATGAAGTAGGGCTCCTGCTCGACCGGGGCGTCGCCGCTGGTCGGGTCGACGAAGTAGAACTCGCGCCAGTCGCGGCGCGGCGGCGGCTGGAAGGGCGCGGCCAGCGCCGAGCGGGCGGCGACGCGCACCTCCTCGCGCGAGTCGCGCTGCGACGCCTTGCGCAGCGCGGCCGCGCCGCCGCCGATGCGGCCGAGCGCGCGCGCTGCCGCCTGGCGCACCAGCCAGCTGGGATCGCCGTCGATGAGGACGAGCAGGCGGCCGCGCGCCTCGGCCAGGCGGAGGCGCGCGGCCGCGGCCGCCGCGTTGGCGCGGACCAGTCGGCTGCGGTGGTGCAGGAGCTCGATCACCGCGCGCGCGTCGCTGCGGTCGGCCAGCTCGGCGAAGGCGGCCGAGGCGTTGATCGGCGTGGCGAAGCCGCGCCGCCGGCACGCGCGCAGGAGGACCGGCCGCGCGCTGGCCGCCCGCCACTTGCCGAGCGACCAGGCGGCCGCCGCCGCGATCCGGTCGTCGGTCGAACGCACCTGATCGAGCATGAGCGACAGCATGTCCTCGTCGCCGGCCGCCGACGGCAGGTCGCCCAGCGCCTCGACCGCGGCCCGCCGGCGGTCGATCTGGCCGGAGCGGGCCAGCAGGGCCAGCCCGGCGCGGCTGGACGGATCCGCCATGGCGCCCAGCGCGGCCACCGCCGACAGGCTGACGTCGAGCGGGCCGCCGCCGGCGAGCTCCTCGAGCGCGCGGCGAGCGCGGCCGTCGCGGTGATCGCGCAGCACGCCGCCGAGCGTGCGCACGACGACCGCGCGCCACGACGGCGGGGCGCGGTCGACCATGTCGAGCAGCGGCTCGATCGCGTCCGGGTCGTGGATGTAGATGAGCGAGTTGGCCGCGGCGTGGCGCAGCGCGGGCGGGCCGCCCTGCAGGATGGCGAGCAGCGCGCGGGTCGCGCTCCTGTGGCCGATGTCGCCCAGCGCCGAGACCGCCGCGGCGCGCAGCCGGATCTCGGCCGAGCCGGAGCGCGCGATCTCGAGCAGCCGCGGGATGGCCACCTCGGCCGACATCATGCCCAGGTACTCGGCCGCCAGGACCCGGATCTCCAGCTCGGGGTCGTCCAGGAGATCGCCGAGCACGTCGGCTGCGCGCGAGCCCTTGCCGATGAGCGGGCGGAGGGCGCGCATGGCGGCCAGGCGCACCGACGGGTCCTTGTCCGACACCAGCCCGAGCACGGGCACCAGCGCGCGCTGGTCGCCGAGCACGCGCAGCGCGTCGAGCACCAGCTCGCGACTCAGGCGCCCGCGGTCGAGCTCGTTGACCAGCGCCGGGGCGGCGCGCGGGTCGCCGATGTCGCGCAGGAGGGCCACCACCGTCGCTGGATCGCCGTCGAGCTTGCCCTGCAGGTGGGCGATGAGCGCCGGCACCGCGGTGCGGCCGGCCGCGGTCAGCGCCTCGGTGGCGGCCGCGCGCAGCTGGCCGTTGGCCAGCGCCTCGACCAGGGTGTGCAGCGCCTCGCGCCCGCTGTCGCCGGCCGACGACGAGCGCGCGATGTGGCCGAGCGCGAACGCGACCTCGGCGCGGAAGCTGTCGCTGCCGGTCTGCAGGAGCTGGATGAGCGTGTCGGTCGCCTCGGCCGCCTCCAGGTTGCCGAGCGCGGTCACCGCCGCCTTCTTGATCTGCTCGTTGGGATCGCGCAGGAGGCGGAGCAGGGCGGGCAGGGCGGCCCGATCGCCGAGCCGACCGACGGCGGTCACCGCGGCCACCCGCACCTCGATCGACGGCTCGGTGAAGAGGCCGACCAGCGGGATCACGGCCCGCCGATCGCGCGTGTTCATGAGCTGCTCGACCGCGGCGAGCCGCACCTCGGCCTTGTCGTCGTCGAGCCGGTCGATGAGCGGCACCACCACGGCCGCGGTGCCGATGCGGCCGAGCGCGGTGACCACGCGCACGCGCACCTGTGGATCCTGGTTGCCGATCGAGCGGACCAGCTGGGGAATGGCGCGCGGGTCGCCGATCTCGCCCAGGATCTCGGCCGCGGCCTGCTGCGCCTCGACGCTGGTCGACGACAGCCACGGGATGACGACCGGCACCGCCTCCACCACCTTGCCGCGCGCGAGGATCTTGCCGGCCGCGCCGGCCACGCGGATGTCGGGATCGCGCAGCGCGCGGAGGAGGTGGGGCCGGGCCCAGCTCACCTCGCTCTTGCCGAGCCGCCTGACCGCCTCGAGGCGCTGCTCGGGGTCCTTGGACCGGAGGCCGTCGGCGTACAGCTCGACCTTGCCGATCCAGTCGAACCCGCCCCCCGCGGCGGCGAGCGGCCAGGCCAGCGCCAGCAGGATCCCCGCCGCGGCGGCCGCCCGGTGGCCCGCCGTTCGCTGCCTGTTCAGACCGCCGCGCACCGCGACCCAGTATAGCGCCCGCCTCTTCGCGCGCATCCCTGGGATCAAGGCGCGGGCCGCGAGCGGGGCGCAGGCCGCGAGGGAGGCGACGGAGGACGCGTCCCGCGCCGCGTCGCCTCGATGAGCGCGATCGCCTGCACAACGGCCCGCCGCGTCCTTTCCGGCAGCTCCAGCTTCTCGAGCGCCCGGTACTCGCCGAGCGCCTCGGGCCACCGCCGCTGGTTGACGAGGATCGCGGCGAGCGCGACGCGCGGGCGGGGCTCGCGCGGGGCCAGCGCGATCGCCCGCCTCAGCGCGCGCTCGGCGCCGGCCGCGTCCCCGCGCCATCCGCGCACGATGCCGAGGTCGTGCCACGCGCTCACCTCCGAGGGATCGGCCACCACCGCGCGGCGGAGCGCCTCCTCGGCATCGCCGATCTCGCGCCAGAAGAGGAGCGCGCGGGCCAGCTCGCGCCATGCCCGCGCCGCGCTCACCCGGTCGGGTGCGTCGCGCGCGGCCCGCTCGTACAGCGCGCGAGCGCGGTCGTATCGCCGCGCCCGCTCCTCGCCCCTCGCGCGGGCCAGGAGCGCCGCTGTGGCCGGGTCAACCTGCGCGCGCCGGACGGGCTGGCCGCCGCCGCACGCGGCCGACAGCGCCAGCGCCAGCGCGAGCAGCAGCACCGGAGCCGGCGCCGCGGTGACGGACCATCCGGTGATGGACCGACCGACCCGCGCCGCATATGCTGACGGCATGACCCACAAGGCGCTGGCAGAGATCCTAACCAAGTACGGAGACGGGCGGCAGTCCGGCGCGCGTGTCGACCTCCCGCCTGCCATGGAGACGACCCTGTTCGTCGCCTTCGCCGACGAGGGCCTGGTGATCGACCGGGTGCGCTCGCTCGAGCTGGGCGCGGAGTTCGCGGTGGCCAGCACGGCGCGCGGCGACCGCTTCGTGCTGCTCTACGAGGACGTGCGCGCCGTGCGCTTCGGCCACGGTGGCAGCACCGCGCCGGGCTACGAGCGGTAGTCGGGGCTCATTCGGGTCGCGCGCGCCCGGCCGTCCCCGGGTTGGCCGCGTCGGGCCCCTCGTCGCCGGGCGCCTCACCGGTCCAGTCGAGCGTGGCGCTCGCGTCGGCCGTCGGTGACCCGACCCGCGGGGTCGGCGTCCCGTCGGCCCTCGGGACCGCGCTCGCTGCCCTCGACGCGAGAGGCGGGTTCGCCGCGTCCTGCGCGGCGTCCGTCGCCGCGTCCTTCGCGGCGTCCGTCGCCGCGTCCTTCGCGGCGTCGGTCGCCCCGCGCACCGGGGCGCCCTCGGCCGCGTCCTGCGCCGATTCCGCCGCGCTCGCCTCCGCCGACGGCGCCGCCATCATCTCGGCCGTCACCCGCGCCACCTCGGCCGCGGTCGGCGGCCGGACCAGCGCCGGCGACAGGGTGGCGACGTCGGACGAGGTCATCGGCTCGGTGGCCGCGTTCTCGATGGTCCCGCCTGGCCCGGCCGGCCCTCCGGTCCGCGCCGGACCGCGCAACCGCCACGCCGGCCGCGGCGCATCGAGAGAGTCGAGACGCGGCTCGCGCAGGAGCCGCTGCGTCGGGCTGTCGCCGTCGACCTCGGCCTCCGCCGCCACCAGCCGCCGCCCCGGCGCCGCGATGCCGGCCGGCGTGGGCGTCGGGCCAGCAGCGCCCGCCTCGTCGCGCTCCTGGCGCTCCTGGCGCTGCCACTGGTACTCGATGCGGCCGTGGTGCGCGTGCTTGATCGTGTCGACCAGCGAGCTCGAGATGACGCGCAGGTCGGCGACGGTGAGCCCGCTGTCGTCCAGCTGCCCGAGGTGCAGCTTGCCGTAGACGATGCGCTGCACCAGCCCCTCGATCGCCGCCACGTCGGGGCGGCGCAGCGTGCGCGAGGCCGCCTCGACCGCGTCGCAGATGGCCAGGATCGCCGTCTCCTTGCTGTCGGGCCGCACCCCGGGGTAGCGGAAGTCGGCCTCGCTCAGGCGGTCCGGGTTGCCCTGCTCCTTGCACTTGACCCAGAAGTACTCGAGCAGCCCATCGCCGTGGTGCATGTGCATGAAGTCGACCACCCGCTCGTGCAGCCCGTGCCGGCGCGCCACCCGCACGCCCTCGGTCACGTGGCCGAAGATGCGGTCGCACGAGGCCTGCGGCGGCAGCGCGTCGTGCGGGCTCGGCTCGCCGCCCGACAGGTTCTCGATGAAGTACTTGGGCTGGATCGACTTGCCGAGGTCGTGGTAGTAGGCGCCGACCCGCACCAGGCGCCCGTCGGCGCCGATCGCGTTGGCCGCGATCTGCGCCATGTTCGCCATGGCCAGGCTGTGCTGCCACGTCCCCGGCGAGCCCTCCGCGATCTGCACCAGCAGCGGATGCGACAGGTCCTCGAGCTCGATGAGCGCGCCGAGCGGGATGTCGCCCACGAGGCGCTGGAAGGGGGCGAGGCAGGCCATGGCCCCGAGCGCCGCCACCACGCCGGCCGCGCCGGCCGCCACCCACGCCGAGCGGAGCGGCGCGGACAGCTCGGCCAGCGGCGCGTGGTTCCACGACAGCGAGTAGATGAGGCAGTAGGTGAGGGCGGCCGCGCCCCCACCGACGGTGCCGGCGGCGAGCAGGCGCAGACGGGTCACGCGCCGGGGCCGGTCGCCCAGGAACAGCGCCGCGCACGCGCCCTGCACCGCGAGCACGGTCATCACGCCCGGATCGAACGGCGTCAGCCCGCCGAGGAGGAGCGCGGCCACGAGCGCGGTGGCCAGCGCCGTGCCCAGATCGATCGCGACCGCCGTCATGACGACCAGGACCGCCGCCGGCAGCGCCACCGCCGGGATGGGCGTCATGAGCAGCACCGCGTTCATCGCCACCGCGAGGCCGAGCTGAAGCCCCAGCAGCGCCGCCTGCGTGCGCAGGAGCCGCCCCTTGTGCGAGCGCCGCATCTGCTCGGTGTAGAGCACGCCGACCAGGAACAGGGCCGCCAGGTAGGTGAGCCACGCCGCCCAGCCGGGCGGCTGGAGGGCGCGCGCGCGCGCGACCGGACCGAGGTCGTCCACCTCGTGGCCGCGCGCCGCCGCGATCCCGCCGCCGCTCCGCTGTAGATCGTCCACCGCGCGGCCCAGGAAGAGCGGCACGCGCACGGTGACCGGCGCCAGCTCGCCGCTCCTGAAGTCGACAGACGCCACCACCCAGCGGCTCGACATCAGGATCGCGGAGCCGATGAGCGCGAAGATCAGGCTGAGCAGGAGGCGCTGGGCGCGGCTGGCCCGCGGGCGCGCGCGGATGATCGAGTCCTGCCGCCGCCGCACGTCGGCGCGCCGGCCGGGCCCCCCGGGCGGCCGGCCATCGGCATGGTTCTCCGCATCGCGTTCGGATCTCGACATCGACGAATCTCGCGCTTCAGCTCCCGGGCGCTCCAGCCTGTGCGGCTCCTCGCCCCTCTCCCTCGCCCGTCCCCGCTGCCGGCGTCAATAGGACATGTCGAAGTAGTGCTTGCTGCGCGTCCCGTTGAACGACGGGAATCGAGTCTTCACCATCACCCCGCGGATGCAGTTGGCCACCGCCGTGCCGGTCTGACCGTTGACTCGCACGTACGACACGTCGCCGGCCGGCTTCACGATGAACTCGATCATCGCGTTGTGGGTCGAGCTCGACATGAGGCACCGGCCCAGCGCTCCACCCTGGCGCTGGATGACCGGGTTGACCTGGTCGTCGCTCAGGCGCTCGCTGCCTCCGTCGTCGTCGCCCTCGCCGGCGAGGTCGAGGTTGAGCGAGTCGTCCCAGCCACCCGCCACGCCGCCGGCCGCGCCGCCCCCGCCGCTCGTGCCGCCGCCGCGGCGCGCGCCGGCGGACCGGTGCGCGCGCTTCTGCCGCTCCGCCTTGCTGGGGAAGCTGATCTTGGCGTCGAGCGATCCGGCCTCGAGCGAGGAGAGCGCCGCGCTGTCGTCGTGCTTGGCGGCGCTGAGCGCGTGGACCAGGAACACGGCGCCGCCGCCCAGCGCGAGCACGCCGAGGCCGATGAAGGTGTAGAGCGCGGTGCCGCGCCGCTTCTCCTGGGTGGCGTGCTGGTCCTCGGCCTGCGCGCGGCGCAGCTCGTCCCGCTTGTGCTTGGCCACGTCGACCAGCTCGGCCAGGAGCGGGTGCTTCTCGACCGGCCGGCGGTCGCCGGTGTCCTTGTCGATGATGACGTGGCCCGGGAGGATGTGGTCGGCGCCGATCTGCTCGGCGATCTGCGCCAGGCTGAACGGGCCGTAGTCGAGCTTGCCCTTCGAGACGAGGTACTTCTCGTCGCGCTCGCCCATGACCGCCGACACCTGCGACGAGGTCACCGCCACCTTGGCCGAGCCGGGCGGGGCGGCGCCGGCCAGCGACTCGGCCAGGCTGGGCGCCGAGTCGGCGTGGCCGACCGAGCCGCGCAGGGCCACGCCGCTGCCGCGCGCGACCTCTCGCGGCGGATGCGAGGCGGACAGGCGCGCCGCGCCCGACAGCGCGCGCGCGGTTGCCTCGGCCAGCGCGCCCGCGCCCGGATAGCGCCGCTCCGGCGACGGCGACATCGCCCGCGCGATGATCTGATCGACCGCGGTGGACACGCCGGGCACGGCCTGGCTGGGGCGCGTGCATCCCTTGATGGGCGGAGCGCCGACCAGGACCTCGTACAGCAGCGCGCCGAGGCTGTAGACGTCGGACGCCTCGCTCGGCTCCGCGCCGGCCATCACCTCGGGCGCGCAGCCGGGGATGGGGCCGGCCAGGCGCGCGAGGACCGGCACCAGCGGCCACACGGCGAAGTCGGTGACCCTGATGCGCCCGCTGCGGCTCACCGCGACTCCATCGACGGTGAGCGCGCCGTGCGACACCAGCGGCGCCGACGCGCCGAGCGCGCCGGCCACGTTGGTGAGGATGTTGATGGCGCCCTTGGCGCCGAAGCCGACGGTGCCGGTCTGGCGCTTGCGGTCGAGCAGCTCGCGCAGCGAGTGACCCTCGACCAGCTCGGTCGCGATGTAGGTGTGCTCGCCCTCGACGGCCAGCTCGATCACGTGGGCCAGGTTCTTGTGGCCGAGCGCGGAGGCGCGGCGCACCGCCTCGGCCAGCTGGTCGAGCAGCTCGCGGCTCTGCACCAGGCGCGGGTCGATGAGGTGGATGCTGAGCGGCGTGCCGCTGGTGGCGTCGGTGGCCAGGTACAGCTCGCCGAACGGGCCCTGGCGCTCGCACTTGCCGAGGGTGTAGCGGCCGCCCGCGAGCCGGCTGCCTGGGGGCAGGCGGCCCGCGTCGCGAGCCCCTCGGGCAGCAGCCTGCGGATCCATGGACAAAGGATGTTTCCGTCGCGCGGCCGAGGACCCCAACCCCTCGGCATGGAGACCGAGTTTACGGGGCCAGGCGGAAGCCGGTCAATCGGAGCATCCGACCTCGCGATAAAGCCGCACGGAGCGGCGCAGGAGCGGGCAACCGCGGGCGCGATCGCCGCTCTTGACCAGGGCTTCACCCACGAGCAGGGGGGCGCGCCGGTTGCCGGGGTCCAGGCGGCGCGCCTCGTCGGCCTCGGCGAGCTGGAGCAGGTAGTTCCCGGCCCGACGCGCGGCCTCGGCGGCGCGCACGTGCTTGTCGGCGCGCAGCTTGTTGCCGCTGCGGCGGATCGCGCGCGCCGCCGCGGGATCGCCTTGCGGGGCGGGGGCCTCCGGCACGGCGGCCTGGTCGGCGGCCTGGTCGGCGGCCTGGTCGGCGGCTGGCCCGGAACCCGGTTCCGGGGCGGCCACGGCCACAGGCGCAGGCGCGGCGCCCGCGGCGGGCGCAGTGCGCGCAGGTTGCGCGCCGGGATCGGTCGGGTGCAGCGCGGCGGACGCAGCCCCCGCGGGAGTGAGAGGGCGCGCCGGCGCTGCCGACGGCGCCGCCACGGCCGCGTCGGCCGGCGTCTCGCCGCCGGTCGATTCGCGCGAGCCGACCGCGAGCGCGGTCGCCGCGGCGAGCCCCGCCACCGCGAGGGCCAGGAGCAGCAGTCGGCGGCGCGCACTCGAGCGGATGGCGCGCTCGAGGCTCGTCGTCGATGCGGTCATCGCCGCCGGCGCCCCCGCGGCCGCCGCGTCGAACGCAGTCCGCGCCGCCGCCGCGGCCAGCGCGGCGGGCGCGAGGCGACCGGCCATCGGCGTGAGGTCGACGGTCTCGGCCGCGCGCGTCTCGGCCGCCGCCTGCCTGACCTGGCCGGCGTCGAGGTCCGCCGTCTCCGACGCGGCGGTCTCCGGCGAGACCCGCGGCGCTCCGCGCTCCAGCTCGGCGGCCAGCGCGTCGAGCCGCTCGCCCAGCGCGTGCGCCCCCGGCGGCCGGCGCGCCGCCGCCTTCTCGAGGCAGTGGAGGATGATCTCCTCGAGCGCCGGCGCGATGCCCAGCTGCGGGCAGCGCGCGCGCGGCGGCACCGGCGCCTCGCGCACGTGGCGGCTGAGGATGTCGGTGAAGGTGTGGCCGGCGAACGGCACCGCGCCGGTCACCATGTGATAGAGGACGGCGCCGAGCCCGTAGACGTCGCTCGCCGGCCCCACCGCGCCGCCCGAGGCCTGCTCCGGCGACATGTACTCGGGCGTGCCGAACACGAGCCCGTCGCGCGTGAGCGGCGAGATCGAGATGGCGGTGCCGGCCAGCTCGGCCTGCTCGTCGAAGATGCGCGCCAGCCCGAAGTCGAGCACCTTGACGAAGTCGGGATCGGCCCCGCGCCGGACCAGCATGATGTTCTCCGGCTTGAGGTCGCGGTGCACCAGGCCGAGGCCGTGCGCGTGGGCGAGCCCGTGCGCCACCTGCGCGCCGATGCGCGCCGCGCGCGCGGAGCCGATCGGGCCGTCGACCTGCAGCTCCTCCCCCACGGTGCGGCCGTCGAGGTACTCCATCGCGATGTAGAGCGCGGATCCCGACGAGCCGAGATCGATGACGCGCACGCAGTGCGGATGATCGACGCGGAACGCGCTCCGCGCCTCGCGCACGAAGCGGCGCGCCGCGTTGGGATCGCCGGCGCGCTCGCCGGCCAGCACCTTGAGTGCGACCCGCGAGCCGAGCAGGAGGTGGCGCCCGAGATAGACGTCGCCCATCCCGCCTCGCCCGATCCGCGCCTCCACCTGGTAGCGCGAATCGAGGGTCTGGCCGATCAGCGGATCGGCCACCGGATCCAGCGGCGACACCGCGGCTCAGTGTAGCGCGGCGGCGGCGCAGGAAGACGACCCGGGCACCGCGGCTGCCACCCCGGAGGGTTAAAAGCGCATCCCGTTCTTGGCGCGGAAGCTGAACCAGTCGTAGCCGAGATAGGCCGCCCCGCACAGGCCGATGATGCCGAGCACGGGGTTGACCAGGACCGCCACCGCCAGCGAGCCGCCGGTGGCCACCGTGGCCAGGGTTCCCTTGCGTTTGGCGATCGATTTGTTGCGCTGGATGAGCGAACCCATTGCTCCAATAACGCTGCCCGATGGACCCCCACCTGTCAAACGATGCGTCAAATGGAGCACAGGCCGCGTGTCCCGTCGGACACGACGGGGATCGCGGCGCGCCGTCCGACGTACAATGTCGTGAAAAGGTTGCTCGATGCCGGTCTCCGGAGCCGGCGCGGCGCCTGCAACCTTCGGAGCTGTTCGTCTCGCGTGATACGATCTCAGAGGCCCTATGAGACCCGTCGGTCGTCATCTTCCCGTCATTCAGCAGCGCGGCTCCCTGCTCATCGGCGCAGGCAGCCTGATCCTCCTGGTCGGGGCTGTCTTTCTCGCCGCGTACTTCGTCCACGTCCAGGACGCCGCCGCCCTCGCCGTGCAGGACGCCAGGCAGGCCAGGGCGAAGCCGGCCGCGCCGACGAAGACCGTCGAGGCGCCCCCCGCAGCGGCGACTGCCCCGCCGCCGGGCCCGGCGTCGGCGGCCCCGCCGTCGCACGTGCGCGCGCCGGCCGACATGCTGGGCCGCACGGTCGAGATCGAGTTCGACGGCAAGCGGCTGTCGCGCACCTGGGCCGATCTGGGAGTGACGCTCGACACGGCGACCGGGACCCCCATGGTCGACCGCACGCGCATCGAGGCCGCGCTCATCGAGATCAAGGAGCAGCTGGACCGCGCTCCCCTCAACGCGCGCATGGACCTCGAGGAGCGCAAGGTCTACCCGGAGAAGCCCGGCTTCGGCATCGAGGTGTTCGGCGCGGTGAGCGCGATCGAGGCCGGCGCGCGCGGGCAGGTCAAGCGCGTGGTCCTCGAGGGCGCGCCCACCCCACCCACCTTCACCGTCGCCGATCTCGGCATCGAGGACATCTCGACCGTGCTCGGCCACTACGAGACCAAGTTCGCCATCGCCGAGCAGGCGCGGAACGACAACCTCAAGCTCCTGGCCAGCCACCTGGACGGCATCGTGATGCAGCCCGGGCAGGAGATCAGCTTCAACAAGATCTCCGGCGACCGCACCGAGAAGGAGGGCTACAAGGTGGCCCACGTGATCGAGGCGGGCGAGATGGTGGACGGCATGGCGGGCGGCGCCTGCCAGATCTCGACCACGCTGCACGGAGCCGCCTTCTTCGCCGGGCTCGACATCCTGGCCACCACGCCCCACTCGCGGCCCAGCACCTACGTGCCGCTCGGCTTCGACTCGACGGTCGTCTATCCGGTGGTCGACCTCAAGCTCAAGAACCCGTACGACTTCCCGGTGGCCATCCGCTACCGCGTGGCGCGCGGCGAGGCCGAGGTCGAGATCCTCGGCAAGAAGCGCCCCTTCGACAAGGTCGAGTTCGTGCGCGAGGTGGTCGAGCAGAAGCCGTTCGAGACGGTGACGCGCGAGGACGCCACCATCCCGGTGGGCCACATGGTCATCGATCAGCCCGGCTACCCCGGCTACAAGATCAACCGGTACCGCAACATCTACCGCAAGGGCCGGGTCATCAAGAAGAACAAGTGGGAGCTCAACTACAGGCCGGTGGTCGAGTACGTGCGCATGGGCATCAACCCGGATCCGAACCTGCCGGCGCCCAAGCCCAAGGACCTGCACATGCCCAAGCCGGCCAAGGGCACCACGATGAAGATGTCGCAATGAGCTGACCGCGGCGCGCGCCGCGCGCGCCGACCCGGAGGCGACGAGGCGGCGACGGCGGCGGCGAGGCGGCGACGACGGCATCGCCGACGCCGCGCACGCGCGCGCGTCGACCGGTCGCTCATGCGTCTCGATGTGTCGCTGCGCCGCCGCGCCTCGAGCCGAACCGCGGTGATCCGCCGGCTCGCGCGCGCCGCATCGAATCACCTGGCCGTGCAGTTGGATTTTGCCGCTGGAATGCGGATACTTCTGCCCGACCATGCTGGAAACGCTTTCATCCCGCGGAGATGAGCCGGAATTGGCGATTTCGCCGAGATCGGACGCTCACGCATGAGCCCCCCCATGCCGCCGGCCACTCAGGAGCCGGGCCCCTTCCCGAGCCGCTCCATCGATGTGCCGCTTCGCAGGCTGTCGTTCGGCGAGTCGCGTCGCGTCGACGCGTGGTGGGTGAAGACCTTCGTGGTCTTCGCCGGCCTCACCGCCTTCGTCGTGTACTCGACCTGGGCCGCGTTCCAGAACGCGCACTACGCCTTCGGGCCGTACCTGTCGCCGATGTACTCGCCCGAGGTGTTCGGCGCGTCGCCGCACGCCTGGTTCGGGGCCAAGCCGGCCTGGTGGCCCGCCATCCTGCCGTTCTCGCCGGCGCTCATCATCCTGCCGTTCCCGGGCCTGTTCCGCCTGACCTGCTACTACTACCGCGGGGCGTACTACAAGTCGCACTGGGCGTCGCCGCCGGCCTGCGCGGTCGGCAAGCCGCAGAAGAACTACCGCGGCGAGCAGAAGCTGCCGCTCATCCTGCAGAACGTCCACCGCTACTTCCTCTACGCCGCGCTCCTGTTCCTCGTCTTCCTCAGCTACGACGCCTACAAGGGCTTCTTCCACTGGGGAGCGGACCACCACTTCGAGCTGCACGTCGGCAGCCTGGTGCTCCTCCTCAACGTCATCCTGCTCGGCGGATATACCTTCGGCTGTCACTCGCTGCGCCACCTGGTCGGCGGCCGCCACGACGAGATGTCGAAGCGGGCGCTCGCGCTGCGCATGTGGCGCTGCGCGACCTGCTTCAACGCGCGCCATCAGCTGTGGGCGTGGTGCAGCCTACTCTGGGTGGGCTGGACCGACATCTATGTGCGGCTGTGCTCGATGGGCGTCCTGCACGACTGGAGGATCTTCTGATGGCCGAGCACGAGGTGCACGAGTACGACGTCCTGGTCATCGGCGCCGGCGGCGCCGGGCTGCGCGCCGCCATCGAGGCGTCGGCGGCCGGCGTCAAGGTCGGCCTGGTCTGCAAGTCGCTCCTCGGCAAGGCGCACACCGTCATGGCCGAGGGGGGAGTGGCGGCCGCGCTGGCCAACGTCGACGAGCGCGACAGCTGGCAGGTCCACTTCGCCGACACCATGCGCGGCGGGCAGTACCTCAACAACTGGCGCATGGCCGAGCTCCACGCCAAGCAGGCGCCGGATCGGGTGCGCGAGCTGGAGGCCTGGGGCGCGGTCATGGATCGGACCGCGGACGGCCGCATCCTGCAGCGCAATTTCGGCGGCCACCGCTACCCGCGGCTGGCCCACGTCGGCGACCGCACCGGCCTGGAGATGATCCGCACGCTCCAGGACCACGGCATCCACCTGGGCATCACGGTGCACATGGAGTGCACGGTCACCACGCTGCTCAAGGACGGCGGCCGCATCGCCGGCGCGTTCGGCTACGAGCGGCAGAAGGGCTACTTCCTGCTGTTCCGCGCCAAGGCGGTGGTGCTGGCCACGGGAGGCATCGGGCGCGCGTTCAAGATCACCTCCAACAGCTGGGAGTACACCGGCGACGGCCAGGCGCTGGCCTACGACGCGGGCGCCGAGCTCATGGACATGGAGTTCGTCCAGTTCCACCCGACCGGCATGGTGTGGCCGCCCAGCGTGCGCGGCATCCTGGTCACCGAGGGCGTGCGCGGCGAGGGCGGCGTCCTGCGCAACAACCAGGGCAAGCGCTTCATGTTCGACGACATCCCGCCGCTCTACCGCGGGCAGACCGCGGCCGACGCCGAGGAGGGCTGGCGCTACGTGACGGGCGACAAGAACGCGCGGCGCCCGCCCGAGCTCCTGACCCGCGACCACGTGGCCCGCTGCATCAACCGCGAGGTCAAGGAGGGCAGGGGCAGCCCGCACGGGGGCGTGTTCCTCGACATCGCGTGGATCAAGGAGAAGCTGCCCAGCGCGCCCGAGCACATCAAGAAGAAGCTGCCGAGCATGTATCACCAGTTCAAGCAGCTGGCCGACATCGACATCACGACCGAGCCGATGGAGGTGGGCCCGACGACCCACTACATCATGGGCGGCGTGCGGGTCGACGGCGACTCGCAGATGAGCACCACGGTGCCGGGCCTGTTCGCCGCCGGCGAGGTGGCGGCCGGGCTGCACGGCGCCAACCGGCTGGGCGGCAACTCGCTGAGCGACCTGCTCGTGTTCGGCAAGCTGGCGGGCGAGCACGCGGCGAAGTACGCCCGCGAGAACCGGGCCGGCGAGGTGCACGCGCGCGAGGTCGACGAGGCGCGCGCGCAGGCGCTGGCCGCGTTCGACCGCCCGTCGGGCGAGTCGCCGTTCAAGATCCAGCAGGAGCTGCAAGATCTCATGCAGGACAAGGTCGGCATCATCCGCGAGGAGAAGGAGATGCTGCAGGCGCTCGAGGCGCTCGAGGGCTTCAAGCGGCGGGCGCAGGCGGCCTCGATCGACGGCAACCGCCACTACAACCCGGGCTGGCACACGGCGGTCGATCTGCACAACCTCCTGGTCTGCTCCGAGGCGGTGACCCGCTGCGCGATCGAGCGCAAGGAGAGCCGCGGGGCCCAGGCGCGCGCCGACTTCCCCGGCAAGGACGACGCCCACAGCAAGTTCAACCTCATCGCGGTCAAGGGGCCGGACGGCGGGATGCAGGTGCGCAAGCAGCCGGTCGTGCCGATCCGCGAGGACCTGGCGGCCATCATCGAGGAGAATCAAAAGTGAGCGGCAAGGTCACATTGCGCATCTGGCGCGGCACCGGCCAGGAGGGCAAGCACGTCGACTACACCACCGAGGCCGGGACCGGCATGGTGCTGCTCGACGTCGTGCACAAGGTCCAGGCCGAGCAGGCCAACGATCTGGCCGTGCGCTGGAACTGCAAGGCCGGCAAGTGCGGGTCGTGCTCGGCGGAGGTCAACGGCATGCCGCGCCTCATGTGCATGACGCGGCTCTCGGAGCTTCCACTCGACAAGCCGGTCAGCGTCGAGCCGATGCGGGCGTTCCCGCCCATCAAGGACCTGGTCGTGGACGTGTCCTGGAACTACGCGGCCAAGAAGCGTATCAAGCGTTTCAGGCCGCGGCCGCCCGACCACCCCGACGGGACGTGGCGCATGGCCCAGGCGGACGTCGATCGCGTCCA
>DATFRY010000208.1:0-14297 GCA_035262925.1 Kofleriaceae bacterium | reverse complement strand
CGCGCACCGTGGCCAGCTTCGGCAGCGACGAGGGCCCCAGCCACCAGACCGGCCCGGTCGAGTAGTGGGGGCGAACCGGGTCGCGCTGGCGGCGTCGCTGGCGGCGGCGCTCGGGGTCGCGGCGGCCTGCGGCGGCGCGTCGCGCCAGCGCGAGCCAGGCCAGGTCGACGCCCGCGCGGTCTACTACACGGACAACAGCGGGCTCGACGTGGTGACCACCGCGGCCTCGGCCGATCAGCCGATCGGAGAGCGCCTGACCGGGCGGGCCCGCATCCTGGTCGACCGCGTGTCGGTGTCGCGCGAGCCGCTCGACCCGTCCGACCCGGGCGCCGGCCGCGACCCGGGCGGCCACCCGCCGCACGAGCCGGACGCCGTGACCAGCGCCTCGGCCCTGGCCAAGGGAGGCGAGGTGGCGCAGAAGTTCCGGATCGAGGGCCTGGCCGGCATCGAGGCGCGCGCGCGGCCCGGCAGCGATCGGCCGTGGATCGCCGGCGCGTCGCTGCGCGCCTCGCACGAGCCCGACTACGCCGCCGCCTCCGCCGTGGTCGGCGGCAACGTCGAGCTCTACGACCGCAACCTGACCATCGGCGGGTTCGCCGGGTACGGGCGCGACCAGGTGAGCCCGGTCGAGGCCCCGCCCGGGCAAAAGGACGCGTGGCCGGCCGGCCATCACCGGTGGCAGGCCGGATTGTCGGCCAGCCAGATCCTGAGCCCGAGGATCGTCGTGTCGGGTGCGGCGGCCCTGACCCGGCAGTCCGGCCGGCTCGCCGGCCCGTACCGCCGGGCGCTGGTGCGCACCAGCCTGTTCCCGGAGTCGGTGCCGGATGTGCGGCTGCGCGCGACCGGATACGTCGAGGCCTCGTTCGACCTCGGCGCCGGCACCGCGCTGCACCTGCGCCAGGGCGGGTACCGCGACGACTGGGGCGTGCGCGCGCTCGTGCCGGAGGCGGCGTTCGCCTTCGAGATCGGCGAGCGCGGCGTCGGCTGGGTCCGCTACCAGTACTACGAGCAGTGGGCGGCCGACTTCTACGAGGCCCGCTACCCCGACATCGCCCCGCTCATGACCGGCGACGTGCGCCTCGGCCCGATCCGCGCCCACGCCGCAGCCGCCGGCGCCCGCGTGCGCCTCGCCGGCGAGGCCGGCCAGCCGGGCGCCCTGGTCGGCGAGCTGTCCTACGAGCTGTCGTCCACCGACTACCTGCTCTACGGCACGGAGCCGATCATCGCGCACGCCCCGGCGGTCGGCCTCACCTGGTCGTACTGATCCCACGACACCGTCGGTACCGCTTCCGACCCACGGTTCGCCTGGTCGAGCTCGACACAAGCGACCGTGAGTCCTAAAGCAAGGGGTCCTGACCTTGCTGCGCACCCCAGACGGAGAGCACCACGGCGACGCGCTGCTCGGCAGCGTAGTAGACGTGGTGTCGGCTCCGGGGGAGCAGCGCTCGGCGGACGGGCACCTCGAAGCGACCCGGCTGATAGGCGATGCCGCGGTCGGGCGTCGCTCGGATCCTTGCGAGCGCCGCCTTCAGCTCCTGCTCGAACGGATGAGGGGCGGCGCGTCGGTTCCGCCGCCACCAGGTCTTGATTCGTTTGGCCTCGGCCAGAGCTCGTGCCGAGAAGCGGACCTTCATCGATGGGCGTCGAGCTCGGCCAGCGCCGCGTCGGCGTCGATGGTCTCACCTGCTTTCATCTGCTCGATGCTTTCGCGGAGAGAACGATGCAGCCTCTCACGTTCTTCGTGGTCGAGATAGTCGCCTCCCCGGGCGAGCACCTCGTCGAGCGGCACCAGATCGATGACCTCGCCCTCGGGCAGGTCGGTCGGCTCGTCGACCACGATGCGCCCGTTCTTCACCTGGGCCTTGAAAGCTGACATGTCGATGATGATAGCGCGGCTGCGTCCGCAGCGGGACCGGCCGCGAGCGGGCCTGTGAGGTGTCGTCCACCGACCACGTGCTCCTCGGCACCGAGCCCATCGCGCACGCCCTGGCGGCCGGCCCGACCTGGTCCGAGTGATCCGATCCGATCGGGAGGCTCGAACGCGCAAAGCGTGTCCGGCGAGCCGCAAGGGGCGGGCACCACGGCACACGCTCGCCATGCGCTCGGCGAAAGTGCTGCCGCGGAGCCGATCTGCACGGCGCGCCGGCTGGCATCGGCGTTGCTCTACGGGGACGGCATGTCGCCTCGCCGCTGCCTCGTGGTTTGCTCGGGTCTGCTCGCCGCCGCGCTCGTGTGTGTGCCGCATCTCGCGCGCGCTGGCGAGCCGACTCTGGACCGCAGCCTGTCGCCCTACTTCGCCATCGACGGCGCCGATGATGGGACCGTCCGTCTGCCGCTCGAGAGCACGAACGCCGACGTCCGCATCGCTGGTGTGATCGCGGATGTCGTCGTGACCCAGAGCTACCGGAACGACGGCACCCGCGCCATCAACGCGCGCTACGTGTTTCCGGCTTCGACGCGCGCGGCGGTGTACGGGCTGAAGATGACGATCGGGAAGCGCGTGATCCAGGCGCGCATCCGCGAGCGCGAGGCGGCTCGCGCCGAGTTCGAGGAGGCGCGCAAGGCGGGCAAGACCGCGTCGCTGCTCGAGGAGCATCGGCCCAACGTCTTCTCCATGAACGTGGCCAACATCCTGCCGGGCGACCACATCCAGGTCGAGCTGCGCTACACCGAGCTCCTCGTGCCCACCGCCGGGGTCTACGAGCTGGTCTATCCCACGGTGGTCGGGCCGCGCTACGCCAGCGCGTCGACCGATCCGGCCGCGGCGGACAATCGCTTCGTCGCCTCGCCCTACCAGCACGAGGGCAAGGACCCGCCCTACCGCTTCGGGTTGAAGGTGCGCCTGGCCGCCGGGATGCCGATCCAGTCGGTCGAGTCGCCCAGCCACGCGATCCGCACGCAGTTCGCCGCCGGGCGCGCGAGCGCCGCGGTCGAGCTCGACCCCAGCGAGGCCAGCGGCGGCGATCGCGACTTCGTGCTGCGCTACAGGCTGAGCGGCCCCGAGCTGGCCACCGGGCTGCTCCTCTATCCCGGCGGCCCCGGCGGCGAGAACTTCTTCCTCATGATGGTGCAGCCGCCCGCGCGGCCGGCGCTCGAGGCCATCCCGGCGCGCGAGTACGTCTTCATCGTGGATGTGTCGGGCTCGATGTCCGGCTTCCCGCTCGACGTGAGCAAGCAGCTCATGCGCGACCTGCTGGGGCGGATGCGCCCGACCGACCGCTTCGACGTCCTCCTGTTCGCGGGAGGCTCGAGCCTGTACGCCGAGCGCTCGGTCGAGGCCACGCACACGCAGATCGACGGCGCGATCGCCTTCATCGACGCCCAGACCGGCGGCGGCGGCACCGAGCTCCTGCCGGCGCTGCAGCGGGCGCTGGCCCTGCCGCGCCCGGCGCCCGGCGTCGCGCGCAGCTTCGTGGTGATCACCGACGGTTACGTCGCCGAGGAGGCGTCCATGTTCCAGCACGTGCGCGACCACCTGGGCGACGCCAGCGTGTTCGCGTTCGGCATCGGCTCGTCGGTCAACCGCCACCTCATCGACGGGCTGGCCCGGGCCGGCCAGGGCGAGCCGTTCGTGGCCCTGGACAGCGCCGGCGCCACCGAGGTGGCCGCGCGCTTCCGCGCCTACGTCGAGTCGCCGGTCCTGACCGGCGTCTCGGTCGCGTACGACGGCTTCGACGTGTACGACGCCGCGCCGGCCGCGCTGGCCGACGTGTTCGCCGAGCGGCCCGTCGTCGTGTTCGGCAAGTGGCGCGGCCCGGCCCGCGGGCGCATCACGCTCACCGGAGTCTCGGGGCGCGGGCGCTTCGTCAACACGATCGACGTCGGCAGCGTCGGCGCGGACCCCGCCAACCACGCGCTGGCCCAGCTGTGGGCGCGGACTCGCATCGCCGATCTGTCCGACTACAGCCAGGGCGACGCCAACCGCGACGCCGTGGTCGCGCTCGGGCTCCAGTACAACCTGCTCACCCGCTTCACCTCGTTCATCGCCGTCGATCAGGTCGTGCGCGGCGACGGTCGCGCGGTCGACGTCGATCAGCCGCTGCCCCTGCCGGCGGGCGTGAGCGACGACGCCGTCGGCGTCGAGAGCGGCGCCGAGCCGCCCCTCTCGCTCGTGCTCGGGCTCGTCGCGCTCGCGCTGGCGCTCGCCGGGGCGACCCGACGGCGCCGGCGCGGACGCGGCACGGTCGGAGGCATCGCGTGACCACCGCATGCCCCCCGGCGCCGGACCGCTGGGCCGCCAGGATCGCAGCCGGCCTCGATCGGCCGGAGACCCGCTGGCGAGCCGCCGCGATCGCCGCCGCCCTGCTGGTCGTGGCCGCGGCCAAGCACGGCTACAGCCATGCCTCGGCCGGCCAGCTCGCGCTGTTCCTGTCCCCGACGGCTCACCTGGTGTCGCTCGTGTCCGGCGCCGACTTCGTGGCCGAGGCGGGCGCCGGCTGGGTCAGCCGTGAGCTCGGGTTCATCATCGCGCCCGGCTGCGCCGGCGTGAACTTCGCCCTCGCCGCCTTCCTGGCGCTCACGCTCGGGTGGCTCGGCGCCATGCGCACCGGGCGCGACGTCGCCGCACGCCTCGCCGCGGCCGCCGCCCTGGCCTATGCGGCCACGCTGGTGGTCAACACGGCGCGCATCGCCATCGCGATCGCGCTCCACCGCGGCGCGGTCGATCTGGGCGGCCTCACCCCCGGCGACGTCCACCGCATCGAGGGAGTCGTGGTCTACCTGGGCGGGCTGTGCGCGCTCTACCGCCTGGCCGGCGCGTCCGGGCCGAGGAGCGGACGCGAGGAGAGGGAGAGAGATGACCGCAGCGAGAGGAACGACAGACATGCGCGGGCTGCTTGAACGGGCGGCGCGCCGCGCCGGACGACTTCGCTGGATGGTGGTCCCGGTCGCGGCCTATCTCGCGGTGACCGCGCTCCTGCCCCTCCTGAACGGCGCGGGCGCGCGCTCCGGCTTCGCCCGACACATCGCCTGGGTCGCCGGCGGCTGCGCCGCGGTGACTGCGTTCGTCTTCCTGGCCCAGCTCGCGTCCGACGCGGCCGCCTCGGCGCGAACGCAGGCGCGCGCGATGCGCTCCTCGCGCCACGAGCGGGCCGATCAACCTGGAGGTCGAGCATGAGGGTCGAGAGCAGGATCGCGATCGGCGTCATCGCCGTCGTCGTCTCCGTCTGGACGGTGGCGAGCGCGAGCGCGGCGCCCGCCGCCCGGGCCGAGCCGTGCACCGGACCGGCCGATCGCGCCGTCGCGACGCGCGCCGCCCGGGAGCTGTCGAGCCGCGCCCGGATGATCGTCTTCTGCGAGGCGTGCGGCGACGCCGCCCCGGGCCGCCCGATCGGCGTCGCCGCGGTCGCCCTGCACCCGACCGGCGCGGGCCTGGCCGACGTCCTGGTCGACGGCCGGCCGATCGATCTGGCGACCACGTACGTGCAGACCTCGGACGTCGAGTACCGCAACCTGGCCGCGCTGGCCGGCTGCGATGCGACCGGGTCGTCGCCGGTCCTGCGCATCGATCGCGCCACCGCGACCGGCGTGCTCATCCGCGCCGCCGGCGCGCCGCCGGCCGCCCCTCCCCCGCCGATCGCAGGCGCGGCGCCATCCTCGCCACCCGCGCCGCCCGGCTGGCTCGCGGGGTTCCTGGGCGGCCTGGCCGCGTTCGCCACCGCCTCGTTCCTCGGCGTCGTCGCGGCCGTCACGCGTCGCCGCCGCCGTCGCGGCTCCTCGCTGCCGCGCGCCGCGTCGCTGCTCGATCGCCAGGCGCGCGCGCCGGCGCGGGGCGCCGCCGACGCCAGGGAAGACGGCCAGCGCTGAGTCGCGCGCGCCTCAGCTGCCTCTTCACATGTGGCAGAAACTGCCGTGAGCGCGCGCGGGAAGCTCACCAGTCACGCAGGTGTCGCAGGCGTATGGGAGGAGGCCGCGGCTGGCACGAGGGATGCTCGGCACTGGCGCATGAAGCCTTCCAGGCTGGCCTTTCTCGCGATGCTGACCGCGGTGGCGTGCGGTACGGCCATCAGAACCACGGCCATCAATTCGCCACCTCACGCCATGCAGCCGCGGCCGCCGGAGAGCGTGGAGATCTTCACCAGCGGCGCGCCCCCTCGACCCCATGTGGATGTGGCGCTCATCGAGGCGGAGGAGGCATCGGGCCTGAGCGTCGCCGACACCGCCGACATGCTCCGCTCGCTGCGCGAGCACGGCGCCGCGATGGGCTGCGACGCGGTCGTGGTCGGCGGCGCCTCGACGCGCGACCCGGGTGTGGCCGACGTGGAGTCGTGGGTCGTCGAGGACCCCAGGGGGCGCAAGGGCTTCTACGGCACCTGCATCGTCTACACCGCGCCCGCGGCGACCGCAGCCTCGGCCGCAGCCCCTGCTGCGACGTCAGTCCCTGCCCCGCCGCCCGCCGCCGCCCCGGCTCCGGCGCCTGCTCCGGCGCCCGCCGCGGCTCCGGCGCCCGCCGCGGCCGCATCGACACTGCAACCGCCGCGCTGAGCTCGACGCGACGGGTCGCCGCCGTCAGGGCTGAAGCAGGCGTTTCTCGATCCGCGGCAGCGCGGCCAGGACGACGTCGCCGGTGATCTGCAGGCTGTCCTGGCTCACGGCCTGGAGGTCGTCGCGCGCGGTGTGCCAGTACGCGTAGTCGAGATCGATGATGTCGACCGCGGGCACGCCGGCTTCCAGGAAGGCGGCGTGGTCGTCCTCGATGGCGATGTCCTCGTCGGGGAAGTGGGCGGCGTGGCCGAGCTCCCGGGCGGCGGCCCAGATGGCGTCGGTGAGCCATCTGGTCGACGTGGTGTCGCGGCGGAAGCGGAGGTCGCGGTCGCCCACCATGTCGAGGAGGATGAGCGCCTTGAGGCCGGCCAGCGTGCGGTCGGACTGCGCCTGCTCGACGTAGTGCCGGCTGCCGTACGTGTGGTCGTAGCTCTGCTCGTCCCAGTCCCAGTTGATCGCCTCCTCGCCGTCGAAGAAGAGGAGCTCGATGGTGAAGGGATTGCGGCGGGCGGACAGCGCGCGGCCGAGCTCGAGCAGGGCTGCCGTGCTCGAGCCGCCGTCGTCGGCACCGACGAAGCGAAGGTTGGCGGCGAGCTTGGTGTCGTAGTGGCTGGCCAGGGCGATACGCTCGGGGCGAGCGCCGCGGATGGTGCCCACGATGTTCGACATCTCGATCGGGCCGATCGGCGTGGAGGCCTCGAAGCGCTGCTCGCGGGCCTCGATGCCGGAGGCGCGCAGCTGCTCGATGATGTAGGCCCGGGTGCGGGCCAGCTCGGGTGAGCCGGGCGGGCGCGGGCCGAACGAGACCTGGCGGCGGAGGTCCTCCCACGCGCGGCGGCCCTGGAACGTCGCTGGCCGCGCCGACGGGCTGCCCGGCTGGGTGCTGTCGCCGCACCTGGTGAGCATGACCAGCGCCGCGCCGGCCACGACGACCGCTGCGGCCCAGATGCCGCGCCGATGACGCGCCGCGCTGGTCGGGCCGGCAACGGCTGCGCTCGGTCGCGGCGCGGCGGGCTTGGTGGCGCGACTCATGACGGCACACCCGTCGTATCCGGGCCGGCGCCGGCTGTCAACCGGCGGGCCCGCCCGAGGCCGCATCGGTTGCGCGGCGGCGGGTCGCGGTGTCCCACGCGCGTCCAGCGAGCTGTGCACGCCGTGTCCAGCGGAGGCCGCGCTGGCCCGCAACTCGGCGTCGCGCGCGGGGCCGCGCGTGGCATCGGCGCTGCAGCATCTCCGTGCGCGGCCAGGAGGCCGCGCGCGAGCATTGAAGGAGACTGACAAGCAATGAGCAGCAGACTGATGATGGGGATGACGGTGGTGCTGGCCACCGGGCTGTGGGGATGCGCAAGCGATGCGGGAAACGGCGGCGGGACCGAGGCGCTCGGCCTTGCCGCCCAGGGTGACGAATGCAGCATCGACACCGACTGCGGCCCGGACCTCGAGTGCGACGACGGCCTGTGCGCGCCGCACGGCGACGGCAACGGCGACGACGGCACCGCGGGCGATCCGCAGGGCGACGAGTGCGCCGCCGACACCGACTGTGGCCCGGACCTCGAGTGCGACGACGGATATTGCGCCCCGCACGGCGGCGACGGCCAGGACGACGGCGACTGCGACGACGGCTCCGACGACGGGCACGACGATGGCGGCGTGGGCGACGGCAATGACGACGGCGGCCAGGACGACGGCGGCGGCGACACGGGCGACGACGGCGGCCAGGACGACGGCGGCAATGACGACGGCGGCGGCAGCGGCAGCGACGGCGGCGGCGACGTCGGCTGAGCCGCGCTGACTCACGCCGAGCGGCACCGGGTCGCGCGCCCAGGATGCCAGACGCGCGGACGGCGCCGGCCACGAGGGTCGACGCCGTCCGCCCGGATCCACTCCATCGCCCTGCGCAGGCCGACGCACAGCGCGCGCGGCGAGGCCCCGCACGCGCAGTCCCGCTCACATCGACGTGGCGATGGTGGCCTGGTCGCAGCCGGTCCACTCGATCAGGACCCCGACGTCCGGCGTGCTGGTGGCCGGGTAGCCCTCGGGCCTCCGGGTCCACACCCGGCGCGCCTCGAGGCTCCCGCCGATGACGCAGGCCGGGCTCAGCTGAACCTCGAGGTCGAGGATCGCGGCCTCCGACATCTCGTAGGACACGGTGGTGCCGCCGAGGGTGGTGGTGGCGCTGAGCTCGCCGAGCATCTCGCCGCTGATCGTGCCGTCGCCGAACGCGAGGTTCCCCGACTGGTGATACCGCGCATCGCTGGAGAAGCCCTCCCCCGCCAGCTCGCTGGTGACCGTCAGATCCCACTCGATCGCCAGGCCGCCGTCGCCGATCGACACCTCACCGTCGGTCGACGTCGAGCTGCCGCCGCTGGAGAACTCGCAGTGGTCGAACGTGATCGCCGTGTCGGTGATGGTGATGCAGTCGTCGTCGAAGCCGCCCCGCGGCGCGGCGAGCGCCGGGATCTCCCTCGCCGCCGCGACACCGACGGGCGTCCCGAGCAGCGCCGTCGTCAGGCTGGTGATGGAGGCCAGGCCCAGCGCCGCGGCGGCGCTGGGCGAGTCGCCCAGGCTCACGGCGCTGGACAGGGCGCCATCCAGCACCGTCGCCTGCGCGCCGCTCGCCGGGGTCGGGGCGCCGTACTCGAACTCGTGGTCGGCCGCCGCGTTGCCGCCGCCGCCGCCGCCGTCGCCGTCGCCGCCTCCGCAGCCGCCGCTCGCCGCCGCGATCGCGCACAGCCCGTTCACGACCCATCGCATCGCTCGCCGATTCATGGTCTGCCCCTCCCTTCTCGCCTCATCCCTCAGAAAGCGAATCCGGCGCCCAGCCGGAGCGAGCCGGATCCCGCCTCGGCGCGCAGCGTGAGCCGCGCCAGTCGATACGCCACGCCGGCCGAGCCCTGGAAGACGAGCCCCCCGTAGCCGCCCAGGCTGGCCCCCGACCACGATCCGAATCGATAGCCGAGGTCCACCTTGGGATAGAGCGCCAGCCGGTCCTGCAGGAACCAGAAGTTCCACACCCCGCCGAACAGCAGCGCCACCTCGTTGTACGAGATGCCGATGAAGCTGTAGTGAGCGTAGTCGGCTCCGCCCTCGAGGCCGACGTCGTCGTGAACACCGGCGAGATGGAGTAGCCCCTCGGGGGCCACCGTCTTCTGGAAGCGAGCGCCCACGCCGACGCCCGACTCGGCGTACCAGTAGCTGAGCAGCCCGAACGCCGAGAAGGTGTTGTCGAGGCCCGCCTGTCGCTCGGCGGTGGCGGCCGGCGCCGCCTCCACCGCCCTGGCCGGCGGCGCCGCCGGGCCCGTGGTCTCTGCCATCGCGGGTGCGCCCGCGCCGAGAAAGAACATCGCGACAACGAACCGCTGCATCTGCTTCGCGTGCATCGCATTGACTCCTTGCTGGAGTGTGGGTGGCCGTTCACCCGCACATTGCGCAAGCCGCCGCCGCCGACCGTCACGTGCGCCGCAGGTCAGCGAGAGCACGCTTGACGGCGCCGGAGAACCGCGGTTACGTTGACTTGCTTCTTCTCTGGCTGGGGGGACCTGTGGGGGGTGCGCGTGGAGCCGGAGCCGCGGCGGACGTGTCTTCCGTCGCCGCCGAGCAGTTGACGTCGCGGCAGCGCCGCGCGCTGGACGAGCTCTACAGCGCCACCTACGAGGAGCTGCGCCGGCTCGCGGCCAGCGTCAGGCGCGGCTCGCCCGGGCTCACCATCAGTCCCACCACGCTGGTGAACGAGGCGTGGGCCAAGCTCGCGGCCACCCCGGCGGTGGCCGCGACCTCGCCGCTCCACTTCAAGCGCATCGCCGCGCGCGCCATGCGCCAGGTCCTGGTCGAGGCGGCCCGACGCAAGTACGCCCGCAAGCGCGGCGGGCGCGCGGTCGCGTTCGTGACCCTCGACGAGTCGGCGCCGGCCGGCAGCACCCCGGGCGACATCCTGGCCCTCGACGACGCGCTCGAGGAGCTCGCGCGCATCGAGCCGCGGCAGGCGCACATCGTCGAGTGCCGCTTCTTCGGCGGGCTCGACGTCGCCGAGACGGCGCGGCTGCTGGACATATCCGAGGCCACGGTCCTGCGCGACTGGCGGGTCGTCAAGGCATGGCTGGCGCGGGCCCTCCGCCGCAGGAGCTGAGCAAGAGCATGGAGAGTGCGCGCTGGGAGAGGATCCAGGAGCTGTTTCACGCCGCCGTCGATCTGCCGGCCGGCGAGCAGCGCGGCTTCGTCAGCTCGCGCTGCGCGGGCGACGAGTCGCTCATGGCCGACGTGATGGCCCTCTTCTCCGAGGACCGACACGACTCGTCGCCCCTCGACCGCGGCGTGGCCGAGGCGGCGTACGATGTCGCGGACGGATCGGTCGCGCCGCCGCCCCGCCAGCTGGGTCCCTACCGCATCGTCGGGCGCCTGGGTCAGGGGGGCATGGGCGTGGTCTACCTGGCCGAGCGCACCGACCTCGGCAGCAAGGTGGCGATCAAGATCCTGTCCGACTCGTGGCTCTCGCCGGCGCGGCGCGAGCGCTTCGCCGCCGAGCAGCGCACGCTGGCCCGGCTCGATCACCCGGCCATCGCCCGCCTCTACGACGCCGGCGCGCTCGACGACGGCACGCCCTACTTCGTCATGGAGTACGTCGAGGGCGTGCCGCTGACCGACCACTGCCGCGACCGGACGGCGCCGCTCGAGGAGCGGCTGCGCCTGTTCCGCTCGCTGTGCGAGGCGGTCCAGTTCGCGCACCGCCACGCCATCATCCACCGCGACATCAAGCCGTCCAACGTCATGGTCAAGAGCGACGGCAGCGTCCGCCTGCTCGACTTCGGCATCGCCAAGCACCTGGAGCACCTCGACGCGCCGGCCGCGCAGACCAGGACCGGCCTCAGGCTCATGACGCCGGCCTACGCCGCGCCCGAGCAGCTGACCGGCGATCGCGTCGGCATCTACACGGATGTCTACTCGCTCGGCGTCGTGCTCTACGAGCTGCTCGCCGGCCGCCTGCCCTTCGATCGCAGCGCGCGCTCGCCGGCCGAGGCCGTGCTGGCGGCCGCGCGCGAGCCCACCCGGCCGTCCGCCGCCGCCGCGTCGTCGCCCGCCGGGGCGGCGGCGAGCAGGTCCGCGTGGACCGACCTCGACGTGCTGGTGCTGACCGCCATGCACGCCGACCCGCAGCGGCGCTACGGCTCGGTCGACGCGCTCATCCGCGACATCGACCACTACCTCGGCGGCGAGCCGCTCGACGCGAGGCCCGACGGTGTCGGCTATCGGCTGCGCAAGTTCGCGACCCGGCACCGGCGGGCGGTGGTGGCCGCGGCCGCCACCATCCTGCTGATCGTCGGCCTGATCGTCTTCTTCACCGCGCGGCTCGCGATCGCGCGCGACGCCGCGGTGGCCGAGGCCGCCCGCACCCAGCGCATCCGGCAGTTCATGGAGCGGATGCTGACCGGCGGCGACGAGGACGTCGGGCCGGGCAAGGACCTGCGCGTCATCACCCTCCTCGACATCGGCGCCAAGGAGGCGCGCGCCATGGACGCCGACCCCGACGTCCAGGCCGACCTGTTCCAGACCCTCGGCAGCCTCTACCAGTCGCTGGGCGAGTACGACACCGCCGACTCTCTGCTGCGCGCCGCGCTCCAGCGCGACATGGCGCTCTACGGCGAGAAGAGCGGCACCACCATCGACACCACCGTGATGCTGGGGCTCCTGCGCGACGTCAAGGCGCGCTACGCCGAGGCGGAGCAGCTCTTCCGCCGGGCGCTGGCGCTCGGCCGCGAGAACCTGCCCGAGGGCGACCCGCGCACGGTGCGGGCCGAGATCGCGCTCGGCCGGGTCCTCATCAACCGCGATCGCTGCACCGAGGCCATCCCGCTCCTCCAGGAGGCCCTGGGCCTGCAGACCTCGCACGGAGCGGCCGAGCAGGACATCGCCATCACGCGCGGGATGCTGGCCGTGGCCCACTACTTCCTCGGCCACTACGCCGCGGCCGAGGACCTCAACCGCCGCGTCCTCGAGGTCGACCGCCGGCTCGCCGGCCCCAAGCATCCATCGGTCGCCGACGATCTTTTCAACCTGGGCGCCATCGAGCAGATCTGGGGCCACTACGCCGCGGCGGAGAAGCTCCACCGCGAGGCCATCGCGATCGAGGAGGCCTTCTACGGGCGAGACAACCCGGAGGTGGCTTCGGGGCTCACCCACCTCGGCCGCGCGCTCCTTTCGCAGGACCGGCTGGCCGAGGCCGGCCCCGTGCTCGAGCGGGCGCTCGCCATCTTCGAGCGGGCCTACGGCAAGGTCCACCCGCGCGTCGCCAGCACCGTCGGTGAGCTCGGCCACCTGGCGCGCAAGCAGGGCAAGCTCGACGAGGCCGAGGCGCTCTATCGCCGCCAGGGCGACATCTATCGCGCGGTGTTCCGCGACAAGCACTACCTGCACGGCATCGTGCTCGTCAACCTGGGCAGCGTGTGGCTCGAACGCCAGGACCCGCGCACGGCAGAGCACCTCTTCCGCGACGCGGTGGCTCTCTATCGGGCGGCGCTGCCGGCCGATCACCCGCTCATCGCGGTCGCCGAGATCCGCCTCGGCGACGCGCTGGCGCGGCAGAAGCGCTTCGCCGAGGCCGAGGGGCACAGCCTCGCGGGCCTCGCGGTCATGGCCGCGGCCGCCCCCGACGTCCACTGGGTGGCGGACGCGCGCGCCAACCTGGTCGCCATCTACGAGGCGCTGGCCCGGCCCGACCGCGCGGCGGCGTTTCGCCACCAGATCGCCGCCGCCGCGATGCGCGCCGCTCCCTGATCCGCGGCCGACGCGGCGCGCGCCCGGTCAGATGCCCGCGATGGACGGCTCGAGGCGCGTGTAGCCCTGATCGCTGGCCCACAGGTCCATGGCCAGCGACAGGAGATCGTCCACCTCGGGGATCGCCCGGGCGTCGACGGTGAGATCGATCGACTTCACGTAGCGGCGGCAGACCTCGCACGCCTCGAGCCGCACCGCCGGGTAGCGCTCGCTGTGGAAGACCGCCAGCTTGTGCGGGTCCTCCTGCTCGCACGCGGCGCAGCGGATGCGGTTGACGTTCCACTCGCCGCCGCACAGGCCGCAGCCGAGGAAGCGCTGCGCGCCGCTCTCGCCCGCCTCCGCCCGGCGCCACCCGATCCACGGAGGCGCCCCGCAGAAGGGACAGCGCGACCCGGCGGCGTCCGCGCCGCCCGGCTCCGGGCGCACACCGGCCGCGGCCAGCGCACCGGCGTACGGCCTGAGCAGCGCGCGCGACAGGTAGTCGTCGCGTCCCGAGCGGCCGCCGCGCCACCACTCGAGGAGACCCGCCCATCCCCCGCCCGCGCGCGCGCGCGCGTCGCCGCTGAGACCCGGCGGGCCCTTCGCGGCCGCATAGCGCATGATGCCGTCGAGCTCGCCGGCCAGGCGCTCGAGATCGGCCTCGAGCGCGCCCGCGAGCGGCACTCCCTCGATGGCGGCGGCCAGGTCGGCCTGCGCGCGGTAGAGGCCGGCGGCGAACGCGAGCGGCTCCTGCGCGCTCGGCGACGCGGGCGCCAGCGCGTCGGCGCGGCCCGCGCGCCGCTCGAGCTCCTCGGCCGCGCGTCCTCGCGCCGCGCTACGGCTTGTCGACGTCACCTGGCTTTTCGAACGATGCCTCCACCGACGCCGAGGCCGACCCCGACGCCGTGGCCCCCGCCCCCGACGACTTCTGGCCGGTGGTCTCGCGGTACCAGCGCGGGTGGTTGAGCCGCGCGTACTTCTTGGTCACCGTCCCGCGGGTCATCGACTGGAAGGAGCCGGGCACCGCCGCGGTGCCGAGGTAGATGTGCACCACGATGGCGGCGGCG